>CAYMOV010000021.1:5278-32836 GCA_964392085.1 uncultured bacterium
CCTCACGGGGAAGCTGTCGAGGACCAAGGTGGGGGAACTGACGGACTACAAACCCACCGCCGCGCCAGCGGCCAAAAAGAAAACGAACGGATAGCTGTCAGCGGTCGGCGGTCAGCGGTCGGCAACGACCGAAGGCAAAAGCTGACAGCCGAGAGCTGACCGCTGAGAGCTGGTGTTCCGATGATTTCCCACGAGTACAGCGAATGGAAGGAGCCCGAGAAGCCGCCCTTCTCGGTGGAGGACGTCGTCAACACCGTCAAGGAGTTGATGATGCGCTACCACGTGTCCTTCGACGAGGCCCTCCGGGCCCTGATGGAGCGCGGCCTTCCCTATAACCAGTTCCTCAAGGTGAACGGCCTGGACGAGCTGGTGAAGGGTTTCCTGGATTCCCTCCAAAAGATGAAGGACGAGATCCGGGAGGGCCACCGCCTCGACCAGACCCGGGGCAAGGTGGAGGAGGAACTGAGGCGCAAGGCCGCCGAAGTGGCGCGGCTCTTGGGGAAGATGAAGGACGACCGGCCCCTGGGGAAGTTCAAGGAATCCGTGGAAAGGTCCGACATCCCCGGGCTCTTCCAGCTCGACTGGATGCTGTCCCGGTCCGATGAGTCCCCCGCCGAGCGGGCCCGGGAGCCCCTCATGGACCTGGTCCACCTGCTCCAGCAGGCCGAAACCCTCGCCGACCTCGACAAGCGCCACGCGTTCACCGGCGAGAAATCCCCCACGCCCGAGGAGGCCCGCCGCTTGGCCGAGCGCCTGGGCGCCCTGGAAAAACTGGAGGGGGACCTGCAGGAAGCCCTCGAGAACGGCGACCTCCTGAGCATGTCCAGCGAGGCGGTCCAGGAGATGTTGGGTGAGGAGGCGGCCCAGGCGCTGGACGCCAAGCGGGATGAGCTTCGAAAGATGTTCCAGGAAGCCATGCGGCAGACCCAACAGGCCGACTATGACGAGGGGACGGACCTCTACAAGATTACGCCGGGCGGGGCGCGCAAGATCGGCGAGCGGGCCCTGCAGGAAGTCTTCAGCCGCCTCTTCACCGACGGCATGGGCCGCCACCACGCCACCTTCACCGGCGAGGGCAACGTCGAGATGACCCCCACCAAGCCCTACGAGTTCGGCGACTCGCTGGCCCACCTCGACCTGCCCTCAAGCCTTCTGGGTTCCGCCATCCGCCAGTCCGGCGACCCCACGGCCGTCCCCGGCAAGATCCGCCTCGACGCGCGCGACTTCCAGGTGCACCTCACCCGGGGCTCCGCGGCCAGCGCCATCGTCATGCTCATCGACCAGAGCGGGTCCATGGCCCGTTACGGCCGGTTCTACAACACCAAGAAACTGGCCCTGGCCCTCGACGCCCTCATCCGGACCGAATACCCCGAGGACAAGCTTTGGTTCGTGGCGTTCTCGACCTTCGCACGGCAGGTCGGGGTCGGCGAGATCCCATCGCTCGCGCCCAAGCCGGTGACCGTGATGGGCGGCGGCACGAACATCACGGTGGATTACTCGCAAGGCGTCCCCTCCGGGGCCCGCGATTGGATCCCGGAGCATTTCACCAACCTCCAGAAAGGCCTTTCATTGGCCCGGGTGCTGTTGGCCAACGCCGACACCCGCAACAAGTCGGTGTTGCTCATCACCGACGGCGCCCCCACGGCTTATTACGACGGGCCCAAACTGCACTTGACCTATCCCCCGACGGAGCGGACCTACGACGCCACCCTCAGGGAGGTAAGGGCCGCCACCGACGAAGGGGTCACCATCAATACCTTCATGATGGCCGACGAGGACGTCGGTTATTTCGGGGAGCGGGAATTCCTGGAGCGGATGCACCAAGTGAACCAGGGAAGGTTGATTTATCCCGCCCCTGACAAGCTGACGCAGTATGTGTTGAGGGACTTCATGACCCACAAACGGAAGATTATCCAGATTTAAACAGATTAACCACGGAGGTCACGGGGGACACGGAGTTCGAGAATCTTTATCCCAAACAAATGCCAAAACGTTGTTTTTCCCCCGCTTTCTCCGCCTTCCCCGTGGTTCAAAATCGTCTTGGTTTTGCCGTAATAAAAAACGCCCCGGGGAAAACCCCGAGGCGAGTTCCACACCGACATAGCTTCCATCTATACGGATCTCGCATCAGCAAAGGCTTCGAACTTCCCTACTTGACCGGTTGGTGTTTAGGTCGGGTCACCGTCATCGCGTACTCCGTGATCTGCGCCAGCCTGAACAAACCATTCTGCTCGCCGTTGCGCACACGCCTTACACGGCGGATGGGACTTCTTTTCGCTTCCTTGGTGTGGGGCAAGAGGCACCCCCTTTCACCTCATGGCGTTTTTACGACAAGTTCAGGCTAGACCCGGCAATTTGCCGAGTCCATGAGCCTGATCATAAACATATTTGTCTCAAAAATTACCAAGCCTGGTGGGGACGCGCGACCTTTCCTCACAAGCTCTGGGAAATTCGCCTCCCCATTCCGTAAGATTTGAGGCGGTTCATAAATAAGCCCGTAATGACGCCCATTACAATCTCTTTTCGAACCACATTACCGGCTTTCCAATCCGCATATTCTTTCCATTATAGATGTTGATTCACAGGCATAATTTAGCCCAATCCCATCAGACAAATACCTAACCGATCCGGATTTTTTGAAATACTTCAAAAACTCCTCCGGAACTTGGGTGCCAAACACCGCCCTGTCCGAGGTGAAATGTGTTTGTAAAACCTCTTTAGGTTTTTCACGAAAAAGATATATTTCATCAAATCCATTAAAAGTATTTCCATCATTAAACACATAGCTCAATTTTGATTCGGGCACAAAAAGCTTTCCAGAGAGGATTTCCGCATCCCATAGCTTAACTCTCATTAAATCCGGTCCAGACGTCCAATTGATGTTCGGAGAACCATCCACACAATTGATTAACATTGAAAAACCTCGAAAGAAGTCAGGTAACATTTCGTAAACATCAGTTAACCGTAAATCCGCCGATCCGAAGTATAACCCGTCGATTATTTGGTGTTTCATTAAGCGCTACTCTCTTTCTAACCGCTTAATACATCAATTCCGTCGCCTCCCCGGGTTGGACTCGAACCGGATTATAAAGACGCCTCGGGGTAAATAGGGGCAGGGCCCCTAACAGACCCGAATGGGCTGTCAAAGGCCAAGGAATAACCCTCCCTTCATCCTGTTATCAGGGCGGAGTCGGAGGTCCGCACACGCCTCCCCAGCCATAGTTAAAATTTTGCTTCCACGCCGAAATACGGCAGGAACGGGAGCTGTTTGATCTCCTTGCGGGTGCTGTAGTCCGCGCTGTAGTCGTAACCCACCACATTCTTGGAGTTGTAGACGTTGAGGATCTCGAGGTACCAACGAAGGCGCCAGGTGTTGTAGCTGGCGGTCCGGGAGATCGACAGGTCCAGGCGGTGGTAGGGCGCCTTGCGGGCCGAGTTGATGGAGGCGTAGACCGGGATGTAGAAGTTGTGGGTCGAGTCCGGCGGGATCACCCCGATGATCGGCGTCTCAGGCTCGCCGCTCGCCAGGTGCCACTTGAACCCAGTCTCCCACTTGGGCGTCAGCTTGTAACTGCCCACGATGGAGGCGATGTGACGCTGGTCGTACTCGTAGTAGCGCCAGGCCATGTCCGGCTGGTCCTGCCGGCGCGAAACCGAGTAGGTGTAGGAGATCCACCCGAAGAACCGGGTGGTGGGCGCCTGCCGCAGGAACACCTCGAAGCCCCGGGCGGTGCCGATCCCCTCGTTCAGGTAATGGTCCGGCGTCAGGACCGCCACCGGGATCAGGTCGAGCTTCTTGTCGAAACCCTCCAGTCGGGCCAATTTGCCCCCCGCGAACTCATGCTCGATGCCGAGCACCGTGCCCTTGGCGCGGCTGGCGTCCAGGGTCTTGTTGCCGAAGTTCGGGTCCAACTGGGATCCCTCAGGCAGTTCCCGAAAGAGGCCCCAGGACGCCTTAAGCGTGGTTTGGGCCCCCAGGTCGTAGGCCGCCGAAAGGCGGGGGCTGAGGCTGGAGCGGTTGTTGTAGGTCAAAAGGTCGTAGCGGACCCCGGCGTCCGCCTTGAGCCGGGGCCCCACGGTGAAGCGCATCTCGGAATAGGTGCCGAACAGGTCATAGGACGAGCTCAGGACCGATTTCACCTTCTCGGCGTCGGTGAAATTGAACCCCGGGGTGCCGTCCGAGGGCATCCGGACAAAGAGACTGTCCACGGTCGCGGTCTGGCGGTCGTACTGGAACCCCACCCTCAACTGGCTGTCGGGGCCGAAGTCGTGGAGCCAGTCCGTCCGGTCCCCGAAGGATTCCAAGCCGAAGTTCAAGTAATAGTCCTGGCCCAACTGGGTGTCGAAGATGAACTTGTAGTGGTAGGGCGTCGAGAGCAGGGTGTCGTTGTCCCCGAGCTTGTGTTTATAGTTCACGCCCTGGCTGTGGTAGGCGTTGTGGAACTCGAAATTGCCGGCCAGCGAGGGGTCCTTCTGCGCGGCCTCGGAATCGGCCTTGATGACCACCCCCAGCTTGTCGTCGCTGCCGAAGGCTTGGAAGTCCCAATGGGTCCTCTCGGAGGGGTTGAGGTCATACTTCACCTGGTAATCGCCGAAGGACGGGATCGCGGTGAAGTCCCCGAAGGCCTTCTTCATGATCTCCAGGTAACTGCGGCGCCCGGAGATCGAAAGGGCGCTCTTGGAAGAGACGGGGCCCTCGAACATCAATTCAGTCATCAAAAGGTTGATGTCGGCCCGGCCGCCCCAACGGTCCTTCCGGACGTCGCGCTGGGTCACGTCGATGATGCCGCCGTAGAAATTGCCGAAGGCCGGCCCGAACCCGCCCGTTGAGAAATCCACGGTCTTGATGAGCTCGGGGTTGATCGTGGAAATGACCCCGCCGAAGTGGAACGGGAAGGCCAAGGGGATGCGGTCGAGGAAGTAGGCGTTGTCCTGGGGCCCGCCGCCCCGCACCAACAACTGGCCCGAGAAATCCCCGGCGGTGGCCACGCCGGGCAGGGACTGGAGCGCGCGCAGGGGGTCCCCCGCGGTGCCCGGCACCCGGGAAAGCTCGTCCTTCGTCACCACCTGGCGGCTGACCGCGGTCTTGGGCAGTCGTTTGGCCGTCACCACCACCTCGGGCAGGGTGAAGCCGTCGCGCTCGAGGAAGAAGTCCAGCGGCTTGGCCGCGGGGAGGGTGACGCCCTCCCGCACCACCTTCGCGAAACCCTGGGACGCCACCGTCAGGCGGTAGGTCCCTTCGGGCACGTCGACCACGCGGTAGAAGCCCTTCGCGTCCACCACGGCGGAATAGGTGGCGTTCGCTTCCCCGCCGTTCTGTTCCAGCAGGAGGGCGGCGTCAGCCAAGGGAGCCTTGGTTCCCTTCTCGCGAATGCGGCCCGTCAGCTCGGCGGCTGCGGCGGGCGCCCAAAGGCACGCGGCCAGGAAACCGAGGATCAAGATTCGACGCGTATTCGGATGTCCCATGGGTCCCACCTCAAACAATCGGTTCAGTGCCAATAAAAAAGGCCGGAGGGAACTCGTCGTCCCCCCCGGCCGGTTGGATTCAAAGGCTTTTTACTCCGTGGTCGGGGTTTCCTCGACGTTCGGCGTGGGGGTCGGGGTCGGCTTGGGCATGTAGCTGAACTTCTTGATGGCCTTCTCTTGGGCGCAGTCCACGCAGTCCCGGAGTGCATCCTTGGTCGTGTCGTACATGGCCAACTGCCGGTAGGCCTCCATCTTATGCATGTCGGGCTTATCCTCTTGGTGCTTGCCGCAATTGGTGTCGAGGGCGAAGACCGGCTTGAGGGGGGTGATCCAGCTGAAGACGGAGATGTGGGGTTCCTCGCACTCGAGGGAACGCCCGGCCTTCTTCAGGAGGCTTTCCTTCAGGGCCTTGGTGAGGTTGAGCTGGGTTCGCTCGGCCCGGTCCACCAGCAGGACCTGCCAGTCGCCTTCCAATTGCTCGTAGAACACCACGAGTTTGTCGCCCGAGGGCGCCCATTCGATGTGGATGGCCGTATCGTCGTAGGTGAAGGTGCCGCGCTCGGACTCATGGACCAGGACCGGGCCCGCCACGTACAGCTCCAGTTTCCCGCCGGTGGCCTTGTCCACCAGTGACACGGGGTATTCGAAGAAGAACTTGTCGCCCACCCGGCGCAAGAGCCGTTGGGAAACCACCACCCGGGTTTGGCCGTCCGGCGAGGTGCCGAGGTAGAACTGCTGGAGGGCCGCCGCGGGCCGGGGGGAAGCCCAAGCCAGGGTCAGGAGGGTCATCGCCATCAGGAGGATTCGCTTCATGCTCGGTACCTGCCGGGAAAAGTTATTGGTATTGGAACCGGAAAGGGATTCTCACCCGAACCGGCACGGGCTGCTCGCCTACGGCGGCCGGGAAGAACCGGGCCGCGCGGACCGCCTCAACCGAAGATTCGTCGCAACCGTGGCCCAAGGACTGGATCACGGCCACCTGTTTTACCAAACCGGTCTCGTCGATGTCCACTTGTAAGATGACGGTCCCCTCCACCCCGGCGCGGCGAGCCTCCTCAGGAAAGGCCGGTTCCAGCGGGGAAAGGGGCTTCGGCAGGCGGCTGACCTGGGCCACGGACTTGTAGCCGCTCCCGTCGCCTCCCCCGCCGCCGGTGCCGGCGCCCGGCCGGGCTTCCGGGACGGGTTTGGGCTTGGCTTGCGCTTTCAAGGGGCCCCGGCTCCGACCGGGGGTACGCCAGACATCCTCGTCCTGGAGCTCGATATTGATGTCCGCCTGGGAAGCCCTCGCCCCCCGCCCCATCAGGGCCCAGTCCACCATGGACAGGTCGATGAACCTCGGGCGCCCCGCCATCCAGATCGCGGCGAAGGCCAGGACATGGACCGCCGCCGATCCCATCCAGGACCGCTGGTCGCGCGAGAGTGGTTTTTGGGCCGTTTTCATCTTCTGGAATAGGCCTCGTCTTTTGAGGGGTTCGAAAACTTCTGTTCGGCTTGCAACTCCTGATTCCCAACTCCCAATTTCAAATCATTTCCTTAGGGTTGCTTGACCCCGAGCGCCAGCTTCTTCACTCCGGACTGGCGGGCCAGGTCCAGCAGTTCTACGACCTTGGGGTAGGGCACCTTCTCGTCGGCGGACAGGACGACCCGCAGGTCCGAATGGAGCGCGGCCTCCTCCGTGAGGAGTTTCCGCAGTTCCTCCTCGGTCACCTTCTTGTTCTTGAAGTGGATCCCGCCCAGGGCGTCCAGCACCAGGGACTCGCTGGCGGGCGCCGTGTTTTCGGAAGTGTAGGACTTGGGGTTCGAGACCGGCACCGAGGGGCTGGAGATGAAGCTGGCCGTCAGCATGAAGACGATCAAAAGCACCAGCACCACGTCCACCATGGGCACCACGTTGATGTAGGTGATCGGCCCGTCGCCGTCGTTGGAATGGGGATGCAAGGGCAACCTCCGGAAGAAGCCGTTAGCCGCTGGCCGTTTGCCGTTGGCGAAGGATTAAAATTAAAGCTAAACGCCCAAACACAAACTCGTCGTTAGCCACTAGACGTTGGCTGGATGTTTAAGCTAACGGCTAAACGCTAACGGCCAACGGCGACTTTGATCCCTATCGCCCGACGGCGCCGGGTCGGTCCAAACCGACGGCTCCCGGCCGGGCATCGCCGAGCATTTTGGAATGGGCCAGCATCAGGCGCGAAAGGCGGTCGGCGTTGAGTAGGATGCGCCGCACCTTTTCCTGGAAAAAGTTGAAGGCCGCCACCACGGGGATGGCGATGAGCAGGCCCAAGGCCGTGGACACCAGGGCCTCCGCCACGCCGTTCATCACCACCGTGGGACCGGCGGTGCCCGAGATGGCCAGGTCGTTGAAGGCCTTGATGATGCCCAGGACCGTGCCGAAGAGACCCACGAAGGGGATGTTGTTTCCGAGGGTACCCAGGATCAAGAGGTGCCGGTCGAGGGCAAGGCGTTCCTCCAACCGTTTCGACTCCATGATCTGTTCCACGGCCTCGATCCCAAGGGGGAGATGCTCCAACCCCGCGCCCACCACGGCGCCCTCCGGGCAAACCGATTGGTTGCACAAGTTCTTGGCTTCCACGATCTTTCCCGCCACCAAAAGGGCCGGAAGTTGGGCGTTGAGTTCCAAGGCCCGCTTTTCCCGGGTCCCGAAGAACATCCAACGTTCGATCGCCACCTTGAGCGCCCAGAGGGACAGCAGGACCAGGACGACCAATACCCACTGGCCGCCGAGGAGGGCGAAACCTTTGAGGACTTGGAACATGGGGAAACCTTTCGGGGATTCGGAATCCAGCGGTGGATATTAGAGGCCGGGAGGGCGATTCTTTCAAGGGCGCAAATCAGCCAAACAGACAACGGCAAAGCAAATGAAGGCCATTTGAACCACCAAGTTCACAAAGGTCACCAAGGAAAGATTTAACGGCCTATCACAATGGGATTTCTTAGTGAACTTCGTGACCTTTGTGGTTCATAAAAGTTTGAGGGTGGTCGGTTCAGCCCATGCGGTTCTTGAGGTAGTTAACCATGCGGGCGGCAGGCTCATAATCCGGACATTTGGCAAGAGCGGATTCGAATTCCTCCAGGGCTTCCTCAGACCGGCCCAGGTTCATATAGACGAAACCCAGGTTGTAATGCGGAAAGTGCCGGGGCTCGTAGCGCCGGGACTTCAGGGCCTTCTTGAGCCAAGGCACCGCCTCCTCGTATCGCCCCAGCTGGATCAGGTAGGCCCCCAGGTCGTTGTAGGGGTTGCCGAACCCGGGATCCACCTCGATGGCCTTGTGGCATTCATCCATGGCGCCCGGGAGGTCCCCTTGGAACGACAGGGCCCAACCCAAGAAAGTATGGGCCTCCGCCGTGGGGCGGATCGCGATGGACCGGTGGTAAAACCCGATGGCGCCTTCCAAGTCTCCCTTGAGTTGGGCCTCGTACCCCCGCATCCATTGGGAGCGTGAATGCGCCGTCTTCTCGCGCAGGTTGGAGGGTTGGTTGAGATCTTTCAGGGCCACGTTAACTCCAGATTTGAGGCTTCGAAAACCTTTTGAACCACCAAGTTCACGAAGGTCACCAAGAAAAGCCGTCAGCCAAAGGCCTTTTTTTCAGGCTTCCATGAAAACCCCATGAGTCGTTCTTAGTGAACCTAGTGATCTCGTTTACGCCCTCAGACGAAGTCTGACGGGTGGTGGTTCAATCACTTCTGTTTTCTTAAACCGAGAACGACGTTCCGCAGGAACAGGATTTGGTCACGTTGGGGTTGTTGAAGACGAAGGCGGCCCCCATGAGGTTTTCCTTCCAGTCCAGCACGGTGCCGTTCAGGAAGAGGTAGCTCTTGAGGTCGCAGACCAATTTGACGCCGTCCTTCTCGAAGACGTGGTCTTGGGGTTGGACCTTGTCGAAGAGGACCTTATAGGACATCCCCGAGCAACCGCCCCCCTCCACGGAGATGCGGAAGGCCTCAGGGGCGTTCTTTTCCTTCTGGGCGAATCGCCGGATGGCGTTTACGGCCCGGTCGGTCATCTCGAGCGGCATGGGGGCCTCAGGGCGTTCCCCGGGGCTCAAGGGCTCCGGTCACGGGAAAAAGTTAAACCCAACCGCCGGGGGATTGCAAGACCACCCAACGACCAATTTCACCACAGAGGCACAAAGACACGGGAGATTCCGGTTTAATTCAAGGGGTTGTGCCGACTCGAAGAACGGGGGTGATGGGCCCGAACCCTATAATGCGATAAAGGCACATCAAAAAGTGACCGGCATCATTGAGTCCCTGGTTTTATGAAATACGTTCTCCGTGACCCCGTGTCTCAGTGGTGAATCTGGGTTTGTCGTTGGTTTTAAGCCGGGGCCCCGTAAAGCCTCCGCAGGCGTTCCACTTGGCGGACCACCTCGCCGGCGGCGTAGTCGATCTCCTCCTCGGTGTTGAACCGGCCTAGGCCGAAGCGCAGGGTGGCCCGGGCCTGTTTTTCAGGCATCCCCAGGGCCCGAAGGACATGCGAAACCCCACTGAGGTTGGAGGAACAGGCCGATCCGGAGGAGACCGCCAAACCCTCCAGGCCCATCAGGAGTTCGCTGCCATCCACCCCCTCGAAGGAGAGGCTCAGGTTGTTCGGCAGGCGATCCGTCGGATGGCCGTTCATCCGGGCGCCGGAAACCGCGGCGAGGATCTTTTCCTGGAGCCGGTCGCGCAACTTGGCGACCCATGGGCCTTCCTCGGCCATCAGCCCCCCCGCCAACTCACAGGCCTTGCCGAAACCCACGATGCCCGGCACATTGAGGGTTCCGGGGCGCAGTCCCCGTTCCTGCCCGCCCCCGTGCAGGATGGGATCCAACACCGCCTCCTTGGCCCAAAGCAGCCCCACGCCCTTCGGGCCGTACAGCTTGTGGGCCGAGGCGCTCACGAAATCGGCGCCCCAGGCCTTCACGTCCACCGGCACCTTGCCCAGGGCCTGGGCGGCGTCCACGTGGAGCAGTGACTTGTTCGTCTTCACGAGGGCGGCCAGTTCGGACACCGGGTTGAGGGTTCCGATCTCGTTGTTGGCCGCGAGGATCGAGACCATCAGCGTATCGTGGGTCAGGGCCTGGGCGAGGGTCTGGGGGGACAGGCGTCCCGTGGAATCCACGGGGAGCGCCTCGACCTGGAAGCCCAGGCGACGGAGTTCCTCGAAGGTGTCCAGCACCGCGCGGTGCTCGACCCGGGTGGTCAGGAATCGACCGCCCCGGTCGGCCCGGCGGCCCGCCACCCCCAGCAGGGCGAGGTTGATGGACTCGGTGGCGCCGCTGGTGAACAGGATCTCGTCGGGGTCGGCGTTCATCAGTTCGGCGCACTGGGCGCGGCCCTTCTTGACCGCGTCGGCGGCCTTCCAACCGAACGCGTGGCTCCGGCTCGAGGCGTTGCCGAAGTCCTCGGTGAAGGCGGGGCGCATGGCCTCGAACACCGCGGGATCGACCGGCGTGGTGGCGTGATGGTCGAGGTAAATGGGGAATTTCGGGGGCATGTTTCTTCCGGGTTCAGGGTCAAACCTATGGTATGGCCATTTATGCGGGTTATCAATACAACGACCGGATCGAATCGGCTACAATCCAGCTCGTTGTCGAGTTCACTTCTATCCGGAGGCTGTTATGAAGAATCGCCGTTTTTTCCTCCCGCTCATCCTTTTCGCGTTCCTTGCCGCTCCTTCCCTCAAGGCCCAACTGTCCGACGGCTCCAAGGGTCACCTGAAGCTCGACGTGGAGGTCCAGGACGAACTGGGCATCGACACCGTCAGCCAGGTGGTCCAGCTCAAATACCTTCGCGCCTCCGAGATGGAGCCCTTCATCCAGACCCGGCTTTCCCGATGGGGCGCGGTTCAGGTGAATGACGCACTCAACATGGTGGTGATCACCGACAAGCGGATCAAGCTCAACGACCTGACGGCCCTGGTGCGCCAGATGGACAGCCCCAAGATGAAGGACTTCCTCCGGCTGGAGACGGTGTCCATCCCGTTGAGCTACAGCAACCCGGATACGGTTCGAACCCTGGTCTCCGGTCAGTTGTCGAAGGAGGGGCGCCTTATCGTGGACAACGCCCACAACGCCCTAGTCATCACCGACCTGAAGAGCAAGATCGACAGCATCAAGAAGATCGTGGAACAGTTGGACGTTTTCGCGCCCCAGGTGGAGATCGAGGTGGCCGTGGTGGAGGCCTCGGGGGACAGCCTTCGGAAGGCCGGGATCGACTTGGATGCCTTGAGGACCGCTCAGGGTACCGCCATGGGTTCCATCGGCAGCGACCGGGGCGACAACACGACGACCGGGCAACAGTTCTATTACGACAGTTCGGGGAATCTCACAAGCTCCTATAAGAACATCACCACCACCACCGCGGGACCCTACCCACCCTGGTCCATGAACGGCGTCCTCAACCTCGACCAATTCCTGAATGTAGTGAACCTGCTTGAGACCAAGAACCGGGCCCGGATCATGACCCGTACCCGCATCACCACGAGCAACAACGAAACCGGCGTATTGAGCGCCGGCGAAAAGGTCTTCTACCGGATGTTGGGAACAAGGCCCGCGGAGGGCAACACGTCCTATAACAACAATAACACCACGGATCCGAGCCGACCCGCGGTGGTTTCCGCATCCTCCTCCCAAGCGGAACAGTCCTCCGTGGGGGGGTTGAACGTCCGCATCACTCCCTTGATCGGGATGGACGGCGCGGTCCAGCTGACCCTCTACGCCAACCTCGACAACCTGACCGGGTGGAGCCCCGAGGGGTCCCCCATTGTTGAGAACAGGTCCACCCAAAGTCGGGTGACCCTTAAGGACGGCGAGACGTTCCTCCTCAGCGGTCTCCAAAAGACCGAAACCCTGGACTCAGAATCCGGCATCCCAATCCTCCGGAGCATCCTGCCTTTCATCTTCTCGAAAAAGACTCACAATAAGATCGAAAACGAGGTCCTGATCCTGCTGACGCCCCATATCCAACGTTCGTCCCAAAAGGCCTCGGCGGAGGATTTGAAGGTGATGGAGGACGTGAAGAAGTAGGCGTTCCCGACCCGGGAACGCCTAGAGAATCGAAAATCGAGAATAGAGAAATGGAACCTCGGGAACGGGCCTTGACCCCGTTCCCATTTTATTTACGGCTGTTTTTCGAGATCACCCACCCGGCGATAAAAAACAGGACGCCCAACCCCACGAACCAAATCCCCGGGAACGCCTGGATGCCCAACACCCAGCGGAAGTAACCGCCGAAGGCCCCGATCGACACCCCCACGAAGGCCAGGATGCCCCCGGTGGAGGAAGGCTTCCCCACGGCCCCGGCGGGCATGACGGGAGCGGGCGGCGGAATGGGCGTTTCGCGCGGACCCCTCTGGTCGATCCGGCGGTTCATCTCATGCATCATGGCCACGTCGTCGGACACCACACGCCAAGAGACATAGAAGGAATAGGCGTTCATCCCGAAGGCCACCAGGATCAGGACGAGGTGTACCGGTTTGGGCACCAGACCCACCGAGACCCCCGCCCCCACGGACGCCGCCAACACCATGGCCAGGATGGCGTACATGATCGCCGGGTAACTGCGGTTCTTGTGGTCCTTGGTCCTCTCAATATAGGAGGCTTCTAGGCCCTCCTCGCCCACGACCCGTTTCACCGACTTGCCGCTCCCGATCAGGAACCCGAAGACCATGGTCTGGAGGAACACCGTGACCAGGGCCACGAACATCCCCCAATACAGGTGGATGGACGGCGTCAGGCCGGGCACCAGGCCCGGAAAAAGCATGGAAGCCATCGTGAGGACGAAGAGCATCGTCACGGTGACGGCGGCGGAGGCGAAAACAGTCGGCAAAGGCGGCTCCAATGAGGAATTCGAAACGCGGAACGCGGAGTTGAAGCTTATTCAACGCCCGACTTAATTCCTAATTCCTCATTCCTAATTTCGAATTGTCCGGGTTATCCCCGGTGCTTGAGGGCGGGAACATCCTTACCCTTGAACGCCGCGGCCACGGCGGGATGCACGATGCGGCCCTGGACGATGTTGAGGGCGTGCCTCACGGCCGGGTCCTTCTTCGCGGCGGCGTGGATTCCCGCCTCGGCGATGGCCAAAACATAGGGTAGGGTGGCGTTGGCCAAGGCGAAGGTCGAGGTCATGCCCACGGCCCCGGGGATGTTGGTCACGCAATAATGCACGACCCCGTGCTTCGTGAAGACGGGATCCGAGTGGCTCGTGGGCCGCGACGTCGCCACGCAGCCGCCCTGGTCGATGGAAACGTCCACGATCACCGAGCCGGGCCGCATGGACTTGACGGTCTCCTCAGTCACCAGGCGGGACGCCTTGGCCCCCTCGCTATAAACGGCCCCCACCAGCAGGTCCGCCTCCTGGCAGGCCTCCCGTACGCTCCGGCGGTTCGCCGAGACCGTATCCACGTTCTCCGGCAGGATGTCGTCGAGGTACCGCAGGCGCGCGGCGTTCTTGTCCAGCACCGTGACCCGGGCGCCCAGTCCCGCGGCGGCCTTGGCGGCGTTCGTGCCCACCACGCCCCCGCCCAGGATCGCCACCCGGGCCGGCCTCACGCCCGGCACGCCGCCCAGAAGGATGCCCTTGCCGCCCATGGAACGCTCGAGGTACTTGGCGCCCTCCTGGATGGCCATCTTGCCCGCCACTTCGCTCATGGGGGTCAGGAGTGGATGCTCGCCGTTGGGAAGGCGGAGGGTCTCGAAGGCCGCGCAGGTCGCGCCGGTCTTCATCATGGCCCTGGTCAGTTCTTTCGCCGGGGCGAAATGGAAATAGCAGAAGAGGGTTTGTCCCCGGCGGATGAGGGGATACTCGGCTTCCAGCGGTTCCTTCACCTTGACGACCAGCTCCGCCCGCCGGTAGACCTCGGCGGGGGTCCCCACCATCTGGGCGCCCGCCTGGACATACTCGGCGTCCGGGATGCCGCTCCCGAGCCCCGCGCCCTTCTGCACCCAAACCTGGTGCCCCGCGGCGGTCAATTCCTCCGCGCCGGCGGGCGTGAGCCCCACCCGGTACTCGTGGTTCTTGGTTTCCTTGGGGACGCCGATGAGCAAGACACACCTCGCCGTTAGCCGTTAGCTTCAGCCGTAAAAATATTGCCGTTGGCCTTTAGCTTTCAACCGAACTAACGGCCAACGGCTAGCGGCCAACGGCGTTGTTTTTAGCTTATTCCAGCCACTTCACCTCGCCGGACTTCGTGTAGACCGCCCCGACGACGCGCAGTTTGCCCTGGTGTTGGAGCTGCCAGAGTTCAGGGCTTTCCTCGAGGATCGAACGGATCGTGTTCTTCACGTTGTCGGTCACGGCGGCCTGGAGCAGGGCGTCGCCCTTGAAACCGTCTTTCTTGGCGTCCGTGCAGGCCGGCTCCAGCCGGTCCAGCAGGGCCTGGCCGTTCACCGTGACGCGGTCGGAATTCTCGCCCGCGAGGTTCGCGAGGCAGGTTTCCACCGCGCGGCAGGATTGGTGGCCCAAGACCACCAGCACCGGCAGGTTCAACTCATGGGCGCCGTACTCAAGGCTCGCCACCACGTCGGGGGAGGCCACATTGCCGGCCACCCGCACCGAGAAGATTTCCCCGGGGTGGGCGTGGAAGATGCGCTCGGCGTCCATCGGGGAGTCGGCGCAGGTCAGCACCATGGCCCGGAGGGGAAGTTTCGAGGCGGCTTTGGCCTGAGGAGCCTTGGTTGCATGGGACTTAGGCCCAGCGGCTTGGGCCTTGCGGAATTCCGAGTTTCCCTTCACCAGGGTCGAGAGCACCAGGTCCTGCTGGGCCTTGGCGGCTTCCGGGGTGCCCGCCTTGAACTCCACGGGCGCCGCGGTTTTTTTCGCCCAAACGGCTGCGACCGGCAAAAGGATGAGGACGGCCAAAATCCGGCTTAGGCGACCCATGAAAGCCTCCTTAATATGTGGGGATGCGGCATCCATCCGGGCTGCAGTATATTCCCCGCCCCTAGGACCGACAACCGGATGCCGCTGAACCCTTTCCCGCCAAAAAGGCCTGTTTTGGATCGAATGTGCGGCCAATCAAGGTGGATGAGCGCTCTATTCATGGGACTCGCGAGCCGAATCCTCCTTTTCGCGGGAAAAATTTCGGTGCTCGCTCGTCGTGTCAACCCGATCCCAGGGATGTGATTGCCCAAACTCGGGATGCCGGCGGGCCCGAGGGTCATGAAAGACATTCGTCGAGGCCGGTCTCGACCTCACTTTCCTGTCGTCGAACCGCCCTTTGAAATCAAAATGGGTTTCGACGATTTCATCGCGCTCGGAGGCCCATGGATATGTAGCGATTAGCACCATTCAATTATGAACATCCCACCGAAACGAACAAACCATTCCATATTGTTCCTAACATGAGCGGCCTCATAGAGAGGCCGTTTGAATCGGCCTATGAAGGGATTCCGGGGGGAGGACCGGGAAAGGAGAATTCCCATGTCCGCCCGATCCGAAACCCATCCCACCTCCCTGTCGGAAGTCCGCGAACTCTCGCTCCTGCTCGACATCGCCACGGCCCTCAACGGCAGTCCCAACCTTCGGGACGTCGTGGGCCCCGTCCTCCAGCGCATGGCCGAGCACATGTCCATGCTCCGCGGCACCCTCACGATCCTCAACCGGCACACCGGGGACCTGGTCATCGAGGAGGCCTACGGCCTCTCCGAGGAGGAACGGGCCCGCGGCAAGTACCGGGTGGGCGAGGGAGTGACCGGGCGGGTGGTGCAGACCGGCCAAAGCGTGATCGTCCCCCGCATCACCCAGGAACCCCAGTTCCTGGACCGGACCGGCACCCGCCACCGCGACCTCGAAGGCGGCCGGAAGGACATCAGTTTCCTCTGCGTCCCCATCCGGTCGGGGTCCGAGGTCATCGGCGCCTTGAGCGCCGACCGGCTGTTCGACGGGGAGGTCTCCTTCACCGAGGACCTCCGCCTGTTGACCGCCATCGCCTCCCTCATCGCCCAGGCCGTCCGGTCCCGTCAGGGCAGCCTGGAACAGATCGAGGCCCTGGAATCCGAGAACAAGCGCCTCCAGGGGGAACTCGGGTCCCGGGTGACCGACGGCCGGATGCTCGGCGACTCGGCCGCCATGAGGCGCCTCTACCCCATGATCCTCCAGGGGGCCCCCAGCTCCGCCACGGTGCTTATCCGGGGGGAGAGCGGCGTGGGCAAGGAACTCGTGGCCTCCGCCATCCACTATCACAGCCCCCGGGCCGGCAAGCCCTTCATCAAGGTCAACTGCGCGGCCCTGCCCGAGGGCGTGATCGAGAGCGAGCTCTTCGGCCACGAGAAGGGCGCCTTCACCGACGCGGTGTCCCTGCGGAAGGGCCGGTTCGAGCTGGCCGACGGGGGAACCCTTTTCCTGGACGAGATCAGCGAACTGAGCCCCCTGGTGCAGGTAAAGCTCCTGCGGGTGCTCCAGGAGAGGGAATTCGAGCGGGTGGGGGGCTCCCAGACCCTCAAGACCGATGTCCGCCTGGTGGCGGCCACGAACCGCGACCTCGAGCAGCTCATCCGGGACGGATGGTTCCGCGAGGACCTCTTCTACCGCCTCAACGTCTTCCCCCTCTATGTTCCGCCCCTGCGGGAGCGCCGCACCGACATCCTGCTCCTGGCCAACCACTTCGTGGAGAAGTTCTCGGTCGCCAACGGCAAGGACGTGAGGCGCATCTCCACGTCCGCCATCGACATGCTCATGGGCCACCATTGGCCGGGCAACGTGCGCGAGCTGGAGAACTGCATCGAGCGGGCCGTGCTCCTCACGACGGACGGCGTCATCCACGGCCACCACCTGCCGATGACGCTCCAGACGCCCGAGGCCAGCGACACCATGCCGCAGGGGGCCCTGCCGGCGGCCCTCGCGGCCCTCGAGCGCGAGATGATCCAGGATTCCCTCAAGGCCGCCCACGGCAACATGGCCCGGGCGGCCCGGATGATGGGGATCACCGAGCGCTTCATGGCCCTCCGGGTGAAGCGTTACCGGATCGATCCCAAACGCTTTAAAAGCCCCGAAAAGACGGGGGAAAAGCCTTGAGGATCCGCCTGGGTACCGCCCGTCCCGGGGATGTCCGCAGCCTGGCGGCGCTTTTGGGGATCCTGTTCCGGCAGGAACGGGACTTCCAACCCGACGCGGGGAAACAATCAGCGGCCTTGCGGCGCCTGCTGCGGGAACCGCGCTTGGGGCGGATCTTCACGGCGAAGGCCGACGGGAAATTGGTCGGGATGGCCCTCTTGCTCTTCTCCGTCAGCACCGCCGAGGGCGGCGCGGCGGCATGGATCGAGGATTTCGTGGTGGATCCCGGCTGGAGGGGCCGGGGGATCGGCGCCAAGCTGCTCGACCACGCGGTCGCCTACGCTCGCCGCCGCCGGTTCAAACGCGTCACCCTCCTGACCGACCGTTCCAACCGGCGCGCGGTTCGCCTCTATCGCCGAAAGGGGTTTCGCCGTTCCTCCATGATCCCTTTTCGCCTTCCCCTCCGAACCCAATCGCCCCCAACCCGCTAAACCCCTGTTCCCCTTTCTTCCTTCCCGCGATGAACGTTTTCAAGTTTTTTATTTCCATCTTGAGAACGTTCCTCAAGATTCCCCACTGACCGGTGGCTTCCCCCATCGTTGAACCCACCGGCAGGTCGCTATCGCGGGCAATCCGAAAATCGACCTCGGATCCTGTTCGGCGCGACGCGTCCGATCCAACCCCCAAACCGCGCGGAATCTCCTGGAATTTCATCGGCGCCGATTATTTAAAGCCCCACAAAAAATAAATCCAATAAGTGGCACGGCCCTTGCTCTTAGGACCATCCGGCGGCGCATCAAACGGTCGCCTATCCGATGGGACAACAGAACGGGAGAGTGACCATGCGAAAGATCGCCATTTACGGGAAGGGCGGGATCGGCAAGTCCACCACCACGCAGAACACCGTGGCCGGGCTCGCCGAGATGGGCAAGAAGATCATGGTGGTGGGGTGCGACCCGAAATCCGATTCCACGCGCCTGCTCCTGGGCGGCTTGGCCCAAAAGACCGTCCTCGATACCCTGCGCGGCGAGGGCGAGGACGTCGAGCTCGACGACGTCTGCAAGCCGGGTTACGGCGGCACCATGTGCGTCGAGTCGGGCGGGCCCGAGCCCGGGGTGGGCTGCGCCGGCCGGGGCATCATCACCTCGATCAACCTGCTGGAGCAGCTGGGCGCCTACCAGGAGGACCGCAAGCTGGACTACACCTTCTACGACGTGCTCGGCGACGTGGTGTGCGGCGGGTTCGCCATGCCGATCCGCGAGGGCAAGGCCGAGGAGATCTACATCGTGGTGTCGGGCGAGATGATGGCCATGTACGCCGCCAACAACATCTGCAAGGGCATCGTGAAGTTCGCCGAGGGCGGCAAGGTCCGCTTGGGCGGCCTCATCTGCAACAGCCGCAAGGTGGACAAGGAAAGGGACCTCATCGAGGAGCTGGCCCGCCAGCTCGGGACCCAGATGATCCACTTCCTGCCCCGCGACAACGACGTCCAGCGCGCCGAGATCAACCGCAAGACGGTGATCGAGTGGAACCCCGCGGTTCCCCAGGCCGAGGAGTACCGCAAGCTGGCCCGGGCCATCGACCAGAACCAGATGTTCGTGGTGCCCAAGCCGCTCAAGGTGGAGCAGTTGGAGCACCTCTTGGTGGACTTCGGATTGGCCGCCTGAAAAAACAAAACCCAAAAAGGAGCGTCGCGATGATCATGATTCGAGCGGTGGTGAGGCCGGAAAAAGCGGGGGCGGTGTTGGCCGCCCTGTTGGACGCGGGGTTCCCCGCGGTCACCAAGATGGACGTCTTCGGCCGCGGAAAACAGCGGGGCCTGCGCATCGGGGACGTCCATTACGACGAGATCCCCAAGGAGATGCTGCTCCTGGTGGTCAAGGACGCGGACAAGCCCTTCGTGATCGACACCATCCTGAAGACCGCCCGCACCGAGACCCGGGGCGCCTTCGGCGACGGCAAGATCTTCGTGTCCCCGGTGGAGGAGGTCTACACCGTCAGTTCGGGCGTGAAGGAGACCTCGGACGTCTTGACGACCGCCTGCTGCTGACGCCGTTCGGGCTGGATCCCAGGGAAAGGAACCGACGATGAAGGAAATCATGGCCGTGATCCGACAAGACAAGATGAACGCCACCAAGGCCGCCCTCGAGGCGGCCGGGGTGTCCAGCTTCACCGCCCGCAAGGTGCTGGGGCGGGGCGTGGGCAACGTGGATTACCGCGTCCTGCACGGGGCCGAGGAGGGCCAGGAGGCCGCCATCGCCCAGCTGGGCCAGGGCCCCCGGCTGGTGCCCAAGCGCCTCCTGACCCTGGTGGTGGCGGACGACCGGGTGGAGAAGGTCATCAAGACCCTCCTGGAGACCAACCGCACGAACCGGCCCGGCGACGGCAAGATCTTCGTCCTGCCGATGGCCGACGCGGTCCGGGTCCGGACCGGCGAGGCCGGCGACGCCGCTTTGAGCGAAGAAAACTGAAACCCGAGTGGAGGGAACGATGAATCCGAACGCCCAAGACGTCAAGGAAGAGATGCTGAAGGCCTTCCCCACCAAGGTGGCCCGCAAGCGGGCCCAACAGGTGGTCCTGAATAAGGTCGCGGAGGACGGGTCCGTCCCCGAGGTGAGGGCCAACTCCCGCGCCGTGCCGGGGATCATCACCCAGCGGGGCTGCACCTACGCCGGCTGCAAGGGCGTCGTGCTGGGGCCCAGCCGGGACATCCTCAACATCACCCACGGGCCCATCGGGTGCGGCTTCTACTCCTGGCTCACGCGCCGCAACCAGACCCGGCCGGGGCCGGACGACCCCAACTACATGATGTACTGCCTCTCCACCGACCTCCAGGACGAGAACATCATCTTCGGCGGCGAGAAGAAGCTGGCCCAGGCCGTGGAGGAGGCCTACGCGCTCTTCAAGCCCAAGGCCATCGGCATCTTCGCCACCTGCCCCGTGGGGCTGATCGGCGACGACATCCACAAGGTGGCCCGGGACATGAAGGCCAAGCTGGGCATCAACGTCTTCGCCTTCTCCTGCGAGGGGTACAAGGGCGTGAGCCAGTCCGCCGGCCACCACATCGCGAACAACCAGCTCTTCCGCCACGTGGTGGGGACCCAGGAGGGGCCCGAGCAGAAGCCGTTCTCCTTCAACCTTTTGGGCGAGTACAACATCGGCGGGGACTCCTTCGTCCTGGAGGAGATCTTCAGGAAGTGCGGCCTGAACCTGAAGGCCACCTTCAGCGGCAACTCCACCTACGACCAGTTCGCCACCTCGCACCAGGTGGACCTCAACGCCGTCATGTGCCACCGGTCCATCAACTACCTGGCCAACATGATGCAGGTCAAGTTCGGCATCCCCTGGGTGAAGGTCAACTTCATCGGGGCCGAGGCCACCGCCAAGTCCCTGCGCCGGATCGCGGCCTTCTTCGGGGACAAGGACCTGGCCGCCCAAACCGAGACCGTCATCGAGGAGGGCCTCGCCGAGGTCGAGGCCGCCCTCCAGGAGATCCGGCCGCGCACCGAGGGCAAGACCGCCATGCTGTTCGTGGGCGGGTCCCGGGCCCACCATTACCAGGAGCTCTTCAAGGAACTCGGCATGAAGGTGGTGGCCGCGGGCTACGAGTTCGCCCACCGCGACGACTACGAGGGGCGCCGGGTCCTGGGGAGCATCCAGGTGGACGCCGACAGCCGCAACATCGAGGAGCTCGAGGTGACGGCCGACCCCGACCGTTACCGGCCCCGCCGCACCCAGGAGGAACTGGAGCGCCTCCAGGCCGAGGGGAACGAAGTGGGAGACTACCGGGGAATGATGGCCGACATGGAGGATGGATCCCTCATCGTGGACGACATCAGCCACCACGAGTCCGAGGTCCTCATCCAACGCTACAAGCCCGACGTCTTCTGCGCCGGCATCAAGGAGAAGTACATCGTCCAGAAGATGGGGGTGCCCTGCAAGCAGCTCCACAGCTACGACTCCGGCGGGCCCTACGCGGGCTTCAAGGGCGCCGTGAACTTCTTCCGGGACATCGACCAGATGGTGAACAGCCGGGTCTGGTCGCTTGTGAAGCCCCCCTGGCGCCGCGAGGCGCAGGGTCTGGCGGCCCAATACGGCCGGTCGTAACACCCTTAACCCCAGGAGGAATCCCATGCTGCTCCGACACACGAACGCCGAAGTCGCCCCGCGGGAGGCCCTGACCGTCAACCCGGCCAAGACCTGCCAGCCGATCGGCGCCATGTACGCCGCCCTGGGGATCCGGGACTGCATCCCCCACAGCCACGGAAGCCAGGGCTGCTGCGCCTACCACCGCAGCGCGCTCTCACGCCACTACAAGGAGCCGGTGCTGGCGGCCACGAGTTCCTTCACCGAGGGGTCCTCGGTGTTCGGGGGCCAGGCCAACCTGCTCCAGGGACTGGAGACCCTGTTCAAGGTCTACAAACCCCGGGTGGTGGCCGTCCACACCACCTGCCTCTCGGAGACTATCGGCGACGACATCTCCCAGATCGCCCGCAAGGCCCGGGAGGAGGGCAAGGTGCCCCCTGAGGGCGTGGTGTTCCACGCCAACACCCCGAGCTACGTGGGGTCCCACGTCACCGGGTTCGCCTCCATGGTGAAGAAGATGGTGGACAGCTTCTCGGAAAACACCGGGACTCCCAACGGCCGGGTCAACCTGGTGCCGGGCTGGGTGGAGCCGGCCGACATGCGGGAACTCAAGCGCGTCGCCGCGCTTTTGAACGTACCGATCACGATGTTCCCGGACACCTCGGGGGTTTTGGACCGGGCCCTCACGGGCCAGTACAAGCTCTTTCCCGAGGGCGGGGCCACCCTGGAGGAAATCAAAAGCGCCGGGGACTCCCGCTACAGCCTCGGACTGGGCCCCTTCGCCTCCGCCCCCGCGGTGGAGGCCCTGGATTCCAAGTGCAAGGTCCCCGGCGAAGTGCTGGACCTACCCATCGGCCTGGCCGCCACCGACCGTTTCGTGGACGCGCTTCGCAAGGCGGCGGGTGTCCCGGTCCCCCCAGCCCTCGATTACGAGCGGGGACGCGTGGTGGACCTCCTCTCGGACATGCAGCAGTACTTCTACGGGAAACGCGTGGCGCTCTGGGGAGACCCCGACCAGCTCGTGTCGCTCTGCGAGTATCTCCTGACCCTCGGGATGCGGCCCGTCTACGTCGTGACCGGCACCCCGGGCAAGCAGTTCCTCGAGCGCATCCACGAGGTCCTGAAGGACATCCCCGAGGCCAAGATCCAACAGGGCCCCAGCTCCGACATGTACCTCCTTCACCAATGGATCAAGCAGGAGAAGGTCGACCTGCTCATCGGCAACAGCTATGGCAAGTACATCTCCCGGGACGAGGAGATTCCGTTCGTGCGGCACGGCTTCCCCATCCTCGACCGGGTGAACCACACCTACCGACCCACGGTGGGCTACCAGGGCGCCATCAACCTGGCGCTCCAGGTCCTCGACGTGTTCCTGGAGAAGAAGGACCGGGAAGCCCTTGAGGAGAACTTCGAGTTGATCCTGTAACGGCCGTTGGGCGGGTCCCCCCAGGGCCCCGCCGCGGCTTCCGGACGGGGTCACGACCCCGATCCGCCGGTGAAAGGGGGAACGGCCATGACACGACTGCTGAAGGACCGTTCCACCCAGGTCGGCCGCGCGGGGGACGCCGTCGCCGTCGAGGGCGGGAAACCCAGCACCGCCGGGGCCGTCAGCCAGCGCGCCTGCGTCTTCTGCGGGTCCCGCGTGGTGCTCTATCCCCTCGCCGACGCGCTCCACCTCGTCCACGGCCCCGCCGGCTGCGCGGCCTACACCTGGGACATCCGGGGCGCCCAATCCTCGGGGCCCCAGCTCCACCGCATGAGCTTCTCGACGGACCTCCGGGAACAGGAGGTCGTCTATGGCGGCGAGAAGCGCCTGTACGCCTCCCTGGTGGCCTTGGTGGACGAGCACAAGCCCCAGGCGGCCTTCGTGTATTCCACCTGCGTGGCCGGGCTCATCGGCGACGACATCGGCGCCGTCTGCCGGCGGGTGGAGCGGGAACGGGGCCTGCCCGTGATCCCGGTCAAGAGCGACGGGTTCGGCGGCACCAAGAAGGACGGCTACCGGGCCGCCTGCGAGGCCCTCTTCAAGCTGGTGGGCACCGCGCCCCCCGCGCGGGCCGACGGCCCCTCGGTCAACCTGCTGGGCGAGTTCAACGTGGCGGGCGAAACCTGGATCCTGAAGGATTATTTCCGTCGGATGGGCGTCACCGTGGTGGCCGCCCTGACCGGGGACGGCCGGGTGGACGAGGTGCGCCGGTCCCACGGCGCGGCCCTCAACCTGGTGCAATGCTCGGGGTCCATGATGCCCCTGGCCAAGATGTACGAGGATGTCCACGGGATCCCCTTTAAACGGGTCTCGTTTTTCGGCCTCGAGGACACCGCCGCCGCGCTTTATGAGACCGCCGGCTTCTTCAAGGGCCCCGCCCTGATGGACCGCACCGCCGCCCTGGTGCGGGAACTGACCGAATCCGTCCTCCCGGCGCTGAGGGACTACCGGCGACGCCTCCAGGGCCGCCGGGCCGCCATCTACGTGGGCGGCGCCTTCAAGGCCTTCTCCCTAGTCAAGGCCCTTCGCACCCTCGGCGTCCGGACCGTTTTGGTCGGCACCCAGACGGGCAACCAGGTCGACTACCGCCAGCTCCAGGAACTTTGCGAGCCCGGCACCGTGGTGGTGGACGACTCGAACCCCTCGGAACTCTCGGCCTTCCTGCAGGAACAGGGCGCCGACGTCCTCATCGGCGGCGTGAAGGAGCGGCCCCTCGCCTACAAGCTGGGCCTGGGCTTCTGCGACCACAACCACGAGCGCAAGGTTCCCCTCGCGGGCTTCGAGGGCATGCTGGCTTTCGCGAGGGAACTGGACGCCACGGTCTCCAGCCCGGTCTGGAAATGGACTGCAGCGCGTCGGCGGGCCCCCCGGGGGACGCCATGAACGCCCCCGCCCCGGTCCCGTTCCTTCCCCCGGCCGATTCCCCCGCGACCAACGCCTGCAAGGTCTGCGCGCCCCTCGGGGCCTGCGTGGCCTTCAAGGGCGTGAGGGGCGCGGTCCCCTTCCTCCATGGGTCCCAGGGATGCGCCACCTACATCCGCCGCTACCTCATCTCCCATTTCCGCGAGCCGGTGGACATCGCCTCCTCGAGCTTCAACGAGGAAGCCGCGGTCTTTGGGGGCCAACGCCTCTTCACCGAGGGCGTCCGCAACGTGACGTCGCAATACGCCCCCGAGCTGTTGGGGGTGGCCTCCACCTGCCTGGCCGAAACCATCGGGGAGGACCTGCCCGCGCGCCTGAGGGAGGCGGCCCGGGACGTTCCGGCGGCGCCTCCCATGGCCTGCGTCTCCACCCCCAGCTACCGGGGCACCCACGTCAACGGGTTCCAGGACGCCGTGCGGGCCCTCTTCCACCATTTCGCCGAGGGCGGCGAAAGGACCCGCCGCGTGGGCCTTCTCCCCGGCTTCCTCCCGCCCGCCGACCTCCGGCACCTGAAGGACCTCGCCGCCGCCTGCGGCCTGGAGGCAGACCTTTTCCCGGATTATTCCGACACCCTCGACGGGGGCACCTGGGACGAATACCAGGCCCTTCCGCCGGGCGGGACGCCCCTGAAGGCCTTCCGCGCCGCGGGACGGCTCCAAGCCGCGCTGGAACTCGGCGGCACCCTGGCCTTCTCGAACAAGACTCCCGCGGCACTGCTCCAGGAACGTTTCGGGGTCGAGCGGATATCCCTGGGGCTTCCGATCGGCCTGGCCGCCACCGACGCCTTCTTGGCGGCCGTGGAGCGCCTCTCGGGACGGGCCCAACCCGACGGGCTCCTCGCCGAACGTTCCCGGTTGGTGGACGCCTATGTGGACGGCCACAAGTACCTCTACGGGCTCAAGGCCGTCGTCTTCGGCGACCCCGACCTGGTGGCGGCCCTCACGGGCTTCCTGGCCGAGATCGGCGTGAAGCCGGTGCTCTGCGCCACCGGGTCTGAGGGCGTCGGGTTGGCGAAGGCCGTCCGGGCCGCTTGCCCTGACCTGGAGGAACAACCCCTCGTCCTGGAGGGGGTGGATTACCAGGCCGTGGAGGACGCGGCCCTGCCGTTGAAGCCGGAGGTGCTGGTCGGCCCCAGCAAGGGCTACGGCGTGGAGCGCGCCAGCGGCGCGGCGCTCCTGAGGGTCGGGTTCCCGATCCACGACCGGTTCGGAGCCGCGCGGCTCCGGAACTTGGGCTACGGCGGCGCCCTCGAACTTTTCGACCGCCTCGTCAACCTCGTCCTGGACGGGCGCCAACGCCGAACGCCCGTGGGCAACAGTTACCAGTAGTCGGCGGGCGGAAGATGGGTTTTGTAGGACCAGACCAAGGGGGAAACCATGGACTTCTCGAACCATCCCTGTTTCGACGCGAAAGCCTGCAAGACCTCGGCCCGCGTCCACCTGCCCGTCGCGCCGGCCTGCAACACCCAGTGCAACTACTGCGACCGCAAGTACGACTGCGTGCAGGAAAGCCGCCCCGGGGTGACCAGCGTCCTCCTGCGGCCGGAACAGGCCCTGGCCTACCTGCGCCGGGTCATGGCGCTCCGGAACGACGTGGCGGTGACGGGCATCGCGGGTCCCGGCGACCCCTTCGCCACGCCGGACGCCACGCTGGAATCGTTCCGACTGGTCCGCGAGGCCTACCCCGACATGATGCTTTGCGTGGCCTCCAACGGCCTGGCCCTGGCCCCCCACGCCGACGCCCTGGGGCGGCTGGGCCTCAGCCACGCCACGGTGACCGTCAACTCGATCCGGCCGGAAACCTGCGCCCGCATCTATGCCTGGGCCCGCGACGGCGCCCGCACCCTCCGGGGCGAGGAGGCTGGGCGGTTCTTCGTGGCCCGGCAGGCTGAGGCGGTCCAGGCGTTGGTGGCGGCCGGGGTGCTGGTGAAGGTGAACACGATCCTGATCCCCGGGGTGAACGACGGCGAAGTGGCCGAGGTGGCGGCGGCCATGACGAAGCTCGGCGCGAAACTCATGAACCTGATCCCGATGATCCCGGTGGCGGGGACGCCCTTCGGCGAACTGCCCGCCCCGGGGCCCGGCCTCACCGCCAACGCCCGGTTGGACGCCAAGAAGTTCTTGCCCCAGATGTCCCACTGCCGCCGGTGCCGGGCCGACGCCGTGGGGTTGTTGGGCGAGGTGGAGAACGACGAGATCCGGGAAGCGCTGCGGCAATCGGCGCACCCCGCCGAGCGCCCTTTCGTGGCGGCGGCCACCCGCGAGGGCGCCTTTGTCAACCGGCACCTCGGGGAGACCGACCAACTGGCGGTGTACCGGCGGGAAGCGGACGCGTTCCACCTCGTGGAGATCCGGGAAGTCCCTGCCACGGGCGGCGGCGCGGCCCGCTGGAGGGACTTGGCTTCCCGTTTCCCGGACTGCCGCGCGGTCCTGGTGTCCGGCGCCGGGTCGAGCCCCACCCGGACCCTGGAGGCCGTGGGGATCCGGGTGATGGTGATGGAAGGGCTCCTGGAGGACGGCCTGGAGGCCGCCTTCGAGGGTAGGGAAATCCCCTCTTCGCTGAGGCCGGCCTCGACGGCCTGCGGCCAAGGCTGCGGGGGAACGGGATTGGGATGCTCCTAACGGCCCAAAAGGTTTTCAACGGATCGAATGAAGGGATCAGCGGAGTACAAGGGGATGCCACGGGTTACCGGCGATGGTCCTTTTCAACACGGTAGTTACTCCGTGACCTCCGTGTCCCCCGTGGTAAAAATTTTTGGAGTGGAGCGAAAAAATGATCAAGCCCAAACGGCATTTGTTCCTTTGCAAAAGTTTCCGGACCGGCGGCGACAGCCAGGGGGTCTGCGCGAAAAAAGGCCCCGCCGACCTGATGTCGTACCTGCAGAACGAACTGGACGATCGGGGCATGGGAGGGGACACCCAGGTCACCACCTGCGGCTGCCTTCAGGCCTGCACCCGCGGTCCCGTCATGCTGGTTTACCCCGAGGGCCTCTGGGTGGGCGGCCTGGAGTCCCAGGAAAAGTTGGATGAGGCCTTGGACGCCCTCCAGGAAGGCCGCGCGCCCGCCGGTTGTTTCTGACAAGGCATTCGCGAATCCACCA
>CAYMOV010000021.1:32936-35453 GCA_964392085.1 uncultured bacterium
CAGGAAGGCCGCGCGCCCGCCGGTTGTTTCTGACAAGGCATTCGCGAATCCACCACAGGGACACAAAGACACAGGGTTGGAAACCTCGGTTAAAGGCTGGGCCTTACGCCTTTTAAATCCTTGATCCATTGAGACCATCGTGTCCATTGCGGCCATTGTGGTGAACCTGTGTGACGCCTGGAGGTTTTAAATGAAAACACCCTGGATCATCGACAGCACCCTGCGGGACGGCGAGCAGGCGCCCGGGGTCTCCTTCACCGTGACGGAGAAGGCGCGGATCGCCCGTCGCCTCGCGGACCTCGGGGTCCCCGAGTTGGAGGCCGGAACCCCCGCCATGGGGGGGGAGGAAACCGAGTCCTTGAGGCGATTGGCTGGGGCCGGACTCCCCTGCCGGGTCACGGGCTGGTGCCGGGCCCGGTCCGAGGACCTGGCGGCCGCTGAGGATTGCGGCCTCTCATCGGTCAATGTTTCCTTCCCGGTCTCCGACATCCTTTTGGACGCCCTGGGCCTGGACCGGGAATGGGTCATGCGGTCGCTTCCCCTCCTCCTGGCCGAGGCCCGGGCCCGGTTCAAGTTCGTCGCCGTGGGGGCCCAGGACGCTTCCCGGGCCGATCCGGTCTTCCTGTCCAGGTTCGCGTCGGAAGTCAAACAGTCCGGGGTGGACCGCCTGAGGTTGGCGGACACCGTGGGCATCCTCCCGCCCGAGGGCGTGAAACTCCTCGTGGACCGGGCCCGGGAAGCGGCCCCAGGTCTCCCGTTGGAGTTCCACGCGCACAATGACCTCGGCCTCGCCACCGCCAACAGCCTCGCCGCCCTGGCCGCCGGGGCGGAAGCCGTGAGCGTGACGGTGAACGGCCTCGGGGAGCGGTCCGGCAACGCCGCGCTGGAAGAGGTCGTGCTGGCCCTCCATAAGGCCTATGGGGCCGACACGGGGATCCGGTTGGCCGGGTTGTCCCCGCTCTGCCGGATGGTGGCGGAATTTTCGGGACGGCCGCTGCGCCCGGGCCAACCCATCGCGGGCCCCGCGTCCTTCCGCCACGAGTCGGGCATCCACGGGGCCGCCTGGCTGAGGAACCCCACCGCCTATGAGCCCTACGCACCCGAGGAAGTGGGCCACGAGGCCTCCCGACTGGTGGCGGGGACCCACACGGGCGCCCAAACCCTATCCCACATCCTGAGGGAAGCCGGGGTCATGGCGGACGACGCTTTGGTGCTCCGGATGCTCCCCGAGGTAAAGACTCGTTCCCGTCGCCTGAAGCGGAACCTCACCGCCGATGAGCTCGGGAGGCTCGCCACGGAAATATCGGAACAAGCCGATCCCCCCGCGGGGGTCGCCTGGCCGCTCCGGACGCCGGCCTGAAAAAGAAATAAAGGAGCCGCCCATGGAGAAACTACTCGGACCCCTATTCGGAACCGTCGCGTTCTTTTACGCCATGGCGGGCCACGGGGGAGCCTCGGGTTACCTGGCCCTGGGCTCCATGGCGGGGTTGGGGCCCACCGCCCTCAAGGGCCAGGCCTTGGCCCTGAACCTCCTGGTGGCGGGCTTCTCGGCATGGTCGTTCACGAGGGCGGGGTTCCTGCGGCCCAAGATACTCCTGCCCCTCATCCTTTTCTCGGTCCCGGCGGCCTACTGGGGGGCCCGGCTCACGCTCCCTCCCTCCTGGGTGAAGATCCTCCTGGGGTTTTGCCTTTCGGTGGCGGCCCTCCGCTTAGCCCTCCATCCCTGGCTGGTCCGACGGGCGCAACATACGGCCGCCCGGCCGCCTTCTACGCCGAAATTGTCCGGCTTGGGGTTGGGCCTCGGTGTCCTTTCGGGGTTGACCGGGGTGGGCGGCGGGATCTACCTGAGTCCGGTGTTGATCCTGACGGGTTGGGCGGACCTCAAGGAAACCGCCGCGATCTCGGCTTGGTTCATCTGGCTCAACTCGGCCGCGGGCCTCTATGGCATGGCGAAAGGCTCAGGGATACCAACCATACCCATGTCTTGGATCCTGATGGCGGGGTTGGGGGGATTCCTGGGGGCCCGGGTCGGGGCCTATCAAGTGGGCGCCCCGAGGCTTCGCCAGGTCCTGGCGGGGGTGCTGGTCCTGGCCGCGTTCAAGCTGGTCTGGGCCGGTTGGCAAGGCCTGTAGTCCCGGAGATGGGGGATATTACCAGGGGAGGAACCGGCATGAACCGCCTGAGGGGAAAAATCGTCGGGGTGGAGGCCGCCAAGATCCAATCGATCGTGGAGGTCCAATGCGGGTACGGGATCTTCAGCGCACTGGCCCTGGAGACCCCCGCGACCGCGGACTACTTGAAGGCCGGGACCGAGGTGGACCTCTATTTCAAGGAGATCCAGACCTCCCTGGGTCGTAACCTCACGGGGCTCCTGAGCCTCCGGAACCGGGGCTCGGTCGTCGTCCGCTCCCTGAAGGCCAAGGGCGTCTTCACCGAGGTTTTGTTGGACGGCCCGGGAACCGCCGTGACAGCCGTCATTTCAACCCGGTCCGCCGAACGGTTGGGCCTCGCCCCCGG
>CAYMOV010000022.1:0-33416 GCA_964392085.1 uncultured bacterium
TTCGTGCTGGGGTAGGTGATCTGGGCGTTCAGGACGCCGGTTCCCGCGAGGAACAATATCATCGCCGCCAGGGCGAATAGGATTCGGGTGGTCTTCATGGAGCTCTCCAGGGATCGGTTGATTCGGCCCTACTTTATAGACTGATGAAATCCCTTCTCTTAAAGAATCTGCAATATTTATACCTCAATAAGGTCAATTAAGTTTAACGATAATCCCTCAAAGGGAATCCATTGAAGCGGTTTCACAAAACCATTGTGCCAAAAGGTTTTTAAGCCATTTCTGACACACCCTGTCTGAAAAGCAACCATCATTCATAACCAGTACAAAGCCGAAGGTTCCCAAACGGGATTAAAAAATCCACAAAAACAGCTCTTGGACTTTGTGAAGAAGCGTAAAAATCTGGGTTTTTGGCCCGATTGCCGTTCAAAGCCCGCCCCCGGATGATTACAATAAGGTTTCACGCGATTTTCAAGCCAGGAGCGCCCAAGGCATGAGTTCAGACCTGTTCAAGTACAAACCGTTGCCCCTGGGGCGCCGCCGGAAGGGCAACCTCCCATCGTTTCGAACGGTAGTCCTCCTGACCCTCATCCTCTTTGGGGTCCTTCTCTCCAAGACGAATCTCCTCAACCACTACCACCTTCTCCGGGGGATGAAGTACTGGTCCCAGGACAAGCTCGAATTGTCACGGTTGGAATTCCAAAAGGTCCTGGACCGTTCCCCGGGGGACCCACGGGCGGTCGACGGATTGGGCCTTTTGGAAATGAAAAGCGGACACCTCGATAAGGCAAAGGTCCTCTACGCCGAGGCGATCAAGAACGGCCTCCATCCCAACCGCCGCTTGAACCACCTTTGGACGGGCCAATCCTTCATGGACGAGGGGAAGTACGTCGAGGCCCAGGTGGAATTCGAGCACGCCCTGGATCTCCAGCCCAACAAGGCGGAGGTCCACGCGGCCCTGGGGACCGCCCTGCGCGCCCAAGGCCAAGTGGTGGCCGGCGTGAAGGAATACGAGAAGGCCCTGACCCTCGACCCCAAGAACCGCAACCTGCAGCTCCTCCTCGAGCAGGGACGGGAAGAACGGGACCGCGGGGCCATTTACTACATCTTTGACCGCAATGGGCAACCCCTCGCCCAGCAATGGTTCAAGACCGGCGAGGACGGCTATACCTACGGGAAGGAGTTCGCGCACCTCATCGGTTGGAACGATACCAAGACCCCTAATAACCGGGGCGCCGACGGCTTGGAACAGGTTTACGCGGGCCAGTTCCCGGGCAATAAGCTTTATCTCACCCTCGACACGAGGGTCCAGCGCCTGATCTCCAAGGCCTTGGGATGGAACAAGGGGTCCATCGTCGTGATCAATCCCCGGACCGGGGAAATTCTCGGCTCCGTATCCCAACCCACCTTCACCCCCGAGAACATCCACACCGATTGGTGGAAATACGTGGCCAACCCCAATAAGCCCCTCAAGAACAGGGCCTTCGAGGGCCTTTACGAGCCGGGGTCCATCATCAAGATCATCACCTCGGCGGCCGCCGTCGAGACAAACGCAGACCTGAAACAGGTCTTCCCCTTCTATTGCAAAGGCTACGAGTACATCGACGGCAAACCCTTCTATGATTGGAAGAAGCTCGGCACGATCCGGAGCCTCGAGGAGGCCTTCGATTCCTCCAGCAACATCGGTTTCGCCAAGGTCGGCTTCCTGCTCGGCAACGAAACCCTCTTCGAGTTCTTCAACCGATTCGGGTTCAACCGCATCCCCAAGACGATCTCACTCCCGATGGCCACGAGCCAATCCCCCAAACTGGGCCTGACGCGCTATGAGTTGGCCGAGGCCTCCACGGGCCTCGGGACCGACTTCAAGGTCACCCCTTTGGGCGCCTGCATGATCGCCAGCGCCATCGCCAACGACGGCGTCCTCATGTCGCCTTATATCGTCAAACGCCTGACCAACATCAACGGCAAGACGCTGGACGAGAATAAACCGGCGGTCTACCAAAAATCCTGCAGCCACCAAACCGCCCGGTTCCTCACCGGGATGATGCTGAACGATGTCGAGCGCGGCATCGGCGCCAAGGCCCGGGTCAAGGCCTTCCGGGTGGCGGGCAAAACCGGCACCTCCGGTTCCCGGAACCCCAATTTCCACGCTTGGTTCATTTGTTTCGCCCCGGCGGAGAACCCCAAGATCGCCATGGCGGTTTTGGCCGAAAACGGGGGGACCGGCAAGGACGTGGCGGCCCCCATCGCGCGGATCGTGTTGGACGGCCTGTCGGAATATATCGATAGTTTCGGCGGGCCTTCCGCCAAGGAATAGGCCCCCAAGCCCAGGAGAACCCCATGAACATCGGTTTCGGGATGGTGGCTTCTTCGATCCTCGGGTCGTTGGGCTTTTTCTATTTGTTACGGGGAAAGAAAACCCAAAATACCAGGATGATGCTTATCGGCGCCGTTTTATTGGTGCTTTCCTACGTCTTGTTCTGATCCGTCACGTTCTTCACCCCCATCAACCGTCCTTTCATTTCATGCTGGTGGGGGCTCCCCCGCCGCCCGCGCCGACGTTTTGGGCCCGGAAGCCCACGGACGTCCTCCCCTCCCTTCCGGTCAACGGACCTCAAGTTTTTTAGGATAAACCGTCAGGTTCTCGTTGCCCGTCTTCGTCACCACCACCAAATCCTCCAGCCGCACCGCCCCGGTCCCGGGGTAATAAAGCCCCGGCTCGTCGGTGACCACTTCCCCAGCCCGTAGGATGTGGTCTGATGAATTGATTCGCGGCGCCTCATGGACCTCCAACCCCAAGCCGTGACCGGTGCCGTGGAAAAAACCGGTCAGGACCCCGTTTTTCCGTTCGGTCCGGTAACCGCGCGATTCCATCTCCTCGGTGATGGCCTGGTGGATTCCCTTGCCGTTCGCGCCGGCCCGGATCCTGTCCAACCCGACCTGTTGCCCGGCCCGGACCGCCTCATATTGCCGCTTCAAGGCCTCCGTGGCTTTCCCCTTCACGAAGGTTCGGGTGATGTCGGCGAAATAAAGGGTCTCCCCCGAGCGGGGGAAGACGTCGACCACCAGCGATCGGTGGGCCGCGATGGGGCCGCTTCCCTCGCAATGGGGGTCGCACCCCTGGTCACCGGGCGCCACGATCGTATGGTTCGCCACGCATTGGTTCTCCATCAGGGAAACGTTGATGACGCGCTTCAGGAGTTCGCTGGTCACAAGGGTCCCGCGGTGGTAAACCCGCTTGCCCCGGATCACGGATTTCCCCAAAAGATCCTCGGCCCGGTGGATGGCGGACTCGGTGTGGCGGAGGGATTGGCGGATCAACGCCACTTCCCCGCGACTCTTGAGAACCCGCTCCTCCCAAAAGGGGTCGCTTTTGGCCTCGAGAAGGATTCCCCTTTTTCTCATGGCCAGGGCGAACCCCAAGGGGAAATCCTGGGGCACCAGGGTTTTCCGGACCCCGTGGCTTTTCAGGAACAACGCCGCCACATCCGCCGCGGTCGGCCGTTCCACGCCCTTCGCCTTCGCCCGGGCGGCCCAATCGGACAGGCGTTCCACCCGGTCCACTTTCGCTTGTTTTCGGGCCCGGTCATATTCCAGGTCGCTGAGGACGATATGGGACCGCCCCCGGACCCGGAAGAAAAGGAACGGGTCGGGCACCACGAACTTCACGGCGTAATAAAGGTTGGCGTCGTGTTCGCTGGCGGCGAACATCATCAAGGCGGATGTGGTTCGTTTCACGGGTTCCTCGGTTCAGGATGAGGTTGGAATCATAGCGCCGCCCGCCCCGCCAATCCAAGGGGTTCCTGGCGATGGGGAATGGGACGGGTCCCCCGGCGGGATTCACCCGAGGGTTTCCCTCAATTTACGGAGCCGGACCCGGCGCTTCAACTCCTCGCGGAGATCCGGGATCTTGCCCATCAATTTCTCCGACGGGACCTCAAAACAGGAGTCCTCGCCTTCCTGGACCGCGTCCCCCTCGAACTTCCCGGTCTCGCTGTCCACGAAGAGCACTTCCGGCACCTTGAGTTCCTCCCGGTACTCACCGGCCAAATCCTTGTAGAAGGCTTTCTTGTCCGGGAATTTCGGGAGGCGGTACACCAAGACGCCCGCGGGCTCCCCTTTTTCCATGACGATGTGGATGAAGTGCACGTCCGGGCCCTGGTCTTCCATGGCCAGCTGGTCCTCGGGAAAATACCTCGCGACGTAATCGATCAGCCATTTGAAGGCCTGTTGCAGGTAGGCTTGTTGAAGCTCCCGGGCTTGTTGGAGCTGATCAACATACTTCTGTTCCTCGGGGGATAGGTTCTCCCCCTCGGCCCCGGGGTGGTTTTCGGGCATTGCCATGGCTCACGCCTTTCCGAACTTGAATTCTTCCAACGACTCGTATCGTGGGCCGGTTCCCGTCCAACTCCGAACCAGTTGGAAGTTGTCCACTGTCCACTCCACCCGGAAGGATCCAGTCCCTTGATTTAACCGTGAAATCGCTGATCTCCCGGCCAAGGCATCCTTCACGTGCCCCAGGGTCAGGTGCGGGCGATAGGGACGTTCCTCCATGGGATAACCTTCCCGGGCCAGGAGGGGACGAAGGCCTACCGCGAGGGACTCCCAAGACCCGTCTTTGTCCCCCACCCCGGCGAAAATCTGCTGGGGCTCACCCGCCGTGGGAAACGCCCCGATCCCCTGGAGGACCGTCCCGAAGGGTCGACAAACCCCGGCGTATTGACCCAGGGCCTCCGACAGGGCGGGAACCCCTTCTGGCCGGGTATTTCCCAAAAAGGCGAGTGTCACATGCCACCGATCAGGTTCCACCCAGGACAAACCGGGGTTCGGCTCCAGGGTTCGCGCCAGGGCCATTTCCAGTCCAGCCGAAGTTCCAGCCGGGGGAAAAACCCCCAGGAACAGGCGGGGACCCCCGGCTAATCGGGGAGCCGTCATTCCATTGGAAGCTGGAGGCAATAACGCCGGACCCATTCCAAGGCGGCTTGGGCTGTTTTCCGTTGGATCGAATCACGGGTGCCCGAGAACCGGAACTCACGGACCCAGGCGTTGGCCTCATCGGCCAACCCGACGTAGACGAGTCCCACGGGTTTCTCCGGCGTCCCCCCGGCGGGTCCCGCGATCCCCGTGGTGGATACCCCCAGGTCCGCCCCATCGGCCTGTCGGCAACCCCTGGCCATGGCCAGGGCCGTTTCCGGACTGACCGCGCCTTTCGACCGAAGGACGGAATCCGGCACCTGGAGGAGTTGGGACTTGGACTCATCGGAGTAGGTCACGTAACCGCGACGGAAGTAACGGGTCGCGCCTGGGACCTGGGTCAATCGCTGGGCCACCAAGCCCCCGGTCAGGGACTCGGCGCAGGCCAAGGTCAGGTTTCGGGTGGCGAGAAGCCGGCCCACGATCGTTTCCATGACATCCTGGTCCCATCCATAGATGTGTTGGGGAAGGCGCTCGGTCATGCGTTTGCCCAAGGCGTCGAGGAGGGCGACCGCGGCCTCGGAACCGTCCGCCCGGGCCGTCAACCGGATGTCGACCCCTTCGGCGTGGGCCAGGACCGCCACCGTCGGGTTTTCGGACCCCTCAAAGAGGTCGAGGATTTTCTCGTTCAGCAGGGATTCCGCAAGGCCCGTCGTCCGGTACACCCGTGACAGGATGACCGTTCCCCGGGGATCCAAGGCCCTCAGGGCCGGCTCCACCGTTGCCTCGAACATGGACTTCATTTCCGATGGGACTCCCGGGAGACAGGCCAAATGTCCTTTCCCGGATTTACACCAAAACCCCGGGGCGGTTCCCCCGGGGTTGGGAACCAGGGTGGCGCCCTGGGGCAGGAAGGCCTGGGTCAGGTTGCTGGGGGCGTATTCCAATCCCCTCGCCTTGAAACGGGCCTCCAGGGCCTTTGCGAGTTCCTCGTGGAAGACCAGGGGTTTCTGCAGGGCGCGGGCCACGGCTTTCCGGGTCACGTCATCCACCGTGGGCCCCAGCCCCCCCGTGGTGAGGACCACCTCGCTTCGGGAAAGTGCCAACTGGATGGCTTCCGCCAGCCGCCGTTCATTGTCCCCCACCGCGCCCAACCGGAAAACGTTGAAACCGAGCCGCGCGAGGTTTCGGGCCAGCCAGGAGGAGTTGGTGTCCACGGACTGCCCCAAAAGTAGTTCGGTCCCGATGGCGATGATTTCCGCGTCCATGACTTTGTCGACCCCAAGGTGATGGTTTATAGGAGTGGCATTGTATCAGGCGCAGGAAATAAATCATTACCGGGCTGGCGGCACCCGTGGGTGATCGGGGCCATTGAAAAAAGACCGTGCCCTCAGTGTAGGATCAGGCAATGGAGGCCGCCCGCCCCCCAAACATACATTGGGACCGGGACAACCAGGTAACCGCATTTCTCGACGAGCTTCCTTTGTTCCTCGAAAATCGGGTTCACTTCCGTAGCGGAATCCCCCAGGACGGCCCATACCTGCTGGAAGGCCCCCATCAGGTTCGAAAAGGAACCATCGTTCGGCCGGGCCAACCAGGCCCCATAGGCGGGTTGGAGGTTCGCGATGGCGTTCCGGATCAGGTCCTGCGTCGTGGCCTTCCCATGGTCGGGCAGGTGGTTGGGATACTTGGAGAGGTAGACGACCTCCTCTTCCCGGACGGGGTCGTAATACTTCACGAGGTTCGCCGGGCTCCGGACCGGATGGTCCGCGAATGGAAGCCGGACCACGCTGTAGCCGAAGGAGGCCATTTCGAGCGCCAGCCGGTCGTATTCACGTTGCAGGCTTCTGACGAACTCGGGTTTCAAGGGGCCCCATCCCGTGGCGTCCCGGGCGCCCGGGAGGTAGGTTGGGATGAATGCGCGCGGTTTGGGGTTATCCGCCAGGGTGGACAGCATCATGTCGAGGTGGAACAGCTCCGGGTTTCCTCGGGAGGGGTCCTGAAGGACCGACTCGGGCAAGAAACGGACCGGCAGGCCGAAAAATCCCTGGGAGAACGCCGAGCGGGCTTGGGCCACTTCCGAAAGGGACGCCGCCTGGGTCGTGGGAAAGGCTCCGCGGGTCCTTTGGAGATAACGTATGGCGGCGAACCGTCCCGCTAAAACCTCCGGCTTCTCCCCAGCGCCCCAAACCAACTCGATATCCCCGCCCTCCGTGCTCACGCCGGGTCCGGGGTCCACATCCGTGAAGTCGTCGGGATAGGTTTTCACGAGGTTGAGGACTGCGTCCTTATAGTAGGCCGGTTCATCATGCCCGACGGCGATGACGGTCCGTCCCTGGTTGTCCCGGCCCACCACCTCGCCGATATCCTGCCCCCAGATCAACACCGTCGGGACATCGAAGAAATGGATCCTGTCCCGGATGGCTTGGTGGTCCCAACCCCACCGAAGTTGGAGGTATTCCCTAAACCAATCCCTTTCCCTACGCGAGGACTTTCCATTGGCGTCCACTGGGACGGCGATATAAAGTCCGGAATCCGCGGGAAGGAGATTCCAGATGTGGCCGTGGGCCAGTTCCAGGTCGAGCCAATACATGCTCTTCCGGATAATGTCCAACCGCTGGGGATCCACCCCGGGCGGGTCGGTGAGGGTTGGGAGCAGGTAATAGGAACCGGCCGCCTGGCCGATCCCCATTACCACACGGCTGAGGGACCGTTCCGACTCAGGAACCAGTAAAATTCCCCGGTCGGCCAGCATCATGCTCCGACGATAGGTTTCAGGGGAAGGCCTGTGGGTTGAACGGCCATAACGCAGCCCCACCACCCAGGCCCCCACGGCGAAAAGGGCCATGACAAGGGCAAGGCGCCAAAACGTCAGGCTCCTGAATCCGGTTTCGCTTGGTTGGGTCGAGGGAGATTGGGCGGGAGGGTCTTGTTTCGAAGGGTCCCGTGAAGGAACTGGGCCGGAGCCCGGGTCCTCAACGGTCGATGTCGTCGGCGGTGAGTTCCCCATTGTGTCCTGTTTTAGTCACGGTAGAGCGCGGCCCAGAAGCCTGGCTCCCCTCCAGACGGTGGAATTCCATTTCCATGCGCCGTTCATCCGCCTGCCATTGGGCGAGGATTTGTTCGCACTTTTTCTTATCGGCCGAATTATCCGCCAGGGATTCCCAACGGTCACCGTGAGAGGCCAAGATGCGGTCCAGGCTTTTTTGGTAGGCCTTAAATCGTTTCTCATAATCCTTGACCGCGATTTTCCAGCGGGGATCCTGGGACGCCTTGGAATCGCGCGGGAATGGTCGGGCTTCCCCGGGCTTGGGTCCTTTAAAGGGCACTTCGGAATGATGGGTTCCGGTGGTGTAGGTGGGAGTCGGTCCGAATCCCGGGGAAGGGACTTCCCCCTTCGGCTCGGAGCCCGTCGAGGGGGTCGGATAGCCCATACTTAAGTAGGGGACAGCCGGGTATGGGGAATAGGCGCCGGGATTGGGTGAGGAATTGGAGAATCCCGGGGCGCCGGGTTGCGAAAACGGGATCACGGGGGTCGGCGGGAGTCGGTGCGGGTCCATGTCGGGGGGAGGGGGCGGCGCGGCAGCCCGCAGTCCCGTCGATAATATCAACCACATGATCCCGAGGATCGTCCCGATCCATCCTTGTGGTTGCATCCAACGGACCCCCTTCCCATTTAACTGTCCGGCCCTTGGGTTAAAGATAGCATTGAATCCCCGAATATACCTTATTGGTTTTATTGGAATATCCCGCGATGTTGGAGTCCTGGAAGGTCACTAGGTCCCCCAAGGTGGCGAAGAGTGGTTTCAAAACCTGAAGGGTGATCTCAAGGTAGGTTTCCTTGATCAAATCGGACCGGCGCCCACCCGGTGCAAGCGTCCAATTCGACGGGTAAATCAATCCCTGGACACGGACACCCATCTCCCCCGCCCAGCCTTCCAGGAATCCCCGTTGGAGGCTTAATCCCAGGAGTCCCGAACGATATCGATACAGCGGATCCCGGGCGGTATTGGTCCGGAGCGAACCGCTGACCTGGACGGAAAACGGCCCGCCCGCGGGTTGGCGCCCGAGGAAATTGAAAACCCCGCTCAAGGAATCCATCCCGTGGTTGGGCGGGAATATTTCCCGCAGGGCCTGTGCCTGGACCTGCCAAAACTCCAACCCCATCCGACGGATCTGCGCCCCCCCGGAAACCTGCTGGTTGGAGTACTGGATCGCCTGGCCGGTGAAAGCCAGGAGGCCTGTGGCCTCCCCGATCAACGAGAGGTGGTCCGACAGGTCCGGGTTACAGGAAGCGCCCAGGTTCGCCCAGGTTACCCGGGAAATCCCGACGCCCCTCCCCACCAAGCTCATTCCCGTCGAGCCAAAAAACACGCCCTTCAACCGCCCCCAAGGACCCCATCCCCCCTGAAGGGAAACATCCCGGTTAAGGTCCCCCAGGCCGTGCTTGGACCCTTCGGGGACCGGCCAAGAGCGGTTCATCCCGACGAAACTTCGGAGGCTTCCGTGGAAGGCCGCCCTTCCCCCGTTTCGACCCATCCGAATCCTTTCTCTTGCCCTGACGTTATAGAAATCCCCGTTTTGGGTGGAGGTGAGGGCCTCGAAGGCGGTCAAGGCCTTCTGTTGTTCCCCGTCCATTTGGTAAAGGACGCCTTGGAGGTAAAGGGCGCCAGGATGGGTGGGGTTTAGGGAGAGGGTTTGGCGGATTTCCCGTTGGGCGTCGGAGATCTGTCCCAGTTTGTAGAAGGTGACCGCCAAGTTGAAATGGGCCGAGACGGATCTCGGGTCCTCCAATGCCGCCCATTGGAACTCCACCAACGCCGAGCCGTATAGTCCCGCCCTGAAATCCAGGACCCCTTGGTCCAGACGGCTTTGGTTCTCGGCGATTTCCACCCGGGCCCTCCCCAGTAGTTCCCGGGCCTCGAGGTCGCTCGGGTCCAAATCCAACGCCCGTTGGATCCAGGTCACGGCTTCCGGGTACCGACCGAGGCGGAACAAGCAAAGCCCGCACCGGAAAAGCGGCGTTGGATCGGCCGGGTTCTGGCGAGCGGTGACCGCAAAACATCCCGCCGCGGGGGTAAAGTCGCCCTCGCGAAAAAGCTTGTCGCAGGGGGAAGGGGGATCCCCCGCGGCGGCCCGCGATCCCAGGGCGAGGCTTAGGCCTACGGCCGCGAAAAGGAGGGATTTGTGACGGGTGTTCATGGGGTCCGGGTGGTCCGACGGGGATTAAGAATCGTGAGAAGATACCACCTCGAGGCGCTTCCGGGGGTTCCCGGTTGCTGATACGAGGTAAAGCATGTGGAGGGGCGGCTCAACTTTGGCGTGACGTTTAGCCGGACAGTCGAGCCACAAAACGCTTTCCCGGGACTAAGAACGATCCCAGTCCAACGAGGGAGGGACCGCCGCCGTCACGGGGACCCGAGAGGCGAAATCCCCAAGGGGCCGCCTCGTCGGGGTCACACCACCGCGGAAAGCGCGATGCGGCCGACCTGGAGGAACAGGACGGCGTAGAGGCCCGCCCCGACGTCATCCACCAGGATCCCCCAACCACCCGGGAGGTATTGCAGCTTTTTCCAGGGCCAGGGCTTCCAGATGTCGAAGAGACGGAACAGGATGAAGGCGATCAGGGCGAAATATCCGTGGGGGGCCGGAAGGAAGGCCATCGAGACCATCATGCCCACCACCTCATCCACCACCACCGAAGAGGGGTCTTTTTCCCCCATCAAGGCCTCCGCCCGCGTACAGGCCGGGACGGACACCGCGAAGAGCAGGGCGGCGGCCGTGAGCAACCGATAGGGATGGTCCAGGAAAAAAAACCAACTGATGGCAAGGCCCGCCAAGGAGCCCCAGGTACCGGGCGCCCAGGGGAGCCGGCCGATCCCGAAGAAAGTGGCCAAGGCGACGGACAATCGATCGAGCATGAAATCACTTCCCCTTGGTGGGCGCGGACGGTTCGGTCAGGATATGCCGATTCCGCGCCATGTAATCCAAACCCGACAACAAGCTCATCACGGTCGCGTAAAACATCAGCCAGTAGGGCCCGCCCCATACCAGGTCCTGGAGCCATTCACCCGTCCCGCCCAAACGGGCCATCATGAGATCCCACCCGCCGGGATACCCGTTCGCCGTGGCCCGGACCGCCAGGATGGCCAGGATCACCGAGATGGCCACGATCTGGGACACGGTCTTATGTTTCCCCGCGCGACTGGCGGCGATCACCACGCCCTTGGTCAGGGCGACCTGCCTCAAGCCCGTCACCAAAAATTCGCGCGCCATGATGGTCAGGACCATCCAGGCCGGAACAAGGTCCAATTGGACGAAAGAAAGCATGGCGGCCAGGAGCAGCACCTTGTCGGCCAGGGGGTCCAGCAACGTCCCAAAGCTGGTTTGATAATGGTATTTTCGGGCCAAGTGGCCGTCCAGCCAGTCGCTGAACCCTCCCCAGGCGAACAGCAACCCGGCGGCCCAGGTCGCCCAAATCTCATCCCTGAAAATCAGGAGGAGGAAGAAGGGGGTCACCACGATTCGGGATAGCGTCACCAGGTTCGCGGGGTTCCAGCGGTTCTCGGCGGGGGTCATGGGGCGGTCCCCGTCACGACCCGCGCCACCAAATCCTGGGCCATCACATGGGTCACTTCCACGTCCAACCAATCCCCCGGCTTCGCGTGGGGGGCGCCATCCACCCAAACCACCCCGTCCACCTCGGGCGCCTGGTATTTCGTCCGGGCCCGGATCGTCCCGTCCTTTTCACGGCCCTCCACCACGGCCCGAAGCCTCTCCCCCACCCACTGACCGTGGGAATCCGTGGCGATGCGCTCCTGGGCCCCATAAGCCCGGGCTAAACGGTCCTGTTGGACTTCCTCTTCGACCTGCCCCCCCATTTCACCCGCCGGGGTCCCTTCCTCCTTGGAATAGGGGAAAAAACCCGCGTAATCCAGCCGGGCTTTCTCCAGGAAATCCAGGAGTTGGTTGAAATCCTCCTCGGTTTCCCCCGGGTAACCCACGATGAAGGTGGACCGGAGGGAAGCCCGGGGAAACTTGGCCCGGATGCGGCCCAGCATTTCCTCCAACTGCCTCCGGCCGCCGATGCGCTTCATGGACTTGAGGATCTTGTCGCTGGCGTGCTGGAGCGGCACGTCGAAATAGGGCGCGATCTTCGGGTGGTCCATGGCCTCCAGGAGTTCCTCCGTGACCCGGCTGGGGTAGAGGTAGTGGAGGCGCACCCATTCCAACCCATCGATGGTGGACAGGCGGCGGAGCAGTTCGGCGATTCGGGGTTTGCCGTAAAGGTCGGAACCGTACCAGGTTGAATCCTGGGCCACCAGGCAGGCTTCCTTCACGCCCCGACGGGCCAAGCCCCGGGCCTCGGTTTCGATGTCCTCCAGGGAACGGCTCCGATAATGCCCGCGGATCTTCGGGATGATGCAGAAGGTGCAGGGTAAGTCGCAGCCCTCGGAGATTTTCACGTAAGCGTAGTGGGCTGGGGTCGAAAGGAGCCTCGGCGAGGAGGCATCGTATACATAGGTGGCTTCGTTCATGGAGCCGGGTAGGAGAGGGGCCTTCTCGGGGAGGGGCTTGGGCAGTCCCAAGGAAGGAAGCGCGCGGCCCATGACCTTTTCGGCCACCTGTTCGACGTCGTTAAGCCCGAACATCAGGTCGATTTCAGGCAGCTCCTTCTTCAGTTCGTCGCCATAGCGTTGGGCCAAGCACCCCCCCACCACCAGGGTCCTGAGCCTGCCGTTTTTCTTGTACTTGGCCGCCCCCAGGATGGCGTCGATGGATTCCTTCTTGGCCGCCTCGATGAAGCCGCAGGTGTTGACCACCACGACTTCCGCCTCGGCGGGGTCTTGGACCAGTTGGTAATCGGCGCCCGCCAACCGCCCCAGCATGACCTCGGAATCCACGGTGTTCTTCGGGCAGCCCAGGCTGATGACCGCCACGGTCTTGCGCGTGGGGCCCGGGGTTCGGTTTTGATGTTTCATGTTGGAAACCAAAGGCCTTGGGGGAATTGGAACCTTCGAGGGGTTCAACCTACCATAGCCCGGAGGACGATTCCACCTGGGCCCTTCGGTTACTGGGCCACGGCCGTGATGGATTCCCGGATGACCCTGGCCAGGGTCTTCAGTTCGCCCCGGGAAACCCCCAAGGGGGGCATCAGGACGACCACATTGCCCAGGGGCCGTAGGAGGACGCCCCGGCGCCTGGCCTCGGCGCAAACCCGGTAGCCCATCTTCCATTCATAGGGATAAGCCTTTCCGGTTTTCCGGTCGGTGACCAGTTCCACCCCCCCCATCAATCCCCTCAATCGGATCTCGCCCACGCGGGGATGGCTTTGAAGGGGCTCCAACTCGCGGGCCAGGAGTTTTGACTTATCCCGCACACCCTTCAGGAAGCTTGGGCGCTCCACAAGGTCCAGGTTGGCCAAGGCCGCCGCGCAGGCCAGTTGGTTCCCCGTGAAGGTATGGCCATGGTAGAAGGTGTGGAGCGATTGGAACGTTCCCTTGAAGGCCTCGTACACCCGATCGGACGCCAAGGTGGCCGCCAAGGGCAGGTACCCCCCGGTGAGGTTCTTGGCCATCGCCATCAAGTCGGGCCGCACCCCTTCCTGTTGGCAGGCGAACATCGTCCCGAGCCTTCCAAACCCCGTGGCGACCTCATCGACGATCAAAAGCGTCCCGGTTTGGTCGCAAAGCCGGCGGATGCCACGCAAAAATCCATCCGGGTGCATCCACATCCCGCCCGCGCCCGAGACAAGGGGCTCGAGGTGGACCGCCGCGATCCGGGAAGCGTGTTTCCGGAGTATTTTTTCCACGGGGGCCAGGCTTTCTTGGAGCCAAGCCTTCGAGGAAAGGGGCCTTCCCCGGCGGATCAGGTGGGGATTGGGGGCTTGGTAGTTCTTGAACAGGAGCGGCCCGAAGATGCCGTGGAACAGGTCGATGCCCCCTTGGCTGACGGCGCCCAGCGTGTCCCCGTGGTACCCCTCCCGAAGGGTGAGGAAACGGGTCCGTCCGGGTTCGGGCCGGGGAACCTGGCGCCAATACTGGAAAGCCATCTTCAAGGCGATTTCATTGGCCTCGGACCCCGAGTCGGAATAAAAAACGCGGGTTAGGCCCTTCGGCGACATCTTGACCAACCGTTCGGCCAGGAGGATGGCGGGTTCGTTCGAGGAACCCAGCAAAGTGCTGTGGGCCACCTTTCCTAACTGCCGCTTGATCGCCCGGTCGATCGCCGGCACCCGGTGCCCGTGGACGTTGCACCAAAGGGACGACACGCCATCCAGAAGTTTCCGGCCCCGGCTGTCCGTGAGCCAACGGCCCCGGGCGGATCGGATGATGACCGGATCCGCATCCCCTTCCCAATCGGCCTGTTGGGTGAAGGGGTGCCAGAGGTATTGATGGTCCTTCGCGACGAGCGTCGGGTGGTTCATGGAAGGAACTTCCGGGGGATGTCCAGCCGGGCGAGTCGATCCGCCCAGAGGTCCAGCTTGGATCGTGAGGTGGGTTCCCAGCGGAGGGGGCCATACACAGCGACTCCGGCCAATTTCCGGAGCGCCCGGAGGTTCGTGGCTTCCGCTTGGGACTTACCCTTGGCGCCGTTGAGGAGCACACCCACGACCGGCACCTTCCGGCGGCGCAGGGCCTCGAGGGTCAGGAGGCTGTGGTTGATCGTCCCCAGTCCGGCCCGAGCCACCAAGAGGACCGGATAATTCCACTTTTGGGCCAGGTCCGCCACCCAAACCTTCTCGGTCAGGGGCACATGCAATCCCCCGACCCCTTCCACCAACAGGAAATCGAAACTCTTTTCCAGGTGTTGGCGGGCCCGTTCGACCAGGCCCAGGTCGAGCCCACCCTCGGTCCACCCGGCCACCCAGGGGGCCAGGGGCCGCCGGTAGGTGACAGGCGCCACCCAGGGCTCCCATTCCCGCCCAAGCCCGGCACCCCGACGGAGGAAACGGCCGTCGGCGCTTTTTTGGCCGCCGGAGGAAGCCGGTTTGAATACCCCTACATGGACACCCCGGCGCGCCAATAGGCGGGCCAAGCCGGCGGTCACAAGGGTCTTCCCCACGCCGGTGTCGGTCCCGATCACGAACAATCCCTTCATGCGGTTCCCCTTCAGCTTTCTCTGGCATGCTTTCGCTTTCGCTAACCGTCAACCGCTGGCCGCCATCCGCTGTCGTTTAAAGTTTCTTGAACGCGTCCAACAGGCGCCGGAGGTCGTCGTCCGAATGGGCCGAGGACACCGACACCCGGAGCCGCGCCGTTCCCTTGGGGACCGTGGGGGGGCGGATGGCCACTACCAAGACCCGCTGTTCGAGGAGCTTCTCGGACATCCGCACCGCCTCGTCGTTGTCCCCCACCATCACCGGCAAGATCGGACCGGCTCCCCGGGGCACCTCGAAACCCAGGGCCCGGAGTCCTTCCCGAACCTTCCGGGCGTTGTCCCAAAGCCTTTCCACCCGCTCGGGTTCCCTTTCCAACACCTCCAGGGCCCCCAAGGCGGCACCGCAGGAGGCCGGTGGGAGACCCGTGGTATAGATGAAGGTCCGGGCCCGGTTGATCAGGGTTTCCATCAAAAGAAAAGGGCCCGCCACGAACCCCCCTAAGCTTCCTAAGGCCTTGCTGTAGGTCCCCACCACGACATCCGGGAATTTCCTCAACGGAAAGTGGTGCGCCACTCCCTGTCCCTTGGGTCCCAGGACCCCGGTCCCATGGGCGTCGTCCACCAGGACGAGGGCGCCGGTTCGCTCGGCCAGGACCATGAGTTTCGCCAGGGGAACCAGGTCCCCGTCCATGCTGAAAAGGGCGTCGGTTACGATCAAACGACGGCCCGACGTCCCGGCCCGATCCAGGGCCTTTCCGAGGTCCTCAAAATCCAAGTGGGCGTAAACCTGGAACTTCGCCTTCGTGGCCCGACAGGCGTCCACCAGGCTGGCGTGGTTCAATCGGTCGCAAAAGACCGTATCCCCTTCCCCGACCAACGCGGTCACGGCCGCCAGGTTCGCCATGAAGCCCGTGGGAAAGGCCAAACAGGACTCAGCCCCCTTGAAGGCGGCGGTCTTTTCCTCCAGTTGCCGGTGGATGGGAAAGTGCCCCGAGACCAACCGCGAGGCCTGGGCCCCGGCGCCGTAGCGCGCCAGGGCCTTTTGGGCCCGGCCTAAAACCTCCGGGTGGTCGGCCAGACCCAGGTAATTGTTCGTGCAAAAGAGGACGCAGTCCTTGCCGTCCACGGAGGCCCTCAGGCCTCCCAGGGGATCCACCTCCCGGAGACGGCGGTAAGTTCCCTCCGCCTTCAGCCGGTCCAGCTCGGTTTTCATTTCATCCAACCAGGACACAACCGCCTCCTCAGGCAAAACGCCGACTTAATACAGGGACAAAAGGGTCCGCCGGGGCGGCAGAATCCCTTTTAGGTTGAACCCAAAATTTATCCCTGCGATCTCTGCGTTTAAAAAACTACTCAAACCTTGAAAAAACCAGAGCCGACAGGTGGCCCCCCAAGCCGTAGTTGAGGTTCAGCACATGCCGAAATTCGCCGGCCGTCCCCTCCGGGGGAACGTGACGGAGGCCGCAATCGGGATCCGGGTCCGCCAGCCCCAGGGTCGGGGGCGCCCATCCCTGGCGCAGGATTTGGACGCAGTAGACCGCCTCCACGGCGGCGGCCGCGCCCAGGAGATGGCCGGTCGCCCCTTTGGTGGAGGAAACCCAAGGCCCGGCGTCCCCGAAAACCGATCGGATCGCCTTGGCCTCGACCCGGTCGTTCAATTTAGTCCCGGTCCCATGGGCGTTCACGTAATCGATGTCGGAGGGACCGAGTCCGGCGCGGCGCAGGGCGCCCCGGATGATTCCCTCCACCGGCGCCCCGTCCTCCCTCAGGTCCAGGGGCGAGGAGGCGTCGTTTCCCAAGGCCCAACCCGATAGCCGGGCCAGGGGTTCCACCCCCCGGGACTTCGCCGACGCCTCCGTTTCCAGCACCAGGGCCCCAGCCCCTTCCCCCATCCAAAAACCGTCCCGGTCCCGGTCGAAAGGGGCGGGTCCGAGGGGCCGTTTGGATAAAAGTTTCATGCGACGGAACCCCGAGACGACCAGGGGCACCAAGGCGGACTCGGTGGCGCCGGCCAGGCAAACGTCGCATTCGGAACGCTCGAGCCACAGGGCCGCGAAAACCAAGCTGGCCGCGCCGGTGGAACAGGCCGCCGAGAGGGAAAGGGACGGGCCCTTCCAACCCAATTCATCCCGCGTCAGGCTCCCGGCGGAATCGGGGTAATACTGTCGGAGAAAGTCGTTCGGGAACCCGGTCCGCCCGGCTTCCAGGAGCGATCGGATCCCTCCCTTGCTGGAGGAAAAGGTACAGCCCAACCGGTCGGGAGAGACGCCCGCCCAATTCGTCCTGAGGACCGCTTCCTGGGCCGCGGCCAAGGCCAAACCCCTGGAGCGGTCCGCGCCCTCCTCCTCTTTCCAACCTTCCAAATCCAAGACCCGGGTACCCAAGAACGCCCGACCCAACGGTCGGCGGAGGGATCTCAAGCCTTCCCAGCCCTTTTCCAACCCCAGGCCCAGGGGGCCGGCGCATCCCAATCCCGTGACCACCGGCCCCCGGCTCAAAGGTAACCCGGCAAGCGCGAATCAAGGTTGAAGATTTGGCCCGAAATGGTTTGGGTCGTTGCCAACCAGAGGAAGAAGCCGGCCACTTCCTCCAGGGAGGTGGATTCCGCCAAAAGGTGCCGGCTTCGGATGGCCTCCAGCGCGTTCGGCGCCAAGCCTTCGGAGAGACGCGTCAGGTGGAACCCCGGCAGGACCACATTGGCCCGGACCCGGCGGGCGCCGTATTCCCGAGCGACGCTTCGGGAGAACCCCACTACGGCGGCCTTGGCGGCGGAATAGGCCGGTTGGCCGATGTTGCCCGTCGTGGCGACCACGGACGACAGGAAAATGAATTGTCCGCCGGCTTTCATCATGGGCCGGAGACAGGCTTGGACCAGGTTTTTGGCCCCTCCCAGGTGGAGGGCCATGGCCGCGTCCCAATCCGCCTCCTCGGTCTGGGCCAAACGGGCGTTGAGGGTCGACCCGGCGTTGTGGATGGCGCAATCCGGCGGCCCTTGGGCCTGGAGGACGGCTGAAACCCAATTCCGCACCGCGGCGGGATCGGCGGCGTCGCAGCGTGTCAGGGAAAAGGAAAGTCCGTAGGGCTCGAATTCCTCCCGTGTTCCTTGGGCGGCGATCTCGTCGGCGTGCCAGGTGGCGGCCACGGCCCTGCCGGTGGCGAGGAAAGCCCGGGCGAGGGCCCGCCCGATCCCGCGGGTGCCCCCGGTGAGGAGAACCAATCCCGGCTTGTCACCCATGGTTAGCCCTCCGGGTGACAATCAAGGCCCAAGAAAAGATGCGGGGATTCATCCTGGGATCAGGCGGTGGGCGGCATGAGGCTGGACAACCAGCCGACCGCGGACATGGACACCAGGATCAGGAGCATCAGCGCGACGGCCAGCGGCAGGACCACCCAAAGGATGAAGCCGATGAGGAGCGAATTTCGTCCCACCCTCCGGGCCGGACGCTCGGGCTGGTCGTAAAGGAAGATCCCCAACAGGATCCCGGCGAAGGGGATCATCACTGAAAGCGCGTACCAACCCCAGCGGAACGAATAGACGGGATCCTCCGTCGGCGCTGGACCGGTGGATGGAAGCTGGACGACCGGGCTTTCCTGGAGGGCCGGATGGAGTTCCTCCGCCGTAAGGTTCATGGGATCCGGTCGCCTCTGGGCCCTAGGCGACTTGATGGATTGACGCGGCATTAGAGCACCTTGATCTTGAAGATGAGGGTCACTAGGCCCCAAACCGTCAGGACCAGGAGGGCCGGAAAACCAGCGAGCAGGGTGGCCCGAAATCGCCCACAGGGGAGCGACTTTTCCAAACCACGGGCTTGATAGAGGAAAGTCACCAAGGAGAGCCAGCCCACCCAAGGCAACCCCGTGGCCAAGGGCAAGAGCCCCGCGGTGGAAAAACCCGTGATCCGGGTCGCGATGGAACCGTCCAAGGACTCCCCGAGGAGGCCGGCGGCCAACCGGAGGTAGGCCGACCAAAGGAGCGCGAGGCCTTCCATCACCCAGGGGCCGACCAGCATGGCCATGAGGGCGGCCAAGGCCACCACCCAACTGATCCGCCCCCCTAAGAGCATCTCACGGGCGAAGAACAGGATAGCGGCGGTGAAACCGCTCCAGCGCGCGAACACACGGGCGTCCTCCGTCCCGGTTTCCCGGGCGGCCATCTCAAAAAAAGCCCCAGGTCGATTGGCCAAGAGCCGTAAATGAGCGAGGTAATGGAGGTTCATCGGGGTTCCGTACCGGCCCGTTCTGGCCGTCCCTATTCGAGTTCTTCTTCAAGGCGGTCCAGCGCCTCTTCCCAGGCGTCTTCCCAGGAATCCATTTCCCCTTCGTCGAGCACCTTTTTCAAGATCTTCTTCAGGCGGTTCGCCAGGGTTGCGTCCAGGCCCCGTTCCTTCAGGACTTCCTGGAGTTCCTCGAGGGTCATATTCTCGAAGGTTTCCTCAGCCCCGGTTTGGAACAGGCGCCGGCTCTCCAAGGCCTCAACGGACTCCTCAACGAATTCCTCGTCGTCATCGTCCTCGTCGTCTTCATCCTCTTCCGCCTCGGCTTTATCGAGGTCGAGGGTCTCGACCTCATCCCCTTCGTCATCATCGGCGGATGGGGTCGCGACGGCGTCGTCGTCTTCTTCAAGGTTGTCATCGTCGGAATGTCGTTTACGCGGCAAGGATCGCCCTCCGAAGCCTTCATCAATGGGTGGGTTGGACAGCGCCCCAATGTTCACCGGGGGCGAGGTTTGTGTCAAGCCCCGAACCAGGGCGGCAATTGACGGGAACCGCCCATTTCAAGGGCCCATGGGCCGGGGACGGCCGGTCAGGCGCCTGCTAAAACTTGAAGGTCTGAAGCAGGTTGTACCAGTCGTTCCGCTCGACCAGGTCCACCCCGGAGGCGCGGGCCGCTTTCCGGGCCGCCGGGGTCATGTAGGCGCTCAAGAAAAGGATGCCCCGGCTGCAGAATTCCGCCTCCATGATTTGGGTGAATTCCCGAACCACTTCATCCCCCACCGGCTGTTTTTCAGGGAATTGCCTGGCGAGGACTGCGACCTTCCCCCCCAGGATCGGATGGTTGTGGACGGCCACCGCCTTGATGGCCCCGCCCTGGAGCCGGTTGATCCGGCTGATGGTGAACCCCAGGTTGCCGAGCAGTTTCTCGATGATGTCTTGGACCACGGGGACCGAACATCCGGACAGGTCCACCGTGGGGTCCAGGGCGCGGCGCTGGGTGGCCCCATACAGGTCCACCTTCATGGCCGGGTCCGCGTGCCACTTGGCCAATTCCAGGAATCTCTGCCTGTCCACCAACACCACCCGTTGGCCCCGGGCCTTGTTGCGGGCCTCATCCGTGAAACCGCTGGTGACGAAATAAAGCCCACGGGCACGCCCCTCCTCCCGGACCTTCTCGTCCAGTTCGGCCACCATCTCGGCGGCCATGGGGGAATTGGCGTTTCGTTGCTTGGCCCAGACCAGCAGGCTTCCGCCCAACAAGGGATGGAGGTGGTAGGCCCGAAACTCCAACAATCCGCCGGGGAAATCATGGACCTTGGGCACGTCCAGGCCATGACGTTTGAGGAGTTTGACCATGACGGTTTCGAACGTCTTGAGCCCCAGGGTGGAGAGATCGGCTCCCCCGTCGAGCTCTGTGATGAACAGGTCAGCCGGTTCCGCGACGTTCCGGAACTCGTCATCATTGGAGGACACGGTGGTGGTTTTCCCATATTGGATGTCCACCTTGTTCATGTTGGCCCTGAGTTTTTCCAGGACCTTGTGGGACTGGCTTTCCAGCTCCGGGAGGGGCTGGACCTCCATGCCGTCGTGGTACGCGATCTCCAAGGGGGACAGGCAGCGGAACGCGTCGGGTTGGGTCAGGTCCAGGTTGGTCCAAAGCTGCCGTTCGGCCCTGAGGCTGACCACGGGCCCGTCGTAGTACTGCGCCTTCTTGTTGATGAAGTTGAGCAGCCCGTCCACCGTGACGATGCGGGCATTGGGCGCCACCTCGAAGGCGGCCGAAAGGATGTCCCGAACATCCTCGAAAAGGCGTTCTCGGAAGATCATGTAGGCCTGGTCCACCCTCCCGCCCGACTCGGCGGTTTTCTTCCGGGCCATGAACTGGATCCGGGGGTTGGTGTCCGTCACGTTCACCCGTTTGAGGGCGATTTGGGGATGGCTCTGCCGGAGCGTTTCCGTCAGGGCCTCCTGGAAATGCCCCATGGCCCCCCGTTGGACCGCCGCGATCTTCTCTTTCAGGCGTTCCTTATCGCGGAAATCCTGGCGGGCCACGGCCTTCGTTTCGGCCTCCTTTTTTCCCATGGCCTTGAACCAAAGGGCGAGGATCAAGAGCGTCACCAGCAGGCCCACGACGGTCGCCTCGAAAGGGTCCGCCATGAGCGAATCGAAGATCCCGCCGAAAAACGCCCTCAAGAAGCCGAAGAGGAAACTGTTGAACGCCACGATCGCGAGGAACACCCAAAGGCCCGCCACCACGAGTCCGCCGACCTCGGCCTCCTCTTGGGGATGCCCTTGGCTCATGAAATATTGGACGGTTTTCCCGGCCAAGGGAAGACGCAGCATTCTCGACTTCCAGGAGGAGGGTTGGGCCACTTGAGGGACTCCGGACTATTTTTAGATAGGTTGAGGGCTGAGCGCCCGATCGGCAGGATCATGTTAGAATCCCAACATCAAACTGACAAGCAGACCTTTGGAGCCAACCGCCCCATGACCTCCCAAGACCCATTTCGAGAGCTTGAAAAACTGATGGCCCGCCTCAGGGCCCCAGGGGGATGCCCCTGGGACAGGCGCCAAACCCACCAATCCCTCAAACCTTACCTGTTAGAAGAGGCCCACGAGACCCTGGAAGCCGTCGACCAAAGGGATCCCGAGGCCCTCCGGGAGGAGTTGGGGGACGTCCTACTCCAGGTGGTCTTTCACGCCCAATTAGCCAAGGAAAAAGGTAAGTTCACCTTCCAAGACGTTGCCCGGGCGATCAACGAAAAGTTGATCCGCCGCCATCCCCATGTCTTCGGGAAAGCCGGCAAAAGCACGATCCGTCAGGTCAACGCCCGCTGGGAACAGATAAAGAAGGTGGAAAAGCCCCAGCGGAAGTCCGTCCTGGACGGCCTGCCCAAGTCGCTTCCCGCCCTCCACCGGGCCCAGCGGATGCACGAAAAGCTCTCGAAGGGTCATCCGGAGGAATCCCCCACCCAGCTCAAGAAGGCCTTGGACAAGCGCTGGAAGGATTTCCAGAAGGCGCTGAGGGGAAACAAGAAGGGTTCCGAAATGGCCGCCGGCGATTTTCTTTTGGCTTTTACCGCCCTCGCCCAGGCGAAAGGGCTGCACGCCGAGATGGCGCTCCGGAAGGCATCTTCCAGGCACGAGAAGTCACAAAGGATGTTGAACTTATAAAAGGGAACGCTCAAAGCGGTCACATAAGCAACCGGTAACACAACAAGCTTCACCCCAAATTTTGCCAACTTCCTTAATCCCGCATTTCTCATTCCGAATTCCCGATTGTCGTTTAAGCCGCCGTCGGCCTCGGGAACCTCATGGGAGCCTTGAGTTCACTGGTCTTGGGCCTCAGGCTCGCGGGGACGTCCTGGTTTTTGGACAGGACGAACCCCGCCGGCATGAAATATCCCGGCAGGTCGGTGATCAGCCACAGCTGGTCCTGCAAGGGGCGGCCCATCCGTTCCGACAACTGGCGCCGCTTGTCGGGCAGGATCACCCGGCTCATGGCGAACTCGACGAGGGCGTTTCCCACGCCGCGGCCCCGGAAGATCGGGTCCACGGAAAGGCCGGTGAGCTCCAGGCAGTCCTGGTGCGGGGTCAATCCCACGTTGCCCGCGAAGAACCCCTCAATCTCAGCCACCCACCAGACGGACTTCTCGAAATCAGGCGGCTCCAGCCTGGACCTGCGCAAGGTCACCTCGATCAAGGGGTAGTCCTTGGGGGTGGCTTCCCGCAGGTGCAGGTCGTGCTCCAGGGCCCATCGGATGGAGTTGGTGAGTCGGCCCCGGTAGACGAGTCCCCCTTGGTCCGACGCCATCAGCTTCTCGGCGATCATTTCCATCTGGGTCGGCGCCACCCACATCAGCTCCTTGGTCTGGACGATCTTGGTCGGTGATTCATGGCAGGAAGCGGTGAAGACGTAGGAGTCCCAGGGTGTGAGGTCCTCCCCATGCCGGATGTCGAGGGTAACTTGGGCGAGGAATTTCTCGAGTTTGACCTGGAGCCCCGTTTCGGCCCGGATCTCGGCCTCCACCCCCGTGGCGAAATCGGCTTGGTGCGGCAGGGCTTGGGCGGCCTGCGAAAGATGGCCCGGGGGATGGGTGTGGCGGGACAGGAGGGCCACGCGTTCCTTGCCCTCCCGGACCAGGATCGTCACGTCATGGGCCAACCGCCGGGAAAGGCAGGCCTGGACGGGTCGCCAACCCTTTTCATCGAATTCCTGCGACATCCAGATATGGTAAGGCTGCCCGAATCGGTCGCGAAGGATGGGCAGTTGGGTTCGGACGTTCACGGAAAGATCTCCAAACTTTCAGGGTTTCAGCCCCGCCGATCCGATGGGGTCCTCAGCGCAAAAGCACGGATCGATATGAGGGACTCCTCCGTCCATTGAAAGGCCTGCCTACCGGCGGGCGACCAGGGCCCATCATACCGTAAGACCCCCTTTTGGACAGCCCGGGGCCGGGATCCTCCCTTAAAACCGATGAGAAGCCTTGAAGCCCGGGGGCCTCAACGCGCCTGGAACAAGGCCCTGGAAGGGAGGGCGATGGCCGTCAAAGGGCCGCCGTAAACGCAACCCGTATCCAAGTTGATCCGGTCGCGGGTCGGATCGGTCTTTTCCATGGGGGTATGCCCGTGCACGATCAGTTTCGGGGTGGGACGGGGGTCCTGCAGGAACTTACGACGGATCCAGAGCAGGTCATCCGGGGTTTGGGCTTCCAGGGGTTTGGACAGGTCCACCCCCGCGTGGCAAAAGAACACCTCAGGGGTTTCATAACAGAGTTCGAGGGAGTTGAGGAACTCCACATGGCGGGGCGGGATCGATGATTGGAGGAGTAGATGGGCCCCGTCGCCGCGGACCTCATCCAGTTCCTTCCGGGGAACATAGGATTGGAGGGTCTGGAGCCCGCCGTTCAGGAGCCAATTCGAGGCTGAGAGGGAGTTGGGGGCGCTCAACCAGTCCAAAAGCATCTGCTCGTGGTTGCCCCGCAGGAACCTCCAGTTGGCCTTCTTCTCGTTCAAAAGGTATTCCACCACGCCTTTGGAGTCGGGGCCCCGGTCGACATAGTCCCCGAGGAAAACCAGCTCATCGCCCTCTCCCACCGGGAGTTGGACCAGGAGTTTTTTCAACTGCTCCAGGCAGCCGTGGATGTCCCCGATGGCGTAGATCAAGAAGTCGACCTCAACTCGATTTTGAAAAAACCTGCGCCTTGACCGAAGCGGAGGTCCAACGCGTCAGGATCCACCAGACCAACACATGGGCCGAACCCAAGGCCCAGAGGGCCGCCTTTAGCCCCCCCTCGCCGAAACGGTTTTGGGCCACGAGGAACACGAGGAGCCCGGTCACCCGTCCCAAACCCAGGGGGATTTCCCGGACCGCGAGGTTTTCCAGGGTGCGGGTCGGTCCCCCGGCCGCGTCCATGATATCAAACGAATAGGCCGTAAACGTCACTTGGAACAGCGCCAATGCGGTGGCGTAGAGCGCGGTAAAGGCCAGGAGGGTGTGGACGTCGAGCCGCCAGGCCAGGAGCGTGACCCCCGCCACATCGATCCAGGCCGACCATCCCAGCCCTTTTCCCCGGTTGGCTGAGGTGGCCCAACGCGCCAGCAACAGGCTCATGGCCAGGCGGATGGCTTGGGTCAGGATATCGTAGGACCCCACCGTGAGTTCCTTGTCGGAGGCGCGGTACACCAAGACGCTCACGATGAACCAGAACAACCCGTTTCGGAGCCCCCAGGCGTAATAGGCCGCCATGACCGGCCGCAGGCGGGGTTGCCAGTGGGCCCGGAGGGCTTCCACGTACCGGAAGGGTTGCCGGATACTCGGTTGGTCGAAGGAGAAGCTTTCAATGAACAGCGCGAAATAGAGCGCCAGGGCCACCGCGAAGATGACCCCGTATCCCCGGTCGGGTGTTTCGGGAGTGCGGAACCAATAGATGAGACGGGACGCGAGGAAGGGCGACAGGATCCGGAGCGAGGACGCGTAGACCTGGTTCAGCGAGAAAAAGCTGTCCCGGGTCGCCGGGGTCGTGACGCCGAAAGTGAGCTCGTGCTGTCCCAGGAAATAGAACCCGATGGCCAACCCGTTCAACAGGCCCAAGAGGGACACCTGGTCGCGGGCCCCGCCTTTCAGGAGGAGGACCGCCAGGAAGAGGATCGTGCTGAAGGCCAAGCCGACCCGGTAGGGGAATAGCCGCCGTCCCCTGCGGGCCACCCACCCTCCGAGGGCGAAGACCGGTGGGATCAGGCAGAACGAGACAAGGTTGTATCGGACGACCGTCCCCCATTCGCCGCCCCCCTTGAAGAGGAAAACGTTCAGGAAGACGTTGGAGAACGCCGTGGTGAACTCGTAAACCGCCGCCATCCAGGCCAGGCGCCGGGCGTCCTGGGATAGCTCGCCCCGAACCCCCAGGTATTTTCGCAGGAATTCGTAGAGATGGTGGAAGAAGGTGTTCAAGGCTTCGGCGTGGGGACCGGTTTCGCCTGGACCGGCATGGTTTTTTTCAGCCATTCGGGGAAGTCGTCCCATTCGGCGCCACGGATCGGCCGGGGAAAGATGTCCCCGCCCCAAACCGGCGCGAAGGAGGCGCCGGTGGCCCGGCCCGGCTTGAAGACCAGCTTCAGGGCGATCGTGGGGTGGGTCTCGGGTCGGCTGAGGTCGAAAAGGAAGTTGCCCAGGCTGTAAAGGATGGGTTTTCCCTTGTACCGTTCGAAGGCCTGGAGCAGGTGGGGATGGTGCCCCACCACCGCGTCGGCCCCCAGGTCCACCATGAGGTGGGCCAGGGCGACCTGCCGGTCGGTCGGTTCCGTCGTGTATTCCTTGCCCCAATGCACCTGGATGATCAGGAGGTCGGACTCGGCCTTCGCGTGGGGGATATCGCGCTTCAGGAGGGACGGCATGGGGGGAGCCGTACCGATCTTGCCGGGTTTCGCGTCGAAGGAAGGTGGCGACACGTCGGAATAGGTCAAGACCGCGACCCGGACGCCTCGGACTTGCGTGATCCAGGGTTCCACGAACTTGTCCGCCACGTTCCAGGCCCCGTGCCAGCCCAGGCCCTGGGCCTCGAGGGCCGCCACCGTGCTCCGGAACCCCGCCTCGCCGAAATCAAAGGAGTGGTTGTTGTCGAGCGTGAGGAATCCGTATCCCGCCTTTTTGAGGAGTTTCGCCGAGTCCGGCGCGGCCGGCAGGAGGATCTTGTCGTAGCCCTTCCAGGTCGCGCGGGCCTCCGCATTCCCCAGGACGCATTCCAGGTTGCCCATGGCCAGGTCCGCGGCGGTTAGGTCGGACCGGACGGCCTCAAAAGGGTCCCCCGAGGGCAGGTGGGCCAGGACTTCCTCCACATGTCGGCCGAACATCAAGTCGCCCGTGCAGAGGATCGTCAGGGCTTCCCCGGTGGGCGGCTGGACGTGATCGCCCGGAAAGGCGTTCCACACGAGGGCCGGAAGCGGCTGGCTCGCCGCCTCGGTTTTACGGATCGGCGTCCCCGAGCAGCCGACCAAGAGGGCAATCGCCATGGCCTCGGCCAGCAAAAAGAGGGGCCCGAGTCCGAACGGGCGTCGTCGATTCGGGGGTGATACCGGGGCCGGCGGAAGGGTCACTGGCCGAACAATTTCTTAAGCTTGTTCCCCACGTCGCCCCCCAGGGCCTTCTGGACCGCGGCCCCGGCTTTCTGCTGTACTTGTTTCGTGTAGCTGGCCGCCACATTTTTAACCAGCCGGGTGGGGTCCATGGCCTTGAGTCCCGGATTGGAGGCCACCGAACCGGTCAACTTGAAGTCCACCGGAACGAACCCCTGGGCGTCCGCGGCGCGGTTGAGGTCCACCCGGGAACGAGTCGATTCGGGCAACTTGGCGAAAACCGCCGAGGAATCCAGGGAGTCCTTGGGGATGTCGTTCTCGATCCGCAGTTCAGGGGCGTATTGGCCGTCGAACCCGACGGAACCCGCGATCCTCATTTTTCCCGAGGCGCCCTGGCTTTTGAGGTTCAGGGTCACCTTCGAATCGGCGATGGCGATGGTCCCCTCCAGGAGATCCATCTTGATGGCGCTCTCCTTGTTCTTCAGGGCTTCCGAGATCCCGCCCAACATGGCCAGAGCCTGGAACTTCACGCCCGTCAAGGTCACCGGGCCCTGGCCGTGGAACGACTTGGCGGGGGCGGCGTCCAAGGAACCTCCTCCCGTGTTGAGGAGCGTCATGACGCCCGCCACCTTATCCTTATAGTTCTCGGGGTTCTTGGTCACGAAAGAATCCACCGTGTCGTTGAAAGCCGTCTGGGCCGAAACATTCGCCATCTTGAGGCTGTAGGCGTAGGCGTGTGGGAATTTGTTCATGTCCAGGGTGAAGGCCGCCGCGCAGGAACCCGAGAAGCCTCCCATGGCTCCCGAGAACTTCAGGACCCGTTTGGAGAGGGTCAGGACGGCGTCCTCCGGGGCGAAACGGATCTTGCGGTACTTGAACCCCGCGAAGTGCGCCTTGGCGTTGACGGTCAAACCAGGGGAGACGTTCGGCCTCAGGTCGGGGGGCGGTCCCGGGGGGGCCGTCGCCGGAGCCGGGCCAGGACCGGCCTTGGGCCCGGAGGGGAAAGCCGCCATCACCTTTTCCAGGTCGATATCGGAAGCGCATTGGAAGTTCGAGGTGATGAACGCGTTGCATTTTCCGAAGTTCACGAGTTCCCCCACATGGAACCGGGTCATGGAAAACGTGAAGTCGCAGGGCGCGCCCATGAGCTTGAACTTGGTGTCGGGAACCAGGATGGAGGTGTCCGTCAGGGCCACCCGTCCCGTCAGATCCTCCAGGAACTTGGGTTCTTTCGGATGGACGGCGTTCAACCCGCGGAATTCGATGCCGCCCCGCAGGGAACCCGAGGAGGGGTTTCTCAGGGAGGCGGATATGGCCAAGTCGACCCCCAGGTCCCCCGTGAAGGTGAAATCCTTCAGCATGGGCGAGAGGCTCCCCAAGGCCTTGAGGGGCAGGGACTTCGAGGCGGCCGTGAAGGCGAAGGCCGGATGGGCTTTCGGGTCCCCGGGATAGGCCTCCAACCCGGTCAGGTCCAGCGACCCCTTGAGGGCCCAATCCCCCAGGACGGCTTGGAAGTCGGTCATCTTGAACCAATCGTTCCCGGTCAGGGTCTTGAAGTCCAGGCTGCAGGGCACCCCCTTGGCTTTCTTGAACTTGTCCCCGAAGGCCAAGTCCGCCCCGGTGAGGTCCGCGGTCCCGTCGAAGGCCAATCCCTTCTTCAGGCTCCCCCCCACGGTGAACGGCATATGGAAGGGTCCCGTGATCGAAAGGTCCTTCGGCGGGGGGCCGAAGGCCTTCGGGAGGAGCTTCCAGGCCTGGGCGAGGTCGAGGTTCGCCTCCCCTTTCATGGCCGGCGAGAAGTCGTCGACCACCTTGTCGGCGTCGCCTGCCACCGAGAATTGGATGTCGTTGAAGGCCCCTCGGGCCTCCAAGCCCCGTAGGGTCTGGTTGCCGTAGTTGAACTTGTAGGATCCCGAGACATCGAACTTGTAGGTGGTCCCGCCATAGACCATGGGCGTCACCAGTTGGAAGGTGGACTTGCCGCCCGAAAGTGAGATGTGCTTCACCGTGAAATCCATGCCCGGCAGGTCGACCTGGAGGGTGGGCTTGGAGAGGTAATCGATGTAAGTGACCCGAGCCTGGTGTAGGGTGACCTGGCCGATCGAAAGCATCTGGAGAATCCGGGTGGCGCCCCCCGAGGAGGAACCCGAGGCCGTAGGCGCCGCCGCGGGGGCGGTTGACGCGCCCATCATGTCCGTGAAGTTATAGTCCGTCGGGCCCTTCCTCTCGACGAGGAGAACGGGTTTTTCGAGGCGGATCTCACCCAATTGGATGCTTCCCCAGAGGATGGGGTAGAGGTGGTAGGAAGCCAGGATCTCATCGGCCGCCAGGAAGGGACGGTTGGTCCAACCCGCGCGGTTGGACATGGATACACCGGTTATCTTGAAACCCTTCCAAACGTTGAAGGAGACGTCCTTGACCTTGATCGTCCGGTGGAGCTTGGCGGCAAGTTGGTCGGTCACCATCCTCTTGATTTTGGCCGGGGGAAAGTACTTAGGCACCAGGATCGCGGCCGCCCCCAAGGCGATGACGGAGAGGGCGGCGAAGGAAACCGCCGTCCAAAGGGCGATCTTCAGGATTTTTTTCCAGACGGTAGGGGGTTGGGCGGCCAAAGGGTCCTCCAAGGGGATACGGGTGGTCAGGCACGAACCGGCATTTTAGCCTTCCGCGGGCAAAAAAACAGCTTTCAAGTCCCCACGGAAAGCCCAGCCCAGCGGCACATCCCCTCTTGTCATATGATTCCGTCGTCACTGCGCCCATCAAATGCGATCCCGTCCATAAAAAAAGGCCGACCCCGCGGGGTCGGCCTGGGCCACTAAGGTTGAAAGTACGCTTCAGCGCTTACCCACCACCTTCGCTTGTTCCGGGGCGCGCTCCTCTTTCTTCACAACGGACAAAGGGGACGGCAAGGGCTTGATCGAAGGCCCAGTGGTCGCGGAAGGGATCGGCCTGGAACCAACCGACACCGGACTTGAGGTCGCTCCAGCCGGGGTCTTCATGGCGGGTGTCGAGGTCCCTTGGGAAGCGGCGCCGGAAACCGCCTCAACCTTTTTCACCTCTGCGGCCGGTTCCGGAGTCGGGATCAGGCCGGTCTTTTCCTTGATTTGCTTTTCCAACAAGGCCGACGTCTCGGGATGTTCCTTGAGGAAATCCTTGGCCGAATCGCGACCCTGGCCCAGGCGGGTCTCGCCCATGGAGAGCCAAGTCCCGCTCTTATCCAGAAGACCCAGGTCCACCCCCATGTCGATCAGGGCGCCTTCCTTGGAGATGCCCTGTCCGAACATGATGTCGAAGAAGGCCTCCTTGAACGGTTGGGCGGTCTTGTTCTTGACGACCTTCACTTTCACCCGGTTTCCGATGAAGTCGGTGCCGGACTTGATCGACTCCACCCGGCGGATGTCGAGCCGCATGGAGGAATAGAACTTCAGGGCCCGGCCGCCGGGCGTGGTTTCGGGGCTCCCGAACATGACCCCGATCTTCTCGCGGATCTGGTTGATGAAGATGGCGCAGGTGTTGGACTTGGACAGGATGGCGGTGAGCTTTCGGAGGGCCTGGCTCATGAGACGGGCCTGGAGACCCACGTGGGCGTCCCCCATATCGCCTTCCAGCTCGGCCCGGGGCGCCAGGGCGGCCACGGAATCGACCACGAGGATGTCGATGGCGCCGGACCGGATGAGGGTATCGGCGATCTGGAGGGCTTCCTCGGCGGAATCCGGCTGGGAAATCAGGAGTTCGTTGACGTTGACGCCCAGTTTGGCGGCGTAGACAGGGTCCATGGCGTGCTCAGCGTCGATAAACACGGCTGTTCCGCCCGCCTTCTGGGCCTCGGCCACGATATGAAGCGTCAGGGTCGTCTTACCGGAGGACTCGGGCCCGAAAATCTCAACGATCCGGCCCCGGGGCACCCCGCCGATCCCGCTGGCCACGTCGAGGGTGATGGCCCCCGTGGAGATGGCCTTGACATCCGTCTTGACCGTTTCCCCCAGCCTCATGATGGAACCCTTGCCGTGGTCCTTCTCGATTTGGAGGATCGCCATCTCGAGCGCTCTTTGCTTTTCAGTCGCCATGTCTTGCTCCCGTATTGCGCGTGATTTCCAGCGGATGAGGCATCCTAAACCGTCCTCGGGTTGTCGTCAAGAAAAAAGTATACGGCTGTATACCTTTCGGTATACAGCCGTATTCCCTTTAAATTCATGGGTTTTTCGGGAAATCGTCCGGGGGAAAAATCCCGGGTTAGAGGAATTGGCGCGGATCCGTGATGCCCAGGTTCTCTTTACTGAAAAAGGGTTCCCCGGATTCGGTCCCGATCATCGATCCGAAATAGCGGTTCTGGGTCTCAATCCATTGGAGGGCCCGGCTACCGGGCTTCTTGAGGAACTGGCTTGCGTAGCAACGGACGGCTTGGATTTTCCGGTCCAGGTGTCCCGTGGTGTCCACGATGAAGGAGGGCTCGACGTTGGGCCGGAGGTGGGAACAAAGGTGGTAATAAATCTTGGGGGCGTACCAGGGTTCGCCTTTCATCGTCGTCTTGACCAGCTTGGCCCAAAAACGGGCCGCGTCCACCAAGGCGCTGGCGCCCCAATGGTCCGGATGGGCGTCCACCCAATAGGGGGCGAACAGGATCCGGGGCTTGGCGCGGCGAATGACCTCCGCGACCTTCCGACGGGCCGGGAGGGTGTCTTGGAGTTCCCGGTTCTTCAGGGGTAGGACCCAATAATCGTCCAGACCCAAGACCCGGGCCGCGGCCTCGGCCTCCTTCAACCGGGTTTTGTGGTTTCCATAGGGGGTCGGTTCCCCGTCCGTCAGGTGACAGACGGCGACCTTCGCGCCCCGGGCCTTGAGGGCCAAAAGGGTGCCACCCATGGCGATTTCAACGTCGTCCGGGTGGGCTCCGAAGGCCAGGACATCGGTTCGAAAGTCCAACTGGGCCGCCGATCCCGGGGCCACCGACTCAAAGGTTCTGGGTAATTTCATGGGGGGGTTCGGTTGGGAGATGGGTGCCGGGAATGAGCGTGACGTTGGAGGCCTGGGGACCCTTGTTGCCGGGGGTGACTTCGAACTGGACCTTTTGACCCGGGCCAAGCGTCTTGAAACCATCCGACTGGATCGCCGAGAAATGGACGAACAGGTCTTCCCCTTCGTCCTGTTGGATGAAGCCGTACCCCTTCATGGCGTTGAACCACTTTACGGTTCCCATCGGCATGCGGTCGGCCTTTCAGTCGGCCGGTCGGTCCAAACAATGGCTGACCGGTCGACCTATTGTAGGTGCCGCCCATGGGGAAAGTCCATCCATACGGCCGGCCTTGCCGCCGTGTGTATGAGGGAGGCCCCCCATCCCGGGAAGTTCCGATGCGCTACATGACTGATCCGGGGCCCTTCCCCGTCGTCTTCGTGTTCACCCTTTTCACGGCCGGCATCAGGGTCATCGAGTACCTCGATAGGACGACTGGGCTGGAGCTCGACTTGTCACTCCCCCTACTCTTCCCTGTTTTTCCGGTTGTTTGTCGGTTTGGGTGGTGGATCAGACCGGTTTGCCCGTTTCGGCCAGGCTGGGTTGGATCATCTGCACTGCAGAAAAACCCCAAAAACGGTGGAAGACCTTCTCGCCCGAGCCGATCGACCGACGTAAAAGGCCCTGGCGAGAAAAAACGGGAAGCGGCCAGATCTCTGCAGGCCTAGCCAGGGTGAGACGCCCTACGTTTGACGGACCGGGACTCAGGCGAGCGCTGGCGGACAGAGACTTGACCGGCGTAATTTTTAGGGAAAGCAACCCATCGGTTACCACAGGCAATTGGACTTCGCTTCGAATCCGTCATCCTGAGCGTTTGTCCGGCATAGCTGAAAGTGAAACCGGAAGGGAATTATACCGATCCCTCTAAACGGCTGGGCCTTTGCCGTTGTGGTTGAAACTGACGGTCGGCGGCCGAACGTCGACAGCTGCCGTCAAATTATTTTCGTACGATAATTTTCGTAATCTTCCGGTCGAGATGGCCGCTGAGGTCGGCGAAATCCACCACCACGACATACAGGCCGTTCGTGAGTACGCCGGCGTCCAACGTCACGTGGCCGGTTCCACCCGGGCCTAAGGTCGAGAACACCTTCTCCCCCGCCACCGTATAGACCGTCACCCTCAGCGTCAGGCCCAAAGCGCCGGACACCGACACGTCCGCCTTTAAGTTAGCGGCCGTCAACACGTTCGGCGCCACCACTGCGTCTCCCGCGCCGCTCCCAGCCGACAACACCGACACCGACTTCACCACCACTTGGTCGTTGCCTTTGCCGTCCCCCACATGCACTTCCACCTGGTATTGTCCATTCGTCACGAAATCCCCGCCGTCCGACCGCCCGTCCCACACCAGCGTCGTCCCGTTCGATAACACGATGCCCAGGGTCTGCGGTGTCCCTGGGTTTGGGATGGCCCCCGGTTGGATCGTGTCTGTGCTTAAAGTGACCGAGGTCACGCCGTCCACCGGACCCGCGCTCTGGCTGAACAGCGTCCGCACCACCTCGCCCGACTCGTTGTACATTTTCACCGTCACCGTCGACAGGCTCCGGTCCACCGACACGTTCGTCGTCACGCTCGTCTCGGCCCCGAAGGAATCCACGTTGTCGATCTTG
>CAYMOV010000023.1:0-31708 GCA_964392085.1 uncultured bacterium
ATTAAATGAGTGTTTTAACGTGCACAGTTTATTCCCGACAAAAGTATATCATGCGCAATCTTGCCGACAACGCGGGTTTATCCGTACCCCCGTAATCACGTTCGAGCCGTATCCGAAGAAGAGTGGTGATGGAAAGGCCTAGGTCTTGGGATTTTATGAAAAGCCCCACAAATAATAGACTGGATTCCCAATAATGGCGCCAATTCCACCAGGGAAACGACTAGGGCGTTGCGAAACCCGGATTGAACTGGCAAACGATTGATGATGGATCCGACCTACCCGATGCGCACACACCTGCCCCTGTATTCAGACCTTCCCCATCATCGGGAGTGTCACGGTGTTCCGGACCCGGCCCAGGGCCAAAGCGCGGGCCTGGAGGTTGGGCCGGTAATCCAGTTTTTGGATCGCGTCCATGACCCTTTGGCGGGTCGCTTCGCTGATCTTCGGGAATCCGGAAAGCGCGCGTGAAACCGTGGCGGCGGAAACCCCGGCTAATTGTCCGACATCATTCAGTGTGGCCGCGCGGGGGGTGGAATTCCGGATCACGGAAGTCTCCTTAAGGTGAAATGGAACCGGAGAATTGGCCGTCACCCTGGGTCGGATGGGATCGGCTTCACCGAACCCGGGGCCATGGGGGCAAAACCTGCAATCGCTTGTACGCCCCCAAAAAGCCCCGTCCATTCAGGATCGACGGGTTGAGGTAAGGATAATCGAACCGGTTCCAGGTTGATTATTGGTTGCATAACAATAAGTTAATCTTTGATAAACCCATCAAAAGGTTGGACCGATCTGGGAACCCATTCAGGGGAGGCCAGTCCTCGATTTGGGCCGGTATTTCCGGGGGGAAGTTCCATAGGCCTTCCGGAAAATCGGGATGAAGGATTGGGCCGAGCTGAAGCCGCATTCCTGGGCCACCCGCTCCAGCCCCAAGCTTCCGTCCTGGAGCATCTCGCGGGCCTTCTCCAGCCGCAAACCACGGAGAAAGGGCCCGAAGGAGAGGCCGGCGATCTGACGGAAACTCTTCAGGTAGGTGGGCGCCGAGACCCCGGCGCGGCGGCAGACCTCCTTCAATTTCCAGGCTCGGGCCGGGTCCGACTTGAGGTCCCGGAGGGTTTCCTCGACTCGTCCGGCGATCCCCGCGTCCTTGGGTTTTTCGTGGTAGCGGACCAGGGATTCGAGGGAAGAACCGAAGGTTCCCACGAGGTCCGGGGAGGTCCGGGCCTCCAGGAGGCGTCCCGTCAATTCCTCGCCGAGCTTACGGGCCGTGTCCCTCCCCACGCCGCTTTTCCGCTCGAACCGTTCGAGGAGGACCTGGAGGGCGGAGAGAAGGTGGCCGCGGACCTGGTCGCTTTGGTCCAGGGACGCGAAAAGCACCTGGCGGAGGAACCTTTCGCGCGCCACGGGCAGCTTGGCCACCGCTCCCCGCTCGAATACCTCGACCAGTTCCCACATCCTGGCCCAAACATCGGCGTGGGGCGGGGTCCGCCTTTCCCCGGCCGTCGCCTCGACGAACGTCGGGTTCTTCCCGCTCTCCATCGCGAGGTGGAGCCCGGTGACGGCCTCGCCATAGGACCGCGCCAGGTCCCCGCCGCCGTATTGGAAGGACCCCACACCCGCCAGGACCGTGACGCTGAATTTTTTCTCGAGGACCCGGCGGAGTTCCTGGATGCGGTCCCGGATCTCCAACCGGGCCTGGGCCTGGGACAACCCGGGTTTGGTCGAGGTCAGTAGGAGGGCCCCATAATCGCCCAGGGCCGCCGAGACCGATTCGGGGAGCTTTCGGGCCGCCAGGAAGCACTCGCGTTGGAACGCCTTGGCCCGGCAAAGGTTCTCTACGGTCCCGGACCTGGGTTCCTGGACGAAGGGCATGAGGGCCACCACCACGCTGGGGGCGCGTGTCAGCCCCATCTCCTCGGTCACCCAACGCTCAACCGCGTCCCCCATCGGGGGCCGACGGAAGAATTTGTCCAACCCCACCACCCATTCCACCCAATAGGGGTGGGGCAACCGGGGCGGGAACACCTCCCGGCGCATCCGGTCCATCTCCTCGGAAAACCTGCTTTCATCCTGGCCCCCGATCCACCTCCCCATCAGTTCCATCAACCGGAGGCATCCCGCCTCCGCGACCGGGTCCAGGACCGGTACCCGGAGGAGGGCCCGGACGAACCGGAGGAAATCATGGTTCTGGTCGGATCCCCCCGAACCCGTGATCTCTTTCCAACGCCTTCGTAGTTCCACGGCGTCGAGGTCGCGGGAAAGGTACGGCCCCGTGAAGAGGAAACCCACGCAGGACCCCTGGACCGGCACAGGCGCGAAAAGGTCGGTCAATCCGCCGAACCTCCCCACCCGGGGTTTGGATTCCCGGTAAACCTGGTCGAAGGTGTTTCGGAGGTAGCCGTTCCGGAGTTGGAGTTTCCCGTAATGCTGTTCGAACTGCCAGGACTCCAGGGTGTTTCGCGCTGGGAAAAGGACCTTCCAACCGATCTGCTCGGGCGCCGAAAGGTAAAGGCAGGCCTGGCCCAGGTAGGTCTGGAAGATGTTTTGGAATTGGTAGTAGCCATCCAACCGGATCGGGACGGGCGGCGGCGGCGGTTCAGGATTCATGGGTGCTCCATGCGGGGCTTTGACCTAGGGGCATTGAGCCCACTCGCATTTGAGGGACTGACAAGAGGGATGGCCGGTTAAGCGTGGGACGGGTTAGGCATTCGCCGTTTAAGGCCAACAGCTGCCCGCTGACCGCTGACCGCCTTCCGCTGTTTTTCGGGTGTCCCTGGGGTGAAACCTTCTTGAGGGCTTATCCGGGGGCGGGGCCGCTGCTCTCCCGGACCACCAGTTCCCCGGGATAGAGGATGGTGGGCTTGGGGCCGGGCGTCTCGACCTGTTCCACGAGGGCCCGCACCGCGGCGGCCCCCATGACCCTCATGTCCTGGCGCACGGTCGTCAGTCCGGGCCAGAAGACCTGGGCCGTCGGCACATCGTCAAACCCGACCACGGAAACGTCCTGGGGCACCCGCAAACCCGCTTGGAGGACCACCCTCAAAAAACCGAGCGCCGCGCTGTCGTTGGCGCAGAAAAACCCGGTCGGACCGTTGGCTTTCCGGCGGGCCAACCACTGCTTGGCCGCCGATTCACCGTTGATGGACCTCCAGCCGGTCGCCTGGACCTCCAGGGCGTCTTTCTTGATCCCTGCGGCCCTCAAAACGCTTTGGAAACCCTCGAGGCGTTCAACGGCGTCCAGGTCCTCCAGGGTGCCTCCCACGAACGCGAACCGTTTGTGGCCGAAGGCCAACAGGTGTTGGGCCGCTTGGCGGCCGCCCTCCAGGTTGTCGCATCGGATGATCCGGCTTATTCCCTCGCTTTGGTTGCCCGTGATGAACACCAAGCCCAACCCCGCTTTTTGGGCTTCCTGGATCAGCGGCAGTTCCCTTTTGCCCGAACTCGCGAATATCAGCCCGTCCACCCGCCGTTGTTCGATCCAATCCTTCACCACTTCGGGGTGGAAAGCCGTCTCTTCCCCGAGGCTCCCCAGGAGGAGCGAAAGCTGGTGGCGGTTGGTCTCTTCCTCGACCCCCTGGAGGATCTGGGGCAGCCAGGCGTCGAGGAACGTGGGGACCACCAGCCCGATACAGCCGGTGCGGCCCTTGGAGAAATTCCGGGCGGAAAGGGAGGGCCGGAAGCCCGAGGTTCGGATGAGGGTTTGGATGCGTTCCTGGAGGGTGGGGCTCACCGATCCCCCGTTGAGGACCCGGGAAACGGTGCTTTTGCTCACGCCCGCCTGGCGGGCGATCCAATCGATATTGACCTTAGGGGGACGAGTCATGGACCCATCATACCAGGGGGACCCGGAGGGGCGGAAGTCGGCAGGGAACCATCGGCCGCCGCGAATCTCATCGCAATAACAATATCACCGTTCGGCGGATGGGTTGGCCGGCTTCCTGGATCAGGAAGTGATAGGTGCCGTTGGAGACTAGGCGGCCTCGGAAATCCCTTTGGTCCCAGGCGACGGTCGCCATTCCCTTAATTTCGATGGTCCCTGAAGCGACCATCCGATTGGCCACCGTCACGATCTTCCATCCCACCGTCTTGGGGCAAGGTGAGGTGAGGTTCACTTTCACCGGGGTCCAGGAGTTGAACGAGGGGTTGGGATAGGCGGCCGAGAGGGTCACGGGCGGACAGGCCGGGATGGTTGAAGTCGGGGTCGAGGACGGCACCGGGCTGGGGGTTTGCGTCACGGTCCAGGTCTCACTCGGGGTGGGGGTCAAGCTGGCCGTAAAGGTGGGTGTCAAGGTCGGCGACGCCGTGGGCGTACGACTCGCGGTGAGGGACGCCGTAGGCGTCATCGAATCCGTCGGGGTGACGCTGTTCGTGGGGGTCAACGACCAAGTGGCCGTGTAGGTCGGAGTCGGCGACTTGGTGAATGTCGCGCTATCCGTCGGCGTGTTCGTAGCGGTCGGGGTGAACGTAAAGGTCGGCGAAGCCGAGGGAGTCGCGCTGGGCGTCGGGCTGTTGGTCGCGCTCGGCGTCAAGGTCGCCGTCAGGGTGAATGTGGCGGTTATCCCCGGGGACGGGGTGTTAGTGATCGTGGGTGTGAGCGTCGCGGTCGGCGACGCCGAATCGGTCGGCGAGGGGGTGACGGTATTCGTCGGGGTGAATGTCGGCGACGCGGTCGGCGTGAAAGTGGCGGTGTAAGTGCGCGTGGGCGTATGGGTGGGGGTCGAGGTCACGGTCGAAGTAAAAGTACCGCTCCATGTCGGTGTAAACGAGGTGGTCATCGTAGAAGTACTGGTCACCGTACTCGTAAACGTGAGTGTGGCTCCCGGAGGCGGGGTGTTCGTGATTGTGGGTGTGAGCGTCGCGGTTGGCGACGCCGTATCGGTCGGTGTGGAGGTGACGGTGGTCGTCGGGGTGGATGTCCGGGTCGAGGTGGAGGTCGGGGTCGACGTCGTGGTTGAAGTGGTCGTGGCCGTGAAGGTCGGTGACGCGGTCCGCGTCGCGCTGGAGGTCGAAGTGGCCGTGGAGGTGAAGGTCGCCGTCGATGTAGTGGTCGAAGTGGTCGTGGCGGTGGCGGTAGCCGACGGAGTCCAGGTCCGGGTCGAGGTCGAAGTCACGGTCGGCGTGAAGGTCGCGGTAGCGCCAGGCGGCGGCGTAGGGGTGATCGTGGGCGTAAAGGACGCTGTAGGGCTCGGGGTGGAAGTGTTCGTGAAAGTCGAAGTCCTCGTGGAGGTGAAGGTCGCGGTAGACGACGCGGTGAGCGTGGCGCTCGGGGTCGAAGTCGGGGTGGCGGTAAACGTTCGGGTGGCCGTCGGGGTCGCGGTCGACGTGGGGGTCGAAGTGAACGTCGAGGTGGCCGTCACCGAAGAAGTCGGGGTGAAGGTCCGCGTCGTGGTCGCGGTCGGCGAGGACGTGAAGGTGCTGGTGGCCAAAACCGTGTTGGTGGGACTGGGCGTGTTCGTCCGTGTGGAGGTGGACGTCCCGGACGCCGTAGGCGTGCCCGTTGGGCTCGGGGAGGCAGTCGCGCTCGGGGTCACGGTGAAGGTGTAGGTCGCCGTGGACGTGGAGGTGGCGGTCATCGTCGTCGTCGGCGATGGAGTCGACGTGTTTGTCCGCGTGGTGGTTGAGGTGGCTGTCAGGGTATTCGTAAAGGTGCGGGTCGGGGTGGCAGTGGATGTGTTCGTGGCGGTGCTGGTCCGCGTGGCGGTAGCCGAGGGCGTAGCCGTCCAAGTGAAACTGGCGGTCGGGGTGGCGGAGAAGGTGGGCGTGCTGGTCCGCGTGGCCGTCAAGGTGGCGGTGGATGTCGCCGTTGAGGTCGAGGTGAAAGTTCGGGTGGGGCTGGATGTCGCGGTGAAAGTCGGCGTCGAGGAACGGGTCGGGGTGAAGGTAAAGGTGGTGGTCCCCCCGGGGCAATAGGCCCCCATCATCCGCACGTCGTCGAGCTGGAGGTTGTAGCTCCCCCCCGCCACGCTGGCCCATTGGAATAGGGTCACTTGGGCGGCCGAGAACGTCTCCGCGGTCCCGAACCCGCGTTGGGCCAGTTGGCTGAACAGCACCGTCACGGGCGTCCAAGCCGCGTTGGCGGTGAAGGACACCCCGAAGTTGTCCCCGTCGGTCACCGCCGGGATGGCCATCTGGAACCAGTAGGTACCGCTGCCCTTCGCGTAAAAGACCACCCCGCCGCTGTAGGGCGTGAGGTCCACGGTGCCGCCCAGGGGGCAGGAGACGCCGCCGTAGTTGCTGACGGATCCCGAGGCGGTGCCCGAAAAGGCCGTGGAGCCGGGGGCTCCCCCGGCCGCGACGCTGAAGGCCACGGTGGTGTTGGCGTCGCCGTAGCTGGCCCAGGTGCCGCCCCAGTTGTTGGTGGTGTTGCCGTCCTCGAAGTTGTCGATCATGCAGAACGCACCGGGGATGGGGGTCAGGGTCCGGGTGAAGGTGGCCGTCGGGGGGATCGTGTTTGTGAAGGTGGCGGTCGGCCCCACGGCCCCGATCACGCACACGAACGTGGTCACGCTGGTGGGATTGAGGCTGTAGGCGAAGCTGTTGCCCGTGACGGTTTGGGTGGTCTGGCGGGTGAGGTTGTTGCTGGAGTCCGTGACCCAGGGAGTCTCCTGGGACACCGTACCGCCCGAGAAGTTGAAGGTCACCGATTGGGCGGAGCCGTTGTTGTTCAGCGCCACGATCACGATCGTGGTGGGGGTGGAATTGCTGTTCTTGTAGGAGGAGATGGACACCCCGGAGGACGGAACCTCGGTGGCCCCCGCCCGGTAGAACCCGGGCCGCACGAACCGGCTGAAGTTGCCCATGGTCCAGGTGCGCTTGGGCACGGTGGCGCCGTCAAAATCGATGAGCCCTTGGTTGGAGTTGCTGTTCTCGCAGACCAGCCACCAAAAATGGTAGGCGTTCATGTTGGAATCGGCCAGGGACCGGTGGATGAGGCCGGCGGTATACATGCCGTCGGTCATGCTGTCGTCCGAGGCCGCGCCGCCGTTGTATTCCATCATCTCGGTTTCCCAGTACTCGCGCCCGCCCGCGGGAGCGTTGAGCTGGGTGTTGGCGTAGGCCAGGGGCCCCGATCCGTAAAGGTGGGTGCCGATAAACGAGACGAAGGTGGCGGCGGAAGCGTCGTTGAGGGTGGTGTTCGCGTCGCCGTCCCCGCCCGCGCCCGAGGTCAGGAGGCTGTTCTTGGAGGCCTCCGTGATCATGAGCTTGGTGGGGTTGCCGGCGAAGGTCGGGCCCAGGTTGTTCTTCACGAAGTCGTGGAAGAGCTGGCCCGTCCAGATTCCCGACTCATAGGTCACGTTTTGGTCCGGTTCGTTCTGCGGGGAGATGCAAATCAGGGTGATGCCGTAGCTGGTGCGCACCATGTTGGCGTAGTTGACGAGTTTCGTGGCGTAGGCCGCGTAGGAGCCCGCCAGGAGCGCCCCACCGTTGTTCAGGTTGTTGTTGTCCTTCATGCTGGCGGGGGCGGACCATTCGGTGGCCCAGATCTGGGTGCATCCCATCCCCTTGGCCTGCTGCATGACGGCCACCTCCCCATTGGAGGTGTCCGGCGGGATTCGGCAACGCAGCATCGACAACCCGATGCCGACCGGGTTGTTGCCGTTCAGGTTGGTGCCGTCCCAAAAGATGTTCGCCTGGGCGGTGGTGTAGGCGTTGGTGTGCCAGGCGCTGGAGGCGCCGAAGCCGCGGATGAATTGGTTGGTCTGGGAAATGTCCACCGCGCAGGTTGCGGCCCAAGTTGGGGGGGCCAAAACCAGGAGGCTGAGGGTCACGGTCAGGAGGACTGTCCGAAGGATTGGGGATTTCATGTCATTCCAAGGGGGAGGGGTGTCAGCCCCGCCCAGTCATCAGGTTAAAATCGTTTTTTATCCGGCTTGAAACTTCGGTTAAAACGCTTTTTCGGCCCATGTAAGCGTTTGAGTAATGGGTAAAACATACCGCCCAAGCGTGGAGCCGACAAGGGATCAAATACCAATGTTGTCGTTATTGCGCCATTTTGATGTTTTTTTATTTCACATCCATCCAAAACCCGGTTCCCCAAAAAGCTTCAATTATTGGTGTTTTGTTTGCTTTCGATAGGTTTGCGGTGTGGAACCGGTTTTCTTGCGGAAAAATTGGGTGAAATACGAAACCGACCTGAAACCGCAGGATTGGGCGATTTTGGACACCGGGAGGTTCCCGCCCTTTAAAAGCTGGCGCGCCTCCCCCAACCGCAGGTTTTGGAGGTAAGTCTCGATCCCGATCCCGAAGGCCTTCTTGAACCGGCGGCTGAGGGTGGAAACCGAAATCCCAGAGTTTTTCGCGAGGACGGACAAGGGCACCGACCCTCGGAAACGCTCATCGAGAAAGTCCCTCACCTTTTCGATCGAAGCGGCCTCCCGGAGGGAACCGGAGCCCTGAATCAGGTTCATGAGCTTCTCCACGGATTCCTTGAAGGCCAAAACCATTTCCTGGGTGGTGCCGGCATTCACCAGGGACCGGACTAGTCCCTCTAAAAGGCTTTCCAAATCCTCCGTCCCCGGGTGGATTTTTCCCTTCACCGCGTCCCGCAATTGGAGCAGGCCGTATTGGAGGTGCAGCCGGATCTCCTCGGGGTCCTGGAACGAGAGGGTGAGGACCTGCCGGAGGTATTCGTCGAGCAGGGTGGAGGTCCCCGAGAAGGAGGCGGTCTCGAATGGCCGCTTCAGTTCTTGGAGGAGCCGCGCGAGTTCCAGCACCCCTTCCTTTTTCCCGCGGGGCGTCGGGGCGTAAAACACCAGGTCCTTCCCGGATTTCCGCTCCAAGTGGAGCGCCAGGACCGCCTGGCGGAACGACCGGTTCAGGGGTTCCCCCGGTTCCACGGTCTCCCCGATCCCCACCAGGACCGGCCCATCCAATTCCTCCGAGGCGTAGGCCCGTATCCGCTCGGCGGTCTCGAGGATCTGGTGCCTCCGTTGGAGCCTCCCTTTCCGGGGATCCGGTGAGCTGATGAAAACCATCCCGTAATTCTCCAGGGCGCCCCCGGTGGTCTCGGGAATCGTCCGGGCGAATTGGAATCCCCGCCGCTGGAACCGGTGGACGCGCACCGTCTCCTCCAGGGCCCCGCCCTTGCGCCCGGCCTGGCGGAGCGGGATCACCGTCAGGACCGTGGTGGGGATCCGGGTGATCCCGATTTCCTCGCGTACCCAGGGCATCTCCTGCACCCGGGGGCCCCAGGCGGGCGTGGATTGGCGGGTCGGCAGGCCGAGGGCCCAGTTCATCCAGTAACTGTGCGGGAAGTGCTTGGAGAAGACCCCCACCGACAGTTCCTTCAGGCGCCGCGAGGCCTCCGGGTGGTTGCCGTGGACCAGGATGCCCGCGAACAGCTCAAGGGTTTCCCGGTAGGCCGGCAAGACGGGCCCCTCCAGCACCGGGGTCTCCAGCATCACCCGGACGAAATGGCGGAACTCGGGGTTCTCCGGGGCGGCGGGCTGGCCCGTCAGGTCCTTCCAACTGGCCTGGAGGTGCGGAAAGGTGATTTCCCGGTCCGCGAAGGCGCCCGACAACAGGGTTCCCAGCCGTTGCCCGTCACGGCGGATGGGCATGAAGGCGTCGAAGAACCCTAAATTCTCCACGAGGAGGGCTTCGCCGGGACCCCGGGACTTCTCATAGTCCGGGTCCGTGAGCCGCGACCAATCGTGGATGTATTTGCGCTTGAGCTCGAAATCAAAAAGGGAGGCCTGCCGTTGGTGGTAATTCACCGCCACCCAGAAGGCCCCCAGGCTGGTGGGGACCACGAAGCAGTTCAGGTCGATGTAATACTTGAAGATTGAGAGGAAATTCTCGTACTCGAAGAGTTCCCTGAAAGCGTCGGGGCCCAGGTGTTCCGTGACTTCCATAGGTTGAAGCTAGCATGACGGCGGCCCCGGGGAAATCCAAAACCACAGCCGTCGGGGGGTGTGCCAAGGATGGGACGGGAAATCGGCCCCGAAACGGGGGTTCCGTTTACCGCAGCATACGCCCATTCCCTTATGGAATGGGCATGACCAAAACACACGCTTCGGCTTGAAGCCTCACCGTAGGATCACGATCTTGGTCATCCGGGTCGGTTGGCCCGTTTCATTTAAAAGGAAATAGTAGATCCCGTCGGAAACAAGGCGTCCCCACTTGTCCCTTTGGTTCCAGGCCACGGTCGCCGTTCCCGAGACCTCAAGCGCTCCGGAAGCCACCAGGCGGTTGGCTACCGTCACGATTTTCCAGTCCACCGTCTTGGGGCAAGGCGAGGCGAGGTTCACCTTCACCGGGATCCAAAGGCTGTAGGAAGGATTGGGATAGGCCGCCGAAATGGCGACCGGCGGGCACACCGGGAGCGTCGCGCTGGGCGTCGGCGTCAAGGTCGGCGGTGCCGTCGGTGAGGAAGTCGGTGTCGGCGTCCAAGTTTGGGTGGGGATGGGCGTGCGGGTGGGGGTATAAGTCGCGCTGGGCGTGAATGACGGCGTCGCGGTGGACGACGGCGACCATGTCGGTGTCGCCGTCTTGGACGGCGTGGGCGTAGATGTCGGCGAATCCGTCGGCGTGGGCGTGGATGTCTTGGTGGAAGTCGGGGTCGTCGAGGGGGTCGGGGTGGCGGTCGGCGAGGGCGTAGCCGTACGCGTCGCGCTGTTCGTGGACGTGGAAGTCGGGGTCCAGGTGCGGGTGTCCGACGGCGTGTTCGTCGCAGTCGGCGTGGGGGTATCCGTCCTGGAACTGGTCGGGGTGGACGTCCGGGTATCCGTCGGGCTGTTCGTGTCGGTCGGAGTGGGGGACAGGGTCGGGGTAAAGGTCCGGGTCAAGGACGCGGTGGAGGTGGAGGTCGAGGTGTATGAAGGTGTTGAGGTGTACGTGGGGGTGTGGGTGGAGGTCGGGGCCGGGGTAAAAGTGTACGTACCGGGCGGTAAGGTCGCCGTGAAGGTGTAGGTAGGCGTCGGGCTGTAGGTCAGGGTGGCCGTAAAAGTGGGCGTCGCGCTCCAAGTGGAGGTGGAAGTCCCCGTCGGAGTGGACGTGGCGGTTGAGGTTGAAGTCGGTGTCCCGGTTGGAGTTGGTGTTGAAGTATTGGTCGGGGGCGCAGTCGCGCTAGCCGTAGGCGTAGACGACCGGGTGGCCGTCGACGTTTGGGTAAACGTCTGGGTAGCGGTGAAAGCCAGGGTGTAGGTCGGCGTGGGGGAGCTGGTCGGCGACGGCGTACGAGTCGCGCTTGAGGTAAACGACGCGGTGGACGTGAAGGTCGAAGTGGACGTAACCGTCCCGGTCGCGCTGGGGGTGGGTGTAAAAGTGCGGGTGGCCGTAAACGAAGCGGTCGACGTGGGGGTGAAGGTCCACGTGGTCGTGAACGTGCGGGTGGGGGTGGAGCTGTTCGTAGGCGACAGGGTGTTCGAGGGGGTGAAGGTCGGGGTGGCGCCCGGTGGCGGCGTACTCGTGTTCGTCGGCGAAGAGGTCGGGGTCGAAGTGGAGGTTGAGGTCCGCGTGGGGGTTGAGGTCGGCGAGGACGTGAAGGTACTGGTGGCCTGGGCGGTGTTGGTGGGGCTAGCCGTCGGGGTAAGGGTCCGCGTAGCCGAAGGCGTAGACGAGGCGGTGGAAGTGGCCGTCACCGTCGATGTAAAAGTCGGCGACGCCGTTGGCGTCGAGGTCGGCGAGAACGTGGAGGTGCTGGTCCTTGTCGAAGTCACCGTGGGCGACGAGGTGAAGGTGGATGTCGGGCTCGCCGTGGCCGTGGCGGTATTCGTCCGGGTCAGGGTCGAGGTGGAGGTCGACGTCAAGGTTGCGGTCCATGTCGCTGTCGACGTGGATGTCGGGGAGGCCGTGGCCGTCCGCGTCACGGTCAAGGTGAACGTCGCGGTCGGGGTGGCCGTCGAGGTCGGCGTAAACGTCTGGGTTGATGAAAAGGTGGCGGTCGGCGAGGCGGTCCACGTACGGGTGGGGGTCGAAGTGACCGTCGAAGTGGGCGTCATCGACCAGGTGGCGGTCATCGTAGGACTCGACGTGGCGGTGAAAGTCGCCGTAGGAGTCTGCGTCCAAGGGCGGGTCGGGGTAAACGTGAAGGTGGGGGTGGTCCCCGGGCAAGTGGCCCCCAACATCCGCACGTCATCGAGCTGGAGGTTGTAGTTCCCCGCCGCCATGTTGGCCCATTGGAACATCGACACCTGGGAAGGCGAGAAGGTCTGGGCGGTCCCGAACCCGCGTTGGGCCAGTTGGCTGAACAGCACCGTCACGGGCGTCCAGGCCGCGTTGGCCGTGAACGACACCCCGAAGTTGTCCCCGTCGGTGACCGCCGGGATCGCCATCTGGAACCAATAGGTGCCGCTGCCCTTCGCGTAAAAGGCCACCCCGCCCGTGTAGGGCGAAAGGTCCATGGTCGAGCCGAAGGGACAGGTGATGCCCCCATAATTGCTCACCGAACCCGAACAGCTTCCCGAGAAGGCCGTGGAGCCGGGGGCCCCGCCCGCCGGGACGCTGAAGGCCAGGGTGGTGTTGGCGTCCCCGTAGGTGGTCCAGGTCCCGCCCCAGTTGTTGGCGGTGTTGCCGTCCTCGAAATTGTCGATCATGCAGAAGGCCCCGGGGATCGGGGTGGCCGTCCGGGTGAAGGTGGAGGTCGGCGGCTGGGTCGGGGTATTAGTCGGCGTGGGGATCGGGGTGCCGGAACAGGCGCTCACCAAGGACTGGTCCCGGGTAAAGATGTAATCCATCACTTCGCCCGAGGGGGCGAACCACATGCTCTTGTTGCCCGTGTTCCCGTAGTTGGTGTCCAGGTAGTTCAAAAGGTTGCCCAAGGCGTCGGCGTTGGTGGCGTATTGGTCCGTCGGGGCCCCGGTTCCCGCGGAGACGCTGTGGGTGATGCTGATGTACCAGTTGGGTCGGGCGTTCCCCGCCGCCGCCGCCGCGTTGGTCTGCCAGGCCGCGTAGCCGGTGCCATAAAGGCCGTTCCGTTGCACCAGGTAGACGTTCGGGAGTGTCGCGTCGACGTAGTTGGTCCCGCCCCCGGCCCCGATTTCCCCCGAGATCAGGAAGTTCGGCGGGAAACCCGCGCAGGAAGCGGAGGTCTGGACCTCATAAGGGTACACGATGTGGCTGACGTGGTATCCGGGTAGGTGGCTCAGGAGGTCGGTCTGGTCCTGGCCGAATTCGTTGACGAAATTAGTGCAGTCCACCGGGTTGGGGTGGGTGAAGGTGTGGTTGTAGATCTGCCAACCCGCGGCCCGTAGGGCCTGGATCGTGGCCCAGGACATGTAACGTCCCCCGCCGCCGCCCCCGTCGGTCCAGGAACCCACCACCGCCGCCCCGGCCTTCCAGCCCTTGGCGTCGAGCAGGGGTTTGGCGTTGTCGTATTGGGATTGGATGCCGTCGTCCAACGTGAGGGAATAAGCCCAGTGGTAGTTGTTATAAAGCGTGGCCTTGGTGGCCGCGCCCGTGCCGCCCGAGGTCCAATTGACGGCCGTGACCTGGATCGTGGTCCCCGTCGTGGTGAAGAGGGCTTGTCCCGTGGACGAAAGGTAGGTGGCCGGCACGGAGGCGCCGTCGGCCGTGACGGACACCGACGAACAGGTCCCCACATTGACGAGGAGGGTCAGTTTCAGGTCATTGACCAACGGGTTCACGGCCGAACGGTTGATGGTAAAGCAATAGGCCTTGTTGCCCGTGGAGCCCGTCGGCGTGGGGGTCAACGTCGATGTCGACGTTGGGGTCCGGGTCGGGGTCGACGTGGGAGTCCACGTACGGGTCGACGTGGCGGTGCCCGGAAGGGGCGTGAGGGTCGAAGTCGATGTCGACACGGGTGTCGATGACTGGGTCGGCGAGAAGGTCGGCGTCCCACTCGCCGTTGAGGTCGGCGTCCAAGAACGGGTCGCGGTAAACGTGAGGGTGGGGGTCGACGTTGGCGTCGACCCGGCGCAGTTGGCCCCCAACATCCGCACGTCATCGAGCTGGAGGTTGTAGTTCCCCGCCGCCAAGTTGGCCCATTGGAACATCGACACCTGGGAAGGCGAGAAGGTCTGGGCGGTCCCGAACCCGCGTTGGGCCAGTTGGCTGAACAGCACCGTCACGGGCGTCCAGGCCGCGTTGGCCGTGAACGACACCCCGAAGTTGTCCCCGTCGGTGACCGCCGGGATCGCCATCTGGAACCAATAGGTGCCGCTGCCCTTCGCGTAAAAGGCCACCCCGCCCGTGTAGGGCGAAAGGTCCATGGTCGAGCCGAAGGGACAGGTGATGCCCCCATAATTGCTCACCGAACCCGAACAGCTTCCCGAGAAGGCCGTGGAGCCGGGGGCCCCGCCCGCCGGGACGCTGAAGGCCAGGGTGGTGTTGGCGTCCCCGTAGGTGGTCCAGGTCCCGCCCCAGTTGTTGGCGGTGTTGCCGTCCTCGAAGTTGTCGATCATGCAGAAGGCCCCGGGGATCGGGGTGGACGTCCGCGTGAAGGTCGGCGTGGGGGGGACGGTGTTCGTGAAGGTGGCGGTCGGCCCCACGGCCCCGATCACGCAAACGAAGGTGGTGACGCTGGTGGCGCTGAGGCTGTAGGTGAAGCTGTTGCCCGTGACGGTTTGGGTGGTTTGGCGGGCCAGGTTGTTGCCCCCGTCCGTGACCCACGGGGTCTCTTGGGACACCGTGCCCCCGGCGAAGTTGAAGGTCATCGATTGCGCCGAGCCGTTGTGGTTGATCGCCACGATCACGATCGTGGTCGGGGTCGAGTTGCTGTTCTTATAGGAGGAGATCGAGACGCCCGCCGTGGGCACCTCGGTGGCCCCCGCCCGGTAGAAGCCGGGCCGGACGAACCGGCTCCAGTTGCCCAGCACCCAGAGCTTCTTGGTCGAGGCGTTGTCCGAGCCGATCAACGACTCGTTGGTGCTCCCGCTGGAGGGGTACAGCCACCAATGGTGGTACGCGTTCATGTTGGCGTCCACGATGCAGGCGTGGACCCATCCCGCGATGACGAGCCCGCTTGTCATGCTGGTGTCGTTTCCTGCCCCGCTGACGTCCGACATTTCCGTCTCCCACATTTCCTGGGTGGTGACGTGCGAGAACCCGGAATTCGCGAGCGAATAAGGCGTCGAGGAGAGGACCAGGTTGTTGGTGATGCCGTACAGGTGGTTCCCGATGACGCCGAGGTAGCCCGAGATCGTGGGGTCGTTCATGGCGGTGGCGGCCAGGGTCTTGTCGTCCCGGAAGCTCTCCGGGATCATGATTTGGGTGGTGAGCCCCCCGGTTTGGAGGGCCGAGTGGAGGGCCTGGGTGAACACGGAGAATTGCCCGGCGTTCCACAGGCAGGACTCGTAGGTCGTGTCCCAGTCCGGTTCGTTCTGCGGCGAGACGGCCATGATCGTCACGCCGTTGGCGGCGAGCTGTTGGTTGGCGTACTTGATGTAGTTGACCAGGTAGGTGGCGTAGCCGGTGTCCGCGGCGTTCGCCGCGCCCGAGGCGGCCCCGCTGAAGTTGTTGTTGTTGTTCGACCCGGTCGGCAGGTTGTTCGCCTTGTAGGCCGGGGGTGGGGTCCACTCGGCGATCCAGATCTGGCTGACGCCCAAGCCGGCGGCCTGCTTCATGACCGCAGCTTCCCCGGCGTCGGTGATCGCCCCGCCGGAGGTCGAGTTGTCGTAGGGGATGTGGCAACGCAGGAGGGAAAGGCCGATCCCGTTCGGGTTGTTGCCGGTCATCCCGGCGGAGTCCCAATACCAGGTTGCGAGCTGGGTGGGATAGGCGCTGTTGTGCCAGGCGCTGCAGGCGCCGAAACCCCGGATCGATTGGTTGGTCTGGGAGATGTCGACCGCGCAGGTCGCGGCGTGGGCCGGGGTTTGCGGTAGAAGGATCGCCAAGGCCAGGAACCCAAAAACGATTTTTCGGCGGGTCCAAGGCTGGCCCGGGGGGGTCTTCAGGTTCACGGCAGGGTCCTTCCGGGGGTGTCAGCCCACCTGAGGCGAGGAAGAGGAAAAGGAGGCTTCGGGTTTAATACGGAGGAAGGTACCCCTGGGAGGGGGCGGGCACAAGACGCCCCCCAGGGGAGTTGGGCCATTAATCATCAATTGTATAGTCTTTTATTTCATTGGTTTTTTCAGGCCGGGGATCTTCGTTGGCGGAACTTCTGGGGCGTGAAACCGGTTCTCGACTTGAAAAACCGGGCGAAATGGGTCCCCGGCCGGTAACCGCAGGAGCGCGCCACCTGGGAAATGGGCAGGTTTCCGGTGGCCAGGAGCCGCTTGGCTTCCTTTATCCGGAGGTCCTGGAGGTATTCCTGGAGGCCCACCCCCACGTGGCTCTTGAAGTGCCGGCTCAGGGTCGAGGCGGAGAATCCCGCGAGCCGGGAGAGTTCGCCGATCCGGAGCGGATCCCTAAACCGCTCGGCCACGTGGTCCCGGATCTTCTCGATGGCGACCGTCGATTGGAAGTCGCTCCGTTTCTGCAGGAGGAACGCCACCTTCTCCACTGCGTCCTGGAACCGCTCAACCAGTTCCTGGGTGGTTGCGGCCTCCTCGATGGAACCCACCAGGCGCTTTTGGACCTCCCGGACTTCCGCCGGATCCAGGAACGCCCGGGTCCTCAGGGCCTCACAGATCTGGTCCAACCCGTACTGGAGGTGCAGGCGGACCTCCCCGGGGTTTTGGAACGTGAGGATCAGGACCTTCTTGAGGAACTCCTCGAGCCCCGCGCCCACCCCCGAGGGCTCCGCGGCCTCCAAACGGGCCCGGAGGTCCCGGAGGAGCCCCACCAGTTCCAGCACGCCCTGAGGCTCCCCGGCGGGGGAGGTCTTGAAGACCGCCAACCCGTTCCGGGGGTCCCGGTCCAGGTGCAGGGCCAGCACCGCCTGCCGGAAGGATTCGGTCAGCGCCTCCCCCGGCGGGACCGGTTCCCCGATGCCGACCCTCACCGGCCCCCCCGACTCCGCCGAGGCGAAATCTTGGATCCGCCTCGCGAGTTCCCGGATCTCCTCGCGCCGCCGGATCCGCCCCTGCTGGGCCGACGTCGAGGTGATGAAAAGCGCGCCGTAGTTCTCCAACTTGCCGCCGACGGTCTGGGGCAAGGTCCGGGCGAATTGGAAACACCTGCGCTGGAACCGGTAAATCCTGACCATCTCCTCCACGGGGTCCCGTTTCACGCCGACGGGACCCACCGGGATGGCCGCGAGGACGGTGGTCGGGATCCGTTCGATCCGGATGTCCTTCCTCACCCATTCGGTCTCGGTTACGCCCTTGTTCCAAAGGGGCGTGGCCTGCCGGGTGGGGAGGCCCAAGGCCCAATCCACCCAGTAGCTGTGGGGGAAATGTTTCGAGAAGACTTCCGTGACCAGCTCCCGCAGGCGCTCCGAGGCTCCCGGGGCGTCCTCGCGGGCCAGGAGACCCGCGAACAGTTCCAGGGCCTCCCGGTAAGCCTCGAGGACCGGGCCTTCCAGGACGGGCGTGTCCAGGAGGGCCCGGACGAAATGCCGGAACTCGGGGTTCTCGGATGCGGGCGTCTGGCCGCTCAAGTTCCTCCAGCTGTCCTTCAGTTGGGGGAGGGTGATCTCATGCTCGGAGAAGGCCCCCGACAGCAGGGTGCCCAGCCGGCGGCTTCCGGTCCGGATCGGCATGAAGATGTCCGTGAACCCCAGCGTCCTCAGGAGGAGCGGCGTTTTCGGGCCGTGCCGCGCCTCGAACTTCGGGTCGGTGAGGGGCTTCCAATTGAAGGGGGTCCCATACTTCTTCTCGAAATCAAAGAGGGAGACGGGCCGCTGGTGGTAATGGGCGGCCCTCCAGCCCTGGGTGCCGTCGCCCGGATCCTCCGAGATGATGAAGCAGTTCAGGTCGACGTAATACCTCAGGATATTGAGGAAGCTCTCATATTCGACCAAGCCGCTCAAGGACTTGGGGCGCTGGGTCTTTCGCTTCGGCATGGCCTGAAGCTACCACATTTCAAAACGGCTTGCACGAAACGGCGCGGGAAAACCCGGCCCAAGGCCGCGGACCGGGCGTTATCTCAATAGAAGGATCGTCGTCCGTTGTCGCTTTTGCCCGGTTTCAGAGAGGACAAAATAATAGGTCCCGTTCGAAACCAACCGCCCCCGCTGGTCCCTTTGGTTCCAGGCCACGGTCGTCTTCCCCATCACCTGGACCGTCCCCCAGGCCAGGGTGCGGTAGGCCTGGGTCACGATGGACCAGGAAACGCCCTTCGGGCAGGGCGAAGTCAGATCGACCCTCACGTAACCGTCGTCCGATCCGTTGGCCGAGGGGGCCTGCCCTGGGCCCGGAAACCGGGTCGAAGGGTTCGGATAGGCGGCGGAGAGGGCCACCGGCGGGCAAGAGAAAGGCGTCCAGCTAGGCGTCTCGGTGGAAGTGGAACTCGGAATCGGGCTGGGGGTGGCCGTTGGCGTCCCGGTCGCGGTCCCAGTGAAGCTGGGGGTCGATGTCCAGCTCAAGGTCGGCGTTGGAGTCCGGGTAGCCGTCCAGGTTGGGGTAGCGGAAGGGTTCGTCGTTTGCGTTGGGGTCATTGTCCAGGTGTCGGTCGGGCTGGGCGAACGGGTCAGGGTGGACGTCGGCGTTGAACTCCTGGTCGAGGTGGAGCTGGGGGTCGATGTCCAGCTCAAGGTCGGCGTTGCCGTGGACGTCGCGCTCGCGGTGGGGGTGTAGGAGGAGGTCACCGTCGGGCTGTTCGTCGCGCTGGGGGTTTGGGTCGGTGTCCGAGTTGGGGTCGAGGTTGAGGTGGGGGTCCAGGTACGGGTGGGGCTGAACGTGGAAGACGGCTTCGAGGTCGGCGAATCCGTCGGGGTGGACGTAAAGGTCCAAGTGGCGGAAGGAGTCCGTGTAGCGCTCGGTGTCCCGGTTGGAGAAAGGGTTGGGGTATGGGTCGGGGGCGCCGTCGCGCTAGCCGTAGGGGAAGACGTCGACGAGGCGGTGAACGTGGCCACCGAGGTGGCTGAAGCTGTTTCTGTCCTGGTCGGAGTGGGGGTCAAAGTGGCCGAGAAAGTCGGGGTCGCCGTGGACGTGAAGGTGCGACTCGAGGCCGAAGTCGCCGTTGCTGTCGAAGTGAATGTTCCTGTGGCGGTGAAAGAAGCAGTCGCGGTCGGCGTAAGTGTCCGCGTCGCCGTGGGGGTAAAGGTCCGCGTAGCGCTCGGCGTATCCGGAGGCGTAGACGAGGGGGTGGCGGTGGCCGTATTCGTCGGCATTGGGGTGCGGGTGGATGTGGCCGTCGCGGTGAAGGTGTTCGTCGAGGCCGATGTTCGGGTGGCGGTGAAGGAAGCGGTCGCGGTTGGCGTGAATGTCCGCGTCTCGGTGGGCGTCGGTGAGGGCGTGAATGAGGACGTGACCGTAAAAGTACCCGTGGCGGTGGAGGACGCCGTGTTCGAGGGGGTAGTGGTCTGTGTCGGGGTCGGGGTAGTCGTGGCCGTCGCCGTCAAGGTGCGGGTGGGGGTAAAACTGTAGGTGGGCGTCAGGGTGGACGTCGGGGTGCGGGTGGATGTGGCCGTCGCGGTGGGGGTGTTCGTCGAGGCCAACGTTCGGGTGGCGGTGAAAGTTACGGTCGCGGTTGGCGTGAATGTCCGCGTCGCCGTGGAGGTAAGGGTCCGCGTAGCGCTCGGCGTATCCGTAGGCGTAGACGAGGTGGTGGCGGTGGCCGTATTCGTCGGGGTGGAGCTCCGGGTGGCGGTGAAAGTGAAGGTACCCGTCGATGTCGGAGACGCCGTTGGCGTCAAGGATCGGGTAGGCGATGCCGAAGGCGTCGCACTCGGGGTGGTCGTGAAGGTCGGCGACGCCGTTCGCGTCGCGCTGGGCGTCATGCTGTTGGTGGGGGTCGTACCCGGCGTTGGGGTCGTGGCCCCCACCAGGATGATGTTCGGGACAGGGGCGGGCGCCATGTCGTCCCCCATGTAGAAGCTGGTGTGGGGCGGTTGGTTGTAGGCCGTATTTTGCCAGGCGACGGCCTCCCGGTATTGACGGTCGTGCATAAGGGTATAGAGCCGGTTGTTGGTGGGGGTCGTGGTGGAGAAGATCATGAGCTGGGTATTGTTGGTGTTCCGCCAGATGACCTCCTCCCGCCAGTCCCCGAACAGGTCCGCCGAAAGGCAGGGTGTGGCCTTGGTGCCGTTGTTGGACCCGGCGTTATAGTTGTAGGCGGTCAAGAGCCTGCTGGTCCCGTTCCCGGTCCACTTGTCGATCATCGTGTCGTTGAGGATCTCGCTCTGGAGGTCGCCGTCCCAGAAGACCCCGAAGTTGCACGAGGGTTTTGTGGAGGTCAGATCGGCGCCTTGGCAGGTGTACATGTCGCTCGAGGCGCTCCAACATTGGAAACCCCTATGGTTCGGGTCGATATGGAGCGCCAACCCCCGCCCGTTGTCGCTGGTTCCATGGGTACTCCAAATCACCTGCCCGGTCCGGGCGTCCCGGAAATCCGCCGAAATGCCTCCGTTCGTGGCCTCGTCCTCGTGGGCCATCCAGACTTCCTGGCCCGGTCGGTCCGGATCCATGTCCGACAGGTGCAGGGCGTCCCCATGCCCGAGACCCGTGGTGTAGAGGCCCTTGCCGTTGTCGTCGATGGCGCAGGCGCCGTAAGTGATCTCGTCGCGCCCGTCGCCGTCCACGTCGCCCGTGACGACGGCGTGGGATCCCTGTCCGGCGTAACCGCCGTTTCCCGCCGTGTTGGAGTCGAAAAACCACCGTTGCGTCAACTGGCCGTTGCGCCAATCCACCGCCCAGAGCGTGGCCCGGGTGTAATAGCCCCGGCAGAACACCGCGCTGGGCCGCTGGCCATCCAGGTAGGCCGTGCAGGCCAGGAACCGGTCGACCCGGTTGCCGTAGTTGTCGCCCCAGGACGACACCGTGCCGCGGGGCGGGTTGTAGTTGATCGTGGACATCTCGCGGCCCGTCAGGCCGTTGAAAACCGTGAGGTACTCGGGCCCCGAAAGGATATAGCCGGAGGCATTGCGGTAATCCGCCGAGTCGTCATCCGCGGCCGCGGGACCCAAGGAAAGGAAGTTACCCGACCCGTCACGGGTCCCCGGCGCGGTCTTGCACATCAACTCGGCCTTACCATCCCCATCATAGTCATAGACCTGGAATTGGGTGTAGTGCGCCCCCGCTCGGATGTTGATCCCTAGGTCGATCCGCCAAAGCCGCGCGCCGTTCAGCTTGTAGCAGTCCAGGTACACGTCGCCGGTGTTGCCCGACTGGGAGTTGTCCTTCGAGTTCGTGGGATCCCACTTCAGGATGATCTCGTATTCCCCGTCCCCATCCACGTCCCCCACGCTGCAATCACTCGGCGAATAGGTGTAGGCCACCCCGTCGGGTCCCGTGCCGCCGGCCGGTGGTTGCAGGTTGATCGTCAGGTAGGGGGTGGTCCAGACGCCGGTGAGGGTGTTGGAGGCCGCCTGTTCCACCCCATTGAGGACCGGCCGCACCTGGTAGGTGGCGTTCGTCGCCCCTGCGGTGTCGGTATAGTTCGTGACGTTGAGCGGGGCCGCGTTGACCTTGGTGCCGTTGCGGTAGAGGTTGAAGGTCATGGAGGCCGGGTCGGTCCCCAGCAGGCGCCAGGAGAGAAAAACCTTGTTGGTACCGGTTGAGATGCCCACCAGGCCGCGGCCTAAGTTTTCCATATAGGACTGGGGGCGCGCGGTGACGGCCATGAATGAGAGGATCAATATCATCCACGTCTTCTTCAAGGGTCGCCTCTTGGGTTGATGTGGGTTTGGGACCGGTTCCAACCTAGGGAATAAGGCTGGTGAGCGGAAACCAAATTGAGTATTCCGGGAATGGAGGGATCACTCCATGAGGGGACTCATATTGAATCGTTTTTTAAAAATGCTCGTGCAAACACCGGTTGCCGCGGTTTATCGGTAAGTCAATACAGGCTCCAGGGGAATTTGGGCGGGTACGCGTCAACGAAGGATGACCAGGACCGCCCGTTTCATCGGCTGACCGTTTTCGTTCATCCAGAAGTAATAGGTCCCATTCGAAACCAACCGTCCCCTCAGGTCCCTCTGGTTCCAGGCCACGGTCGTCTTCCCCATCACATGGACGGTGTCCCCCGCCACCTTGCGGTAGGCCTGGGTCACGATGGACCAGGAAACGGTTTTGGGGCAGGGGGAACTCAGGTCGATCCGAACAAGGGTCGTGGAATCCAGTACCGGGTTCGGATAGGGCGCGGATAGGGCCGCCGGCGGGCAATCGGAGGGGGACGAACGAGGCGTCGCGGTGGGTTGGGGGGTTCCGGTTAGAGAAGGTGTTGAAGTGTCGGCCGGGGACGGCGTCGCGCTAGCCGAAGGCGAAGCGGTGAGTGTCGCCGTAGGAGTCGGCGTGGAACTCCTGGTTGAGGTGAAGCTGGGGGTGGGGGTGGGGGTTCCGGTGGACGTCCAAGTGGAGGTGGCGGAAGGGGTCCGGGTGAAAGTAGCCGTTGGGGTCAATGATGCGGTCGAGGTCGCGCTATCCGTCGGCGTGTTCGTCGCGGTCGGCGTCCTGGACGACGTCCTTGTAGGCGTCGGCGAATCCGTCATGGAAGCGGTCGGTATGGCGGTCGCCGAGGGCGTAGCCGTCCACGTCCGGGTCGAGGTCGAGGCGGAAGCCGTCGTCGGGGTCGGCGATTCGGTGGAGGTCGGCGAAGGTGTCGGGGTAGCCGTCGCGCTTGAAGTCATCGACAGGGTCGCCGTAACCGTTCGTGTTTCGCTCAAGGACGGGGTCGGCGTTAGCGTCCTGGAGGGCGTGGCGGTGGTGGTCAAGGTCGACGTGGGCGTCATGGAGGGCGTTCGGGTCACGGTGGCCGTCGAGGTCGGCGTGGACGAGGCGGTAGGCGTGGCGGTGCGCGTCGGGGTCATCGTTGAAGTCGAAGTGGAAGTTTGGGTCGGGGTGAAGGAAGGGGTGGACGTCATAGTCGCTGTCAAGGTCCGCGAAGCGCTCGGCGTCATGGACGGTGTAGCCGATGGAGTGGGTGTTGAGGTTGGGGCCGTTGGCGCTGTCGCGCTGGCCGTAGGCGAAGACGTCGGCGAAGGCGTGGACGGGGCCGTCGGAGTGGTCGTCATGGTTCGGGTAGCGGTCAAAGTTGGCGACGAAACCGGGGTTTGTGTCTGGGTCGGGGTGGGGCTGGAAGTGGCGGTCGCGCTTGGAGTGGGAGTGCTCGTGCGGGTGAGCGTCGGAGTGGGCGTAAAGGTGCCCGTGGGGGTCATCGTCGTTGTGGGCGAGGGGGTGGTGGTATTCGTTCGCGTGGAAGTGAAGGAAGCCGTCGCGGTGGGAGTTGCGGTGGATGTGGACGTCGCGGTGGGGGTGTTCGTCGGCGTCAACGATCGGGTGGCGGTGAAAGAAGCGGTCTCGGTTGGCGTAAAGGTCCGCGTCGCCGTGGGGGTGTGGGTTCGCGTTGCGCTCGGCGTCATGGACAGGGTAGCCGCAACGGTTGGTGTGGGTGTTGAAGTGTTGGCCGGGGGCGCTGTCGCGCTTGCCGTAGGCGACTTGGCCGGCGTAATCGAAGGTGTAGAAGACAGCGTCAGCGAAGGCGTAGGCGAGGCCGTCGGAGTGGTTGTCGTTGTTTGGGTAGGGGTCAAAGTTGGCGATGAAGTCGGGGTTTGTGGGTGGGTCGGGGTGGGGCTGGAAGTGGCGGTCGCGGTGGAAGTGGGCGTGCTCGTGCGGGTGAACGTCGGAGCGGGCGTAAAGGTGCGCGTGGGGGTCATCGTCGATATGGGCGATGGGGTGGCGGTATTCGTCCTCGTGGAAGTGAGGGAAACCGTCGATGTCGGGGACGCCGTTGGTGTTGAGGTTCGCGTCGGCGACGCCGTGGTCGTCGCGATCGGCGTGGATCCACCGCAGGCGGGGTAAAGGATCGTGGCGTCGTAGCTCCCCACGTTGGTTGGGGGCTGGGCGCCCTTGATCCGGCAGTTGCAGTTGAAAGTCACTCCCTGGGCGTGGTGGATGTCGAAGGTGCCGTTCGTGCTGTTGAGGGTCACCGCGTCGAACAGCACGTTGGACACCGGAGCCTCCGGCACGGCCCAGAAGATCGCCGGGCCCTTGGCGGTGGTCCCCGCGCTGGCGGTGACGTTCTGGAAGGTGATGTCGTACCAATAAGGCGTGGTGGCGGTGATCGCCGCCGAGGTGTCGGAAGCGGGCGGCAGGCTGGCCGGGTACCAACTGGTCAGGTAGATGGGATACACCAGGATGCCGGTCATCGTGATGTTGCTGTAATGCAGGTTGTGGTTGAGGCCGCCCCTGTCCCGCCCGGACTTGAACCGGATGCCGTATTGGGTATTGGTGAAGGTGCAATGGTCCACCCACAGGCCGTTCACCCCCCCCTGGGTATAGCCCCCGATGGAAAGCCCGTGGCCGGTCCCGAAGGCGCAATTGCGGATGGTCACCGCCGAGCAGGGGTCCGACCCCCCCACCTGGATCATGTCGTCCCCGTCGCTGATGTAGGAATTCTCGATGAGGTAGTTGGATCCCCGTAGGTCGATGCCGTCGGTGTTGGGGGAGGGCCAAGCCGCGGTGATCGTGACCCCGCCCACATATACATTGTTCATGGACCCGAGCAACTGGACGTGGAACTTCGGGGAGTCGATCACCGAGATGCCCGTCAGGGTGACGTTGCTCGACTTCGACAGGTAGATCATGGCCGGCGGGCGAATCTCCACGCCGGTGGAGTTGAAGTCGGTCCACCAGGCCGCGCCCTGGCCGTCCATCACCCCGGTCCCGCTGAAAGTGACGTTCGTCAGGCTGGAGCCGTAGAGGAACATGGTGTTTTTCGGAAAAGTCCCGAAGGGCAGCATCCGCAGGGTCGCCCCGGCGGAAAGCTGGAAGTTCAGGTTGTTGGTGAGGGTCAGGGGCCCGCTGAGGTAGGCCCCGGAGGCCGCAGGAAACAGAACCGTCCCGCTGCCGTTGGCCTTCGCGGCGTTGATCGCGTTCTGGATCGCCGTGGTGTTGTCCGTGGTGTTGTTCCCCACGGCGCCGTAGGACGTGACGTTGTAGGTCTGGGCGGATGAGATGGACGCCCCGAGGGTGAATCCAAGGGCGAGGGCCGCGGCCCGGATGAGCGGTCGTTTGGCTTTCATGGGTCCCGGGTTACCGAAGGATCAGGATCGGGGTTCGAAGGACCGGCTGGCCGGTTTCCGCCAGGAGGAACTCGTAGGTGCCGTTAGCCACCAGGCGGCCCCGGAGATCCCGCTGGTTCCAAGCCACGGTGGCCTTCCCCGCCACCTGGACCGTCCCACCCGCGACCCGTCGGTAGGCGGTCGTGACGATGGCCCATTGGACCGTTTTGGGGCAGGGGGACGTGAGGTCCACCTGGACCGGCACAAACCCGCTGGTCACGGGATTGGGGTACGCCACCGAGAGGCTCACGGGCGGGCATAAGGGTGGGGGCGTCGCGCTCGCCGTAGTCGTATCCGTCCAAGTGCCAGTGGGGACTGGGGTTGGCACAATCGTGGGGGTCCAGGTCTCGCTGGGCGTGAAAGAAGAGGAAGGGGTCGGGGTGAACGAGGGGGTGGCGGTCCAAGTGGCGGTACCCGTCGATGTCGTAGACACCGTTGGCGTCAAGGTTCGGGTAGGCGAGGCTGTCGCGCTCGCACTCGGGGTGACGGTGGAAGTCGGGGTGGGGGTCCTGGTCGCGGTATCCGTCGGAGTGGGGGTTCGGCTGGGCGTCAAGGTGGGGGTGGAGGAATAGGTTGATGTGGAGGACGGCGAGGTTGTCCAAGTGGCGGTACCCGTCGATGTCGTTGACGCCGTTGGCGTCAAGGTTCGGGTAGGCGAGGCTGTCGCGCTCGCACTCGGGGTGACGGTGGAAGTCGGGGTGGAGGTTTTGCCGGGAGTGGCGGTGGCCGGGGTCGTCGCGGTGAAGGAGGGGGTGGCCGTCCAAGTCGGGGTGGACGAAGTTGTGGATGTCGGGGTTTCCGTCTGCGTGGAAGTCGGGGTGGCCGTCGCCGGGGGGATCGGCGTGTGGGTGGCCGTGAAGGAGTCCGTGGTCGTCGCGGACGGCGAGGCGGACGGGGTAGCCGTGGGGCTTAACGGCGGGGTCTCTGAACTCGTGGCGGTCGACGTCGGGGTGGAACTGGAAGTCGCTGTCGGGGTAAAGGTCCGCGTCATGGACGGCGTTGCTGAAAGCGTGGATGTGGGCAAGGGGGTGGACGTCAAGGTCTGTGTTGGAGTCCAGGAGGATGTCACCGTGGGAGTCGGGGAGGCGGTCCAGGATGGCGTGTTCGTGTAGGTGGGCGTCCGGGTCATGCTTGTTGTCATGGACGGCGTAGCCGAAGACGTAGCGGTGAACGAAGCCGACGGAGTCGGCGTAGACGTCAACGTAAGTGTCAATGTTCTTGTTGGTGTTGGCGTCCCGCTCGCCGTCCCAGTGGGTGTTAATGAGTTTGTCGGAGTCTGGGAGGCGGTCGCGCTTGGGCTCGGGGAGGCGGTCGCGCTGGCTGTCGCCGAATCCGTCGGCGTTTGGGTGAACGTCCAGGTCGCGCTCGGGGTCGGGGTGAAGGTCGAAGTCCGGGTCGCGGTGGAGGTGGCCGTGGCGCTTGCCGTCGGGGTGGCCGTGAAGGTGAACGAGCGGGTCGGCGTCATGGACGGCGTGGTTGTAAACGAAGCCGTCAGTGTAGGCGTCGGCGAGGCCGTGGGCGTGAAGGTCCTGGTTGGGGTGAAGGATGGGGTCGGCGTGGGAGTCGGGGTGCGGGTCGCCGTGAAGGAGGCCGTGGAAGTGGCCGTGAACGTCCGGGTGGAGGTCGGCGTGGACGAGAAGGTCGCGGTGGCCGAAGGCGTATTCGACCGGGTGGCCGTCAACGTCGCCGTGGGGGTGGCGGTGGGGGTCGTGGTGAAAGTGGCGGTGTTCGTGCGGCTCGGGGTCGCCGTCGGGGTGAACGTCCGTGAGGCCGTCAGGGTGGGGGTGGCGGTCCGGGTCGGCGAAAAGGTCGCCGTGGGGGTTGGGGTCGAGGTGAAGGAAGCCGTACCCGTAGATGTCGTAGACGCCGTCGGCGTCAAGGTTCGGGTAGGCGACGCCGTAACGGTTGGAGTAGGTGTTGAAGTTGGGGCCGTTGGCGCTGTCGCGCTAGGCGTCGCACTCGGCGTGGCACTGCCGGAGCTGTAGCCCGTCATTTCCAGCCGCAGGTAGTCGTATTCGAACCCGTTTCCGTTTCCGGCCCCGCCGGTGGGCCTGAGGCTGATGTCGATCTCGTTCATGCCCGCCTTCAGTTTCGTGCCGGCGAAGTCCAGGTAGGCGTCTCCCCAGGTACCCTGGGAACCCAGTCGCACGATGGAGTCGAAACTCAGGTTTGGCGGGTAGAATCCGGTGGCCGGGTTGGTGATGGCGGTGTAGTTGCCGTTCGTGGATCCCATGACGGAGGCGGTTTGTACGGTCCCGTTGATCGTGAGGATGCAGGCCGAGCTATAGACGGAGGCGAAGGCGATGTAAAGCCTGGCCGTTTGGGCCGCCGTGGGCGCCGAGGCCAGGTTGAAGAAAATCTTGGAGGTCGACCCGACGAAGCCCCCGGATCCGTTGGGAATATCGGGTTGGCAATAGTTCCAGTCGTTGGCGTAGCGGCTGGTCCCCACCGCGTAACTGACCCCCGCGGGATACTCGTTCGGGTAGGCCAGGAATGCGGCCCAATCCGTCGGGGTGTTGTGGGGTGCCCCGCCCGCGTAGGGCGGCAGGACGCCGCTGTAGGGCGTCACGTCGTGCTCCCCGTTGTTGAATTCGTTCGAGTCCCTGTCCGGGATCCCGATGTCCCAAACTGTGGGGCCGAGGCGCAGGGGGGTCCAAGTGACCGTACCGAGGTTCAAGGATTGTCCAGCGGCTACGGTGACGTTCGTCTTTTCATAGGTGCCGACCACGCCGGGGCCGAAAGCCCAGAGGTTGTAGGCGCCGGGCGTCACGTGGGGGATGCTGAAACTCCCGCCGGCCCCAGTCCGGACCCAGTACTGGTAGGTCAGGTATTGCTGCTGGAAGTCCACCCCTCCGTCGACGGGCGCCAACCCGATCCAAAGGCTCACCGGCGAGCTTCCGGGGTCGGAGGGATCGGAGATCGCGAGGGTTCCGCCCACCGTTCCCCGGCCGGAGGCCTGGGGATAGGCCGAACCCGACCCGCCCACCGGTTGGGGGTTGAACCAGGTGTAGGGCCAGGCGCCCTGCTCGGCGGCTGCCTGCGCCTGCGCGTCGGCCCAAAGGACCCGGGCCTTCAGGGAAACGGGGTCGCCGGCGGGACCGGCGTACTTATTGGCGTAGATGAAGGCTGGGCCGAAGGTCTTGGTCGAGAAGGTGCCTGCCGGTTGGTCCCCGTTGGAACCGAACCCGTAATGACCACCCCCGAACATGTCCAGCAGCGTGTTGCCGATGTGCTCGGTGAGTTCACGGTGCATGGGCCCGCCGTCCAGGAACTCATGGCTGGGAAAGGTCTGCCAGACCCCGTAGGGCGAACTGGAGGAGGCCCACCCGTAGGCGTCCACTTTTCCCAGGGGGGCGCTGTAGGCGTACTTGCACTCGGTGGACCCCGAGTAGATCCCGCCGGTCCATTGCCAGACTTCCGCCGGGGCGCCCGGCACGGCCACGTTGGTGGAATTGGGATCCGCCATCTGTCGGAAGCGGTAGGGGTCCACGCACAGCCAGTCGAAGAGCGAGCCCACGTACATGTTGGTGCGCAGTTCGCCGCCTGGGTAATCGGCGTAGTCGGCCTGGTGGGTGAGGATCATCGTGTCGTAGATGCCCTGCTGCCCGCGGAGCAGGTCGTAATAAACGGCCATGTCCATGGGGTCCGCCGTCGACTGGAGCCACACTTCCGCCTGGTTACCGCCGTTGTTGGCGGGGTTCACGCTCAACGTATAAACGGGGTTCGTCAGGGTGGGCCCGCCCGAACCGTCGAAGTAAAAATATCCCCCACCGTGTCCTCCGGCCAGGAGGTTGGTCCCGTTATAGGTGAAGTTGGTGACGTTCCCGTTGCTCTTGTTAAGGGTGAATGAAACGACGCCGTTCGCGAGGACTACGGTCCCGCCGTTGTCGGTCACCGTGACGTTGGCGCCCGTTCCGGTTCCCCCGCCGGGAACGTTGGCGGAAGCCCGTGTTTGGGAAAGGAGGAACCAAGCCGCCAGGAGGAGGACGGACGCGGTTCGCCGAATTGTGGGAAGTCCGACTGCAATCGGACCGATCGAAAACATGTTTGAGTCTTCCCTCGGGTTGGGCCGATTGGAAAAACGACCCCCCTTTTGGGACCGGTTCCAATTCAGGCAATATCAATGGATTCGCTTTTTATTCTAAGGGACCTCGAGCGTCCCTTCCCATATTTATCCGACAAATCAATGCAAACAATTAACGGGGGCGTTTTATCGCATCACTTGCCCCACCCGGTGCTCGATCCGTAAAAAAAGCCCGGCCGTTTCCGGTCGGGCTTTGAGGACGCTCTTTTCACATCAACTTCAGCTTGGTCCCGTTCCATTGGAACGGGGCCGCCAAGATGACGCATCGCCTTGTCAGCGATGCGCGGCAAGCTCCTATCGCATCAACATGAGCTTGGCGATGCCCTGGTCGTCGGGCGTCGTGAGGACCACGAAGTACACCCCGTTGGACAAGGGCCGGTTCCTGAGGTCCGTCAGGCTGATGGGGACAAACTGGGTCCCGATGGCGAAAGGCCCCGGCATCGTCTGGCTCTTGATCAACCGATAGGCGGTCGTGAACACCTGGATCTTGATCCAAGGGCTCGGCTTGTTGAGGTGGAAAGACACGTTGACCGGTTGGTCGGTCGTCGCCGGGTTCGGATACACGATCACGTCGCTGACCGGCCTCACCCCGGGAAGCGGGGTGGAGCTGGCGCTGGGCGTCGCGGTAGGGGTCCAAGTCGCGGTCCCGGTTCGCGTGGCGGTAGGCGTCGGCGTGAACGTTGACGTCCCGGTCGGCGTCCAGGTTGCCGTGAAGGTGTAGGTCGGGGTGAACGACCAGGTCGGGGTAAAGCTGTCCGTCACGGTGAAGGTGAAGGTGGGGGTGAAGGTATAAGTCGCCGTGAAGGTGTTGGTCGGGGTCGGACTGTAGGTCCAGGTGATCGTCGGGGTAAAGGTGTAGGTCGGCGTCAATGTGCTCGTCGCGGTTTGGGTGGGCGTGGCGGTCTTCGTCGGGGTGAAGGTGTTGGTCGCGGTGGCCGTGTTCGTCGGTGTCCGCGTAGCCGTCGGGGTGAAGGATGGCGTAAACGTCCGGGTATCCGTCGGCGTATTCGTGGCGGTCGGGGTGAGGGTGTTGGTCCGGGTGTTGGTGACCGTCGACGTTTGGGTAAACGTCAGCGTGGCCGTCGGGGTTCGGGTATCCGTCGGCGTGTTCGTGGCGGTCGGGGTGAGGGTGTTGGTCCGGGTGTTGGTGACCGTGGAAGTGGCCGTCGGGGTGCGCGTCGCGGTGGGCGACGCCGTATCCGTCGGCGTGTTCGTGGCGGTCGGCGTGAAAGTGCTGGTCCGCGTCAGGGTCGCCGTCGGCGTGGACGTAAAGGTACGGGTGGAAGTCGGGCTGCTGGTCACGGTCGGGGTCAAAGTCGCCGTCGGGGTAAACGTGGCGGTGGCGCCCGGGGGCGGGGTGTTGGTGATCGTGGGTGTGAGCGTCGCGGTTGGCGACGCCGTATCGGTCGGCGTGGAGCTGAGGGTATTCGTCGGTGTCGGTGTCCGCGTAAAGGTGGCGGTGGACGTAAACGTGCGCGTGGGGGTCGGAGTCACGGTCGGCGTAAAGGTCGCGGTCGCGCCCGGCGGCGGGGTATCGGTGATGGTGGGCGTGAAGGTCCGGGTCGGGCTCGGGGTGAAGCTGGACGTGGGCGTGGCGGTCCTTGTGGCCGTGAAGGTCGCGGTGGACGACGCCGTGAGAGTCGGGGTCGAAGTCGAGGTGGCCGTGGCGGTAAATGTGCGCGTGGAGGTCGAGGTCACGGTCGGCGTAAAGGTCGCGGTCGCGCCCGGCGGTGGGGTGTCGGTGATGGTGGGCGTGAAGGTGTAGGTCCCGCTCGCCGTTGGGCTCGGGCTGGGGGTGGATGTTGATGTAGGGGTCGAAGTCCGCGTGGCCGTGAAGGTCGCGGTGGGCGACGCCGTGAGAGTCAGGGTCGAAGTCGAGGTGGCCGTGGCGGTAAATGTGCGCGTGGAGGTCGAGGTCACGGTCGGCGTAAAGGTCGCGGTCGCGCCCGGAGGTGGGGTGTTCGTGATCGTGGGCGTAAAGGACGCTGTTGGGCTCAGGGTGGATGTATACGTGAAAGTCGAAGTCCGCGTGGAGGTGAAGGTGGCGGTCGACGACGCGGTGAACGTGGCGCTCGGCGTCGAGGTGGGCGTGGCGGTAAACGTCCGGGTGGCCGTCGGGGTCACGGTCGACGTGGGGATCATCGTGAACGTCGAGGTGGCCGTAAATGTCCTCGTCGGCGTCAGGGTCTGGGTCGGCGTGAAGGTGGACGTGGCGCCCGGCGGCGGGGTGTTGGTGATCGTGGGGGTGAAGGTCGCGGTCGGACTCGGAGTGGAGGTGCGCGTGGATGTCGGCGTGGCGGTCGCGGTGAAGGTAGAGGTGGCCGTCGATGTGGAAGTCGGTGTGAAGGTCCTCGTCGAGGTCGTGGTCGGCGAGGGCGTGAAGGTGCCGGTGGCCAAAACCGTGTTGGTGCTGGTGGGACTGGGCGTATTCGTCCGCGTGGAGGTGGACGTCGGGGTCACGGTGAAGGTGTAGGTCGCCGTGGGCGTGGAGGTGCGCGTCGAGGTCGAGGTGGACGTCGGCGTGGGGCTGGGGGTCGACGTCGCGGTGAAGGTACGGGTCGGCGTGGAGGTGAAGGTGTTGGTGGCCGCCGAAGTGTTGGTCGGCGTGGCGGTCGCCGTGGGCG
>CAYMOV010000024.1:0-4437 GCA_964392085.1 uncultured bacterium
CTCATCCCGGACGACATGATCTCGACCGGGGGGTCGCTGGTGGAGGCCGTACAAGCCCTGGTACGGTTCGGGGCCAAGGACATCTATGCCTGCTGTACCCACGCCATCCTGTCCGGAAACGCGGTCGAAAAGCTCCAAAAAAGCGTCTTGAAAGAAGTCGTCGTCACCGATACCATCCCTCTCGCCCCGGAGAAGCGCTCCGGGAAGATCAAGGTCCTGTCGGTGGCCCCCCTCCTCGGGGAAGCCATCAGCCGGATCCACAACGAGCAGTCCGTGACGTCGTTGTTCGAGGTTCATTCTTAAAAATAACTTCGGCCGCCTTTTTTGAAAGTAGGTACCCTCGTCCTGTTTTATACGCGGCATTGAGCCGCGATGGGAAACGAGGGGCGCATCCCAACCCATGCGGGGTTGGGGTCTCCGATGATAAAGGAAGCTCCGTGGCCGGGGCGTCTCACCCAGGGAGTTTTGCGGAGCGTCTCCCCCACCTGAAACAGGAGAACGTTCCATGAAGCAGCTTCCCCTCGCCGTCCAAGCCCGTCCCGCCGAGAAAAAGGGCACGTCCAACTCCAGGCGCATGCGCCGCCAGGGCCTCGTCCCCGCGGAGATCTACGGCCCGGACCAGTCCAACCTTTCCGTCACCCTCCAAGAGAAGGAATTCACCCGCCTGATCGCCTCCCTCAAGGGTGAGAGCGTCCTTTTCTCCCTGCAGGTCGAGAACGGCCCGGCGGAACCCATCCTGGCCATGGTCAAGGAAATCCAGTACGGCCGCATGGACCACAGCATCCAGCATTGCGACTTCCTCAAGGTGAAGATGGACCAGAAGATCCGGGTCCGCGTGCCCCTGCGCGTCATCAACGTCGACCAGTGCGTGGGCGTGAAGGCGAACGGGAACCTCCAGCATTTCCTCCGGGCCATCGAGCTCTATTGCCTCCCCACCCAGGTGCCCGTGGCCCTGGAGGTCGACGCCGCCCCCCTGGAGATCGGCGCCAGCCTGCACGTTTCCGACCTGAAGGTCCCTGAAGGCGTCAAGATCGTGACGCCCTCGATGACCGTCGTGGTCATGGTGGCCGAGCAGGCCGCCGAGGAGAAGGTCGCCGAAGTGGTCGCCGCGACCGCCGAGGGCGCCGCTCCCGTCGCCGGTGGAACCGACGCCGCCGGTGCCGCCGCCGGGGAACCCGAGGTCATCACCGCGAAGAAGAAGGACGGCGAGGCCGCCGCCCCAGCCCCCGCCGCGGGCAAGAAAGCCGACAAGAAGTAAACGGCCGTGGGAGGCGAATCCTCCTCGTCCCGGTGGGTGGTGGCGGGCCTGGGCAATCCGGGCCCGTCCTACGCCGGCACCCGGCACAATGTCGGGTTCCGCGCGGTGGAACTCCTCGCCCGCCGTTGGGGCGTCCCGCTCCGGGAAAAGGACGGCCTGGCCTGGGGGTCCGCCGCGAACGGCGGACTCACGGCCTACCTGGCTTTTCCCCTCACCTTCATGAACCGATCGGGCGAGCCCTTGGCGCCCTTCGTCCAATACCGAAACATCCCCCTGGACCATGTGCTCGTGGTGGTGGACGACCTCGACCTGCCCCCCGGCCGGCTCCGGCTCCGGGCCTCGGGCACCTCGGGGGGGCATCACGGGTTGGATTCGCTGATCGCCTGCCTGGGGACCGAGGGTTTTCCGCGGATCCGGATCGGGGTGGGGAAACCGCCCTCGCCCGGGTTGGGGGCCGATTGGGTGCTGTCGGGTTTTCCGCCGGAGGACCGCCCGCGGGTCGAAGCTTCCCTGGAGGCGGCCGCTGACGGGGTGGAAATGGTCCTGGAAAAGGGTATCGGGACCGCCCAGGCGTTCCTCAATGGATGGGCGCCGCAGGAACCGAACGGTCCAGGATGAACCATTGAAAAAGCCAGCTTGGACCCCCCAAGAGAAGAAGGTCGCGGTCTTCACGGCCGTTTGCGCCCTGGTGGGGTTGGCGGTTCTCGGGGCTCGTTTAATACCAGGACCTGAAAAAAACCCTGTGGCGTCGGCGCAGAAGCCTGTGAACCGCACTCCCTTCAAGGTGTACCCCACCCTGTCGTTGGCCCGGAAGGTCCTGGACATCAACCGAGCCACCGAAAGGCAATTGGGCGGCGCCCCCGGAATGAATCCCGCCCTCGCCCACGCGGTGGTGGAATACCGGGCCGCCCACGGGCCGTTCCGTTCGATGGGGGAGATCCGGATGCTGGAGGGGAACATCAGTCCACAGCGCTTGGAGTTCATCGAGCAATACGTGCAGGTCCAACCGACGACCCATCCTACTGAACTGGAGACCCCGTGATGAAACGCATCTTCAAACTTGACGGCGATTGGACCTTCCGGCGGCTCTCCGAATCCACCGTGGACGCTTTGGCGATCCCCCCGAAGAAAACCGGCGAGCGGAAGATCAAGGTGCCCGCCAACTGGTACCTGGAGGGCGAGGACTTCGCCGGCAGCGCGATGTACCGGCGATCCTTCCCGGCGCCCCAGCTCTTGCCGGGCCAGGCGGCCTTCCTGCGGATCAAGGGGTCCGATTATTTCACCACGGTGCGGTTGAACGGCCGCCTGTACGGCCGGCACGAGGGCTATTTCCAGACCTTCGACCTGGATGTGACCGACAGCTTGGGCGCGATGAACCTCCTCGACGTGGTGGTGGCCGCCCCGAAGGAAAACCAAAAGATCTGGCCCCATGAGAAGACCCTGGTGAAGGGCATCTTCAACCACCACGACGCCCGGCCCGGGAGTTGGGACAAGGCGCGCGGCCAGGACGGCAACACGGGCGGCCTTTGGGGCGGAGTGGAACTGGTGGTGGCCTCCGGGGTCCTGGTCCGGAGTGTCCGGGTGACTCCCGTGATCCTGAAGAACGGCAGCGCGGTGGCGCAACTACGCCTCGACCTGTTGAACCTGGGGGACCCCGGCGAGTATGACCTGGAGGCCCTTTTCCAGGGCTGGAACTTCAAGGCCCCCGCCGAGAAGTCCACCCGCCTGCGCTTGTACCTGCCCCAGGGCGCGTCCCAAGCCGTGCTGGCCCACACCTTCAAGAAACCCCGTCTCTGGTCCACCTGGGACCAGGGCCACCCCCACCTCTACAACGCGAAACTGAAGGTTCGGGAAGTGGCCACGGGCCGCGAGGTCGGGTCCGAAGAGGCGAGGTTCGGCCTCCGGGACATCCGCGTGACGCCCGAATGGGAGTTTTTCCTGAACGGCCGAAAGTTCTTCCCCCGGGGATCGAACCTGATCCCCACCCAGTACCTGTCGGAATACGGCTCGAAGGAGGCCCGCCGCGACGTCGACTTGATCCGGGGGGCCCACCTCAACACCATAAGGGTCCACGCCCACGTCAACCGGCGGGAATTCTACGACGCCTGCGACGAGGCCGGGATCATGGTGTGGCAGGACTTCGCCCTGCAATGGAGCTACGAGCGGTCCGACGCCTTCACGCAGAACGCCTGCCTGCAGATCAAGGACATGGTGCGGCAGTTCTACAACCACCCCTCGATCACGGTCTGGTGTTGCCACAACGAGCCCTCGGTGAACCGGGAGGAGCTCGACCCGGTCCTGTGGAAGGCCGTCTCCGAGGAGGATTCCAGCCGGTTCGTGGACACCGCCAGCGATTTCCGCTACCACCCCTACCCGGGCTGGTATTGGAGCGACAAGGTCACGAAGGACAACTTCGGGTCCCTCGGAAGCAACCTGAATTTCATCTCCGAGTTCGGGGCCCAGGCCCTGCCGGACGTGGCGGCCCTGAGGAAGATGTTCAAGGCTAAGGACCTTTGGCCGCCCAATTGGAAGGAATGGGCATTCCGGGACTTCCAATTCGTCCAGACCTTCAATGTCGCCGGGGTGCCCTTGGGCCGGAACCTCAAGGAATTCGTGGCCAACAGCCAGGATTATCAGGCCCGCCTGGTGAAGGACTACCTGGAGTCCTGCCGGATCAAGAAATACAAGCCCGTGAACGGGGTCTTCCACTTCATGTTCGCCGACTGCTGGCCCGCCATCACTTGGTCGGTGCTGGACTACCACCGGACCCCGAAAAAGGGCTACTTTGCCCTGAAGGCCGCCTGCCAACCGCTCCTTCCGATCTGGCGCAACCCCGTGCCGCGGTTCAACCCCGGGGACAAGCTGAACTGGGGCGGGCGTTTCCTCAAGGACCTGGTGGTGGTGAACGATTATCCGCGCGAATTCCGCAACCTGAGGGTGGTCCTGACCGTCCAGGATTCCAGGGGCAAGGTCCTCCGGACCGAGAAACGGACCTGCGACATCCGGCCCGATTCGGTGGAACGGCCCTTCGACAACTTCGACCATCACGGCGACGGGTCGAAGCCGCTCCTGGCCCCCGAGAAGGGGCCCTTGGGCGACTACGTCGTGAAGGTCAAGATGTTCCAGGGCTCCAAGCTCCTGGCGGAGAACTCCGACACGCTTTCGGTGGTGGCCAAGAA
>CAYMOV010000024.1:4537-31236 GCA_964392085.1 uncultured bacterium
AGGGCTCCAAGCTCCTGGCGGAGAACTCCGACACGCTTTCGGTGGTGGCCAAGAAACCTTAAGTAAATTAACCACGGAGGACTCGTCCCGCACTCAATGAGGCATTTAATGAATGCGGGACAGCCCCACCTTCCATATCATGGAAAGATGGGCGGGTGCGGGGGGCACGGAGTTCATCAAAACAGACGAATTTGAATTAAGAAACTGTTTTCCTCCGAGACCTCCGCTTTCCCCATGGTTCAAATTGTCTTGTTGGCTTGAATTTAATAAGGGGGGGCGATGAAGACGACTCTTCGGCTTTCATGGGCCCTCGGCGCCGTCCTCCTCTCTTGTGCCTTTCCGGCCCGGGCCGGCGTCCAGGTCCTCAAGGAAGTGCCCTCCACCTATGTCTACCCCGTGGACGGCCACATCCCCTTCAACATCCACCGGGGCACGCCTACCCTGCTTGCCCTCATGCTCCCCGGCGCCTCCTTCAACAACCCCCAGGGCGTGGCCTGCGCCCTACTGAAAAGCACGGACAACCCCAAGGACCCCCTCGACGACGTGGAGATCACGGTGCTCGGCCTCAATTCGGGCGCGGGCGAGCTGTTCTACAACGTGGGGCTCCGCAACGTCCGCCGGATGGGAAGCTCCGGTCGGGGCCTGAACCAGTTCCAGGACCCCCTCAGCGTGGCCCTGCACCCCTCGGGCGACGCGGCGGTGGCCGACACCGGCAACCACCGGATCGTCCTGCTCAAGCACGACGGCTACCGGTTGTCCTGGGTGAAGACACTGGGAGGGCGGGGGTCCGGCCCGGGCCAGTTCCAGTTTCCCACGGGCGTGGCCTACGACAGCGCGGGCGACCTATACGTGGCCGACCGGGGAAACAACCGAATCCAGGTGCGGGACCGCAACGGCGTATGGGGCGTCCTGCCGATCGAGGGCTTGTCGGGGCCCACGGCCCTGGCGGTGGTCGACCACGCCGAACCCTGGACTTTCTTCACGACGGGCCCCTACAGCGACCGGATCGCGGTGGTGGACCGGGACGGCACCCGGGTCCAGACCTTCTCCTTGGCCGGCGCGCCGCTCGCCTTCTTGACCGCCGAGGCCGCGGGGGACCCGCCGTTCCACTTGACGGCCTGCGCCTTCGATTATTACGGGCACTTGGTGGCCACCGATGACCGCCATTCCTGTCTCCGCAAGCTCGACCGCGACCTGAAACCCCTGGCCCTCTTCGGGACCTACGGCGACGGGGACTACCAGTTCCGCGCCCCCCGGGGCATCTGCCTGAATAAGCAGTTGGGGCAGATCGTGGTCTCCGAGGAGGAGAGCGTGCAGTACCTTTGGGTGGGGGCCGATGCCCTCAACCTTCGCGCGATCCCCATCGATAACGGCACGGCCTTCCGGTTCTACCTGACGGAACCGGCCTATGTGTCCGGCGTGATCCTCGGGCCCGACGGGGCCCAGTTGGCCGAGGTCGCCAAGGATTCCCAGCTCGACGAACGGGAGAGGGCCCTGTCCTGGATCCCCCCCCCGGGCACCGCCAAGGGCGCCTACCGCCTGCGGTTGACCGTGATGGCCACCTATTCGTCCCGGGACCGGCTGGCCAAGGTGGAGACCCTGGACTTCAACTACGTCGGGCCGACGAAACGGGGATCCGCCCCGGCCGAGGTGATCATCGCCCCGGCGGCGCCGACTTCCACACCCACGGCCCTCACGGCGCCCGCCCCGACCCCGACCCTGCCCTATCGGACCTTGGGCGAGGCGTTGCGCGAGTCCCGGGCGGAGCGTGGCCTGCACGACATCCCCTTGCCCACGCCGGTGCCCGACGACTCGCCGGTCCCGGCCGTTTCCCCCTTGCCCACTCAGGTGCCGACGCCGGTCCCTTGAGCTTTCCGGCGGGGAGCTGTTTATAATAAAACCGTGATGCGATCCCCCGCCCAAACCCTTTGCCGGCTCCTTCTCGGCCTGCTCGTTTCATTTGCCGTTGTTCCGGGTCTCCAGGCCGGGCCGGTAGAACCCATGACCTGCCCCGATATGGACATGCTCATTCCGGCCGCAGACCTGGCGGACCTCCCGTCCCTCACCCTGGTCTCACGAAAGAAGGATGGAAGCCTCCGCGACCCCGTGAACCTGGTGTTGGTGGGCGACGGCGCGGCCGTGTCCCAGGCCCTGGTGGGGGCCGGGTGGGACCCGGCGGACCGACATGTTTTCGGGCATGTCCTCCACGAAGTGGCGGATGTGATGGATCACCGGAACTACAAGCGGGCGCCGGTCAGCCACTCCTACCTCTTCGGCCGGATCGAGGACATGGCCTTCGAGCAAGAGGTCGGGGGAAGCCCCAGGCGCCGCCACCATGTCCGCATTTGGAAGGCGCCCTTCCTGCTCCGGGGCGCCGAAGTCTGGATGGCCGCGGCCACTTATGACCGGACGATCCGGGTGTTCCCGCCGGACCACCGGACCGAACGGGACCTCGACGTCGAGCGGGACTACCTGGTGGCCACCCTGGAAACCTCGGAGTCAGTGCGGGAAACCCTTTGGATCCCCGGGTTCGACCCGACCGGCCTCAAAAACGCCACGAAATACCTGACGGACGGCCGGGTGGCCCTGCTACAGCTCAAGCCGGTTCCCACCCCCGGGTCCACCTCCCCGGCGCCGTCCCGCAAGGCCCGCCCCATGAAGCGCTGAGGGGAGGTCAGGCCCGACCCGGCCGGAAGGCCCATCCAATGTCCCGCTTTATGTCCGGGCGCAATGAGCCCCCATTCCCGCAGGGGTTATCCTTCGCCTGACGGTATCCCGGTTCCCTTCGGCCCTTCATGATGCCTTTGGTCCAACTCTCGCTCGTTTATCTCATGGGGGTCTCCCTCGGCCTCGGCTTGCCCGATGCCTTCCGGGTCCCCGGCCTCCTGCTGTCCCTCCTCCTGGTTTTGATCGCCGGGGTCCTCCGTTATCGGAATGCTTCTTCCCGCACCCTCAAACTCCTCTTGGCGTCCTCCCTCTTGCTCATCGGGGCTTGGCGTTCCCTGGAAGCCTCCAAATCGTATGAAGATCAATCGAACCGGTTCGTGGGGCAGGATCGGGCCACAACCTGGGTTCGGGTCGAGTCGGACCCCGAGATCCTGTTCGAGCGATTGGTGGGGGGCCATGAGACCGGGCGGGACGGGGCGCTTTACCTGCCCCAGGTCCGCAAGGTTCGGGCCCTCGGGTCGATCCTTCCGCGGGAAACGGGAAGAGGCAAAGGGATCCCGGTCCGAGCCACCTTCCGTTTGAGCGAAAAGTTCCCCGGCGAATTGTTGTCCTACGGCGACCTGGTGGAGGTGCGGGGCCCGGCCCCGGCGAAACCCTGGGGCGCCATGAACCCCGGCGGTTTCGACTACGCGGCCTACCTGAGGGCCCAGGCCATTCCCCTGACCCTCGGCGCCCGGCCCGGCACCTGGCGGGTGATCCGGCACGGTGCGGGTGGGGGATTCCGGGGATTTTCCTTTGCCCTCAAGCGCGTCCTTGAGGAACGGGTGATTGCGCTCTGGCCCCACCCGGCCAACGCGCTTTTCCTCGGCCTCTTCGTGGGGGAGGACACGGCGCTCAACGGCGAATTGGTGGACGACTTCGCGGTGACGGGAACCGTGCATATCCTGGCCGTGTCGGGCGCCAACACCGCCCTGGTGACGGGCCTGCTGTTCCTCGTCCTTCGGGTCCTGGGGTTCCGCCGCAAGCGCGCGGCGGGCTTGACCCTTTTGGGGTTGGGGATCTTCATCGTGATGACCGGGGCGCCGCCCTCGGTCTGCCGGTCGGGCCTCTGGGCGGCGTTGGTCTTGGCCGCGCTCCTCCTGGAACGGGCGCCGCACCTCGGCACCCTGGTGGCCTCCTCCGCCGCGTTTCTCGTGACCCTCAACCCCTTCACGCTGATGGACCTGTCGTTCCAACTCTCCTACCTCGCGGCCCTGGGGTTGGTGGTCTTCACGCCCTGGTGGATGGAGAAGATGGGGAAACTTTGGGAACCGGTGAAGCTGACCCTGGCCGCCACCTTGGGGGCCCAGATGGGGGTTTGGGTCCTGATGGCGGCCAAATTCAACCTGTTCGCCACCTACAGTCTGCCGGCGAACCTGGTGGTGGCGCCGTTGGTGGCGGTGGGCACGGCGGCGGGCCTCTTGGCCACGGTCGCTTCCTTTATCTGGCGCCCCTTGGGGACCGTCTTCGCCGCCGCCGCCCAGGTTCCCCTGGACCTGCTTCCGGCCCTCGCCCATGTGATGGCCGGGTGGCCCAAGGCTTCCATCGTGGTGGGAACGCCCCCGACGGTTTGGACCGCGACCTTCCATATCCTCTTGGGCGCCACCTTCCTGGCCTTCTGGCCCAAGCCACGGCCGGAGAAGCCCTCCCTCTCTTGGTTGGACCGGGAAGTGTGGTGGGAAGTCACCCGGGGCTGGATGAAGCGCGCCTGGCTGGTTTTCGTCCTGGTCACGGGCGCGGCCCTAGGGATCGACCACTTCCGGCACAAGCCCTTTCAGGTGACCTTCCTCTCGGTGGGGCATGGGGACTCCGTGGTGGTGAGGGACCCGTCGGGCCGGGTCTTCGTGTGGGACGGGGGCAAAAAGACCGAGGGATCGGCCCGATGGAGCCCGCTGGTGGCCTACTTGCGCCATGAGGGGATCGGCCGGGTGGACGCGATCTGCAACAGCCACCCCGACGCGGACCATGTGGGGGGCTTGGTGGACCTGTTGGCCACGACACACGTCGGCGCCGCGTACCAAGGCCTGGATGACTGGGTGGATTTACCGACCTATCAACGGTTTCGGGAGGGCTTGGCGCGGCAAGGGTTGGAGTTGCGGGAACTATCGAGGGGGGAGTCGTTTGAGCCCTTGCCGGACCTTGGGGCGAGGGTGTTACACCCACCCGCTTGGTTCCATCCAAAAAAACACCTTGAGAACAATCGGTCGCTGGCCCTCCTCCTGAACTATCCCAAGGATGGGGAAGGCGTGACCTTCCTTTTCCCGGGGGACCTGGAGAAGGAAGGCTGGGATGTCTTGTCCCGGTTGGAGAAGCCCACGCCCAAGATCCAGGTCCTGTTGGCGCCACACCACGGTCGACCGACCGGGGAACCGAATCGGGCGATCCGACTGCTCCAACCACTCTGGGTGGTGGCCAGCGACCTGAAGGCACACCCCGAACTCCAGGCGTCGGGGGTCAGGGTCCTCTCAACCGCGGAGACCGGGGCCGTCCAGATGGAGGTGGATGCCCTGGGCCATTTGCAAGTAACGGCTTTCCGAGGTGGACGGGATTTGATAGGTGGGGATACTGAGGATTAAGCCTGGGGGGTTGAAGGCCAATCGTCATTTCCGGATAGGTTAAAGGACCTGCATCAATTCTTTAGAATAGGGCTGAACTAGCTTTATATGGCGGTTCCAAGCCGACCTGAAATTGCCGGACTGGAAAGACTTCCTATAGTGTCCTATCCTATGGCCATGCCGCTGGTTCGGGAGGACCTGATCCGCGTGGTCGCGAAAGCGGCCCGCCTCCGCAAGGGGGAAGCGAGGATCGTGGTCGATAAGATCCTGGGCCAGGTGGTGGCGGCCCTCCGCAGGGGGGAACGGGTCGAGATCCGGGGCCTGGGAAGCTTTTCCGCCCCGCTGGTCACCGGCCGCAAGGGCCGCGACCTTAAGACGGGTCGGGAGATCCCCCTGCCGCCCAGGCGGAAACCCGTCTTCAAGCCGGGACAGGCCCTGAAGCCCCGGCCCACCGTGGAACCGACCGTCGACAAGTCGGGTCAAACGCTGATGTTTCCCCAGGCCCCCGGAGAGGGCCCAAACCCATGAGCCATACCCTCCATTACTTCGGACACCTCCAAGAACCCGGGCTCCTCCAGGAGCTCCAGGAGGAGTATGCCGAGATCGCCCAGGTCTCCGGCTGGTCCCACGAACGGGTGGACCACGTGTTCGCCCGGGAGGACGGCATGCCCGGCCCCAAGCAGTCCCTGCGCGGCATCCGCTTGACCGTGTCCCCCAACGCCGGATCGGTCCAGTTCACCTTCGACCAGGACGGCTACCTGGCCCACCTGTTCTACGAGAACGAGGTTTCCCTGCCGGAAGCTCCCCAGCCCGTGGAATCGGGCGCCTCCTCCCAAGGTCTCCGGGCATTCGCCTTCCCCCGGGTGGACCGCCCCGCGCCTTCCCGCAAGGTCCTGCACCATGTCCATACCCACACCACCCTGAGGGACGGGAACCCCGAAACCCACCGCACCGTGGTGAAGCTGTTGGATTACCTGTCCAAGAAATACGTGCCGAACCTCGAGGTCATCGACAACTCGGGGTATTGGGCCACCCGGGACGAGAAGAGCCTGGGGGGGAACGCCGCGACCGTGACCCCTTGAAGAGGGGATGCGTTGAGCCCTTGGCCCGCCGGGCCAGGGGTTTTTTGTTTTAGACGGCAAAAAAAGTTTTCACCACGGGGACACGGAGACACGGGGTTAAAAATTTTCGTTAAGGGCGCATCTGAATATTTGCTCTCCTTCTCCATTGTGGGGAGAAGGAAGGGATGGGGGTGGCAATGCCTGGCGTTTACACCCCTCACCCTACCCTCTCCCCCAAGGGGCGAGGGTTGCAGCTAATTATTAGTGATGCTCTTAATTCAATAAATCGGCCTCTGTGGTGTAAATGGTTTTAGCTTGAAAGGCATTGAGTGCGACGAGTCCTCCACATCCTGATCGCCCTCGCGGTCCTCGGCCCGATCGGGGCCTGGGCCGGGAGCCCGACCCGCAAGTCCGCCGAGGACTTCGCCCAAGGGGACCTGTCGGCCGCCATCGTCGAGTTGGAAACCGCCCTGGCGGACCATCCCGCCGATGCCGCATTGGTGAGGGAAGAAGCCGCGGTGCGGGAAGAGTCCGACGACCCCATGGCCGCCGCCGCGCTTTATTCCCGCGCCGCCACCCTGGAGGGAGACCCGAGGGTTCCCGTGGAAGCCGCCGCCTGCCTCGCCCGGGCCGGGCATCCCGAGAGCGCGCTTTCAGCCCTCGACCTGATCCTGAAGGACAACCCCCAAGACCCGGACGCCCTTTGGTACGAGGGCTTGTCCCACCGGGTCCTGGCGATGGACGGGGGGAAAGAGGCGCGCGCCCATTGGCAGGCGGCCCGTTGGGCCTTCAACGCCCTGGTGCGACAGGTGCCGGGCGACGCCGCGGCCTACAGGCTCCTCGGCGAATGCCAGGAGGCCCTGAAGGACAACAAGGACGCCGAGCAGTCCTACTTGTCCGCGCTCAAATACGAGCCGAGCTACCGGGACCTGCATGTCCGTTTGGCGCGGCTCTTCAAGAAGCGCGGGGCGACCGCCGAGGCTTTGGCCCGATACGAGCGGGCGGTGGCGGCCTCCCCGTGGGACACCGCCCTGGCGGAAGAGAAGAGGGCCCTGGTGCGACGGGCCCCCTCGACCGAGCGGCTGCAGAAAGCCGAGCGCACCCGGAAGTGGAAGGAACTCAAACCCCTGTCGGAAACGCCCCTGCCGTCCTCGCCCATCACCGTTCGGGTCGGTGTGGAGACCCATCTCCACCGCCTCGTCCTGAGGTGCGGCGGCGTGATGCAGGTCAGCACCCCGGCGGGGACGCCCCTTCGGCGGTTGGCCTCCGACACGGATTACGTAGTGGTCTGGAGGGACGCGAAAAAGCCCCAGGGGAACCGGGCCCCGATCCCCGTGCCGACCCTGATCGCCTTGACGGGGGACAACCCCTTGGCGCCCCCCGAGGACCAGCCCAACGGCGGGTCCGGGGTCGTGATGGACGCCAAGGGCGTCACCTTAATGACCTTCGACCGGCGGATCTGGTTCGAACCCATGGAGCGGGAACATACGGTGGCGCTCCACGCCGTGGAGACCGGATCCGGGTATTTCTTCGCCTCGGAGGAGGACCGGTTCTACCGGGGGTTGATCGAGATCCACCCGGGGCCCGGACTCGGGTTCGCCGTGGTCAACCGGGTGTCGCTGGAAGCCTACGTGGCGGGGGTCCTCCCCTCTGAAATGCCGGCTTCCTGGCCCCTGGAGGCCCTCAAGGCCCAGGCGGTGGCGGCCCGGACCGAGGGCCTTTCCAAGATGGGGCGACACAACCGGGAGGGTTTCGACGTCTGTGATGAGGTGCACTGCCAAGCCTATGTCGGCATCAAGGCCGAGCGGTCCGCCACCAACCAGGCCGTGGCCGAGACCGCGGGCGTCGTCCTGTGGCGCGACGGCCGGCCTTTCCCGGCGGTTTACTCGGCGCAATGCGGCGGCCATTCCCAAAGCTACCGTGAGGCCTGGGGTTACGACCTGCCGGGCAGCGGCGTGGCCGACTTCGACCCGCATCAGGTGAAGGCGGTGTTTCCCCTGGCCCCCCATGAGCTGAAGGAATGGGTCTTGACCGAGCCGGACGCCTATTGCAAGGCGGCTGACCTTAAGGGATACCAGCAATTCCGTTGGACCTATCCGGTGAGCGCGGCGGACCTGGAGGCAGCCGAGAAGTTGAGGGAATTGGGCCCCCTCCAGAGCGTCCGGGTGATGGGGCGTTCCACCGCGGGGTGGGTTGGTCGGGTGACTTTCGTCGGGGAAAGCGGGTCGAAGGACTTTACCCGGGACTCGGTCCGGGGCATCCTGGGTGGCATCCGAAGCAACCTCTTCTGGCTGGAGGACTGGCGGTCCCCGTCGGGCCGACTGCGGGAGGTCTGGGTTTACGGGGGCGGTTGGGGCCACGGCGTCGGTATGTGCCAGGTCGGGGCCCGGGGGTTGGCCAAACTGGGGAAGTCCTTTCGGGGGATCCTGGAACATTACTACCCCCAGGCGTCGTTCAAGAGCCTCTGAGGGTCTCATCCAAAGAAGTTTCGCGAGGAAGTGCGGGATGAAGCGTCAAGACATCGGTTCTCCAAAATCCGGGGCCGCCGGGCCCGGCCGGGCCCTTCGGTTCCGCCGGGGCCTCGCCCTGCTGCTCGTCCTCGCGGGCCCGCTTGCGTTCGCGGGATGCCGGGGCACCTTCCGGCAGATCGGGTTGTCCCGCAAGCCGGACATCGACCAACGGACGGGGCCGGTCGGGACGCAGGAAAAACCCACGACGATCAGTCCCTTCGAGGACATCAATTGGGTCTTGGCGGGTGACGAGTGCCGTTGGATCCAGATCCGCGTGCCCCATGAGTGGTATTGGCTCCTCACGGTCACGGTGGTGAATGAGGACCCGGGCCGCGAGGCCCGTCTGGAGGCCGCCCTGGACGCCTCGGACGGGACCTGGAAGAACGTCCCCCCCACGGAGTTCCACAAGACCTTCAACCTGTCGGAGGGCTCCAACCAGGCCACGGTGGGGGCCGCCAACCCGCTGGGCGACCGGTACCTCGAGGTTCGCCTCTGCCAGGAGGGGGCCCCGGCGCGGGTGAGGCTGTCGTCGGAGGTCTCGCCCTTTGGGTCGAAACTCTTCGTGCCGCCGCTCCCCAAGAAACTGGAGCCCGCTTCCGCGCAACCCTGACACCCATATCCACCACGGAGTAAAGACCGAAAAAGTTTTTGCCACAGATGAACACGGATACACACCGATTAAGCTTTAGATTCAGGGTAAAGCCAACAACCCGAATCTGTGTGAAACTGTCCCGCCTTTTTTCCATGATATGGAGGGTGGGACTATCCCGCGTCCAATGAATCGTTAAATGGGCGCGGGATGTGTGCATCTGTGGTTGCGACCAACTTTGGCTTTTTGTTTTGACTTTTTGGGGAGGCCTTGAGTTGCCCTACCTTTTCGCGATCGGCTCCGCGCTCCACCGCAGCCAGATGGAGCGCCGGTTGATGGGTAACCGCCCCTTCACCCGGGCGGTCCTGTCCGGGTACCGCTTGGCTTTCCGGGGCAAGTCCCTCGAACGCCGCGGCGCGGTGGCCGACCTATTGCTGGACCCCTCGGGCCAAGTCCCGGGCCTCCTTTATGAACTGCCGGAGTCCACGGTGCGGCACGTGGACCGGGCCGAGGCGGTGGAACGGGGCCTCTACGAGCCCTTCGACGTCCAAGTCGCCACCGACGACGGCGCGACCCACCCAGCCGTGGCCTACCGACTGGCGGACCCCCAGTCCGCCCCAGGGATCCCCAATACCGCCTACCTGATGCAGATGCGTCAGGGCTATCGGGAATGGGGCCTCGACGAGGGGATTCTTGATGCCGCCCTGGCCGCCCTGCCTTAATTCCCTTTCCAATTCATGATCGACGCCATGGGACCCACAGTTTTTCCGGGTAAGCGCGGTTGCGCCCTTAGCCGAAGGCTGACGGCTCAAACCTTTTCACCACCAAGTGCACCAAGACCACCAAGGGAACCGAAGGCTTTTTTGGTGAACTTGGTGGTGAAAAACTTTGCCGTTTGCCCGGATTTTCTTGCCTTTCGGGAATGCCGAACCGTCTTGGGGTCCGTTATACTCAGGGGGATCTTGAGATAACCGAAAAAGCTGAGGACCCCAGCCGAATGATTTATTTCGACCACGCCGCCTCCACGCCCCTGGACCCGGACGCCCTGGAGGCCATGAAGCCCACCTTCGACCTGCACTTCGGCAATCCCTCCTCGCTTTACGCCATGGGCCGGGACGCCCACGGCTTTATGGACCGCGCCCGCGAGCAGGTGGCCCTGACCCTGAACGCAGACCCGAAGGAAATCGTCTTCACCTCGGGCGGCACCGAGGCCGTCAACGCCGCCCTTAAGGGCGTGGCCTGGGCCCTGCGTGAACGGGGGTCCCACCTGATCATCTCCGCGGTGGAGCACCACTGCGTACTGGACGCCTGCGCTTGGCTCGCTCGGCAGGGGTTCCAGATCACCCAGGTCCCAGTGGATTCCTCGGGGCGGGTGGACCCCAACACGGTCGAGAAGGCCCTCCGGGCCGAGACCATCCTCGTCTCCATCATGGCGGCCAACAACGAGGTCGGGACGATCCAACCCTTCCGGGAGATCGGGAAGACCTGTCGAAGCCGCAAGGTGCTTTTCCATACCGACGCCGTCCAGGCCTACGGCAAGCTCCTGATCGACGTCGAGAGGGACTTCGTGGACCTGCTCTCGGTCTCCGGGCATAAGATCCATGGGCCCAAGGGTTCAGGTTTCCTCTTCCAGCGCCGGGGGGTGGAATTGGCGCCCCTCGTCCACGGCGGGGGACAGGAACGGGGTCGGCGGGGAGGGACCGAGAACGTGGCGGGCGCCGTGGGCTTGGGAGAGGCCGCGGCAAAGGCTTGCCACCACCTAACGGGCGAAAAATTGCGGTTGAACGCGCTCACGCAAATCCTTTGGGACGGCCTGAAGAAGCGCCTGCCCGAGATCGAACTGGTTGGACCCGCCTCCCAGGAAGAGCGCCTACCGGGCCTTTTGAACCTCCACCTGCCCGGCATCGAGGGGGAGACCCTGGTGCACGGACTCGACGCCAAGGGCTTCGCGGTCTCGACGGGCGCGGCCTGCGCAACGGGCGGCGGGGGGCCCTCCCATGTGCTTTTGGCCATGGGCCGCACCAAGAACCAGGCCAAGGAAGCGGTTCGGGTCAGCCTGGGGAAGTCCAATACCGAGGCGGAAGTCCGCCAATTGCTGGAGGTCCTGCCCCTGGTGGCGGACCGCCTGAAGGCCATGTCCACCATGTGGCTGGATGAGGACTCGAAAACCTGAAGGACCCGGACGGCTCCGGGTTTTCGGGAGGGTGATTTGAGGTTAAGATAAGGGGTCTTTCTTAAGCGGGACTTGACCCCCATCGGTTCGACCTGAAAGAACAACATGCACCGTCAACTTTGGATCCGAATCGCCGTCCTCGTCACGGCCTCCATCATCGCCGTGGAGGCCGCCCTCGCGGTCTTTACCTTGAGGGACCGATGGGAGGAACAGGTCGCCCGCAAGACCGAGCAGTTTGAGTCCGTGGCCCTGGGGTTCAGCGAGTTGGCGGCCCCCGCCCTGCGCGACGACCGCGTAAGCGACGTGGCCGAGGCCTTGGGCCAGGTGCGCATGCGGATGCAGTCGCCCTGGGCCGCCTTTTACGACGCCAAGGGCGCCCTCTGGGCGGAAGCCTCCGCGCCGGGTTGGCGGTCGCTGGACCGGGAACGGGCGGAGGACGTCAAGTTCGTCCTGGCGACCCGGCATACCAAGACCCGCATGATCGGGACGGGCGTCTCCCGCCAGATCCTCTTCACCGCCCCCCTGGGGGTCGAATCGACGCAGGGTGTTTTCCAATCGTTGGTGCCGGCCGCCGACCTGTCCCGGGACGCCCTGCAGGCCGCCATCCACATTTTCGGGATGGTCCTGATCGTGGCCCTCTTCGTGAACCTGACCCTCACCCCCGCCCTGATCTTCTTCGTGGTACGGCCCATCCGGGAGATGAAGAACGAGCTGATGGCCATCGGCCGGGGCGAGGCCGACCTCACCCGCAAGATCATCCAACGCAGCGACGATGAGATCGGGGAAATGGCCGAGGGCTTCAACCTTTTCGTGGACAACATCCGGGACCTGATCCTGACCGTTCGCCAGCAGGCCGACCTGGTGGTCATGCAGGTCAAGAACCTCGCGGGCGTCACCGACCAGATGAACTCCATGGGGGAAGAGGTCACCACGACCGTCCAGCAGATCTCCAAGGGGGCCGAGGAGCAGGCCTCCAAGGTGTCCGACGTGCACGACAACATGCAGAAGATGCTGGAGGCCATGAAGGAAGTGGCGACCCGCTCGCAGGAAGCCGCCCAGGCCGCCGGCAAGGCCGCTGAGACCGCCCAGGACGGCGGCAAGCTGGCCCACAGCACCATGGACCGCATGACGCGCCTCAACGAGACCCTCAAGAAGGCCTCCGGGTCCATGAACCAACTTCACGAGAAGGGGCGCCGCATCGGCCGGGTGGTGGACCTCATCACGGGCATCGCGGGCCAGACCAACCTCCTGGCCCTGAACGCCGCCATCGAGGCCGCGCGGGCCGGGGAACAGGGCAAGGGCTTCGCCGTGGTGGCCGAGGAGATCCGCAAGTTGGCGGAGGAATCGGCCAACGCCACCAAGGAAATCGCCGCCATCGTCCTTCAGATCCGCGAGGACACCCAGGCGGCCGCCGCCTCCATGGAGCTGGGCGCCTCCGAGTCCGACCAGGCCCGCAACGCCATGCGCGACATGGGCGAGTCCCTCGCCGAGATCGTCGAGGTGGTGAACCAGGTGGACGAGCGGGGCCGGCAGATCTCCGGGTTGGTGGAGCACCACCGCCAGCGGGCCCAGCAGGCCGTCCAGAGCATCCAGGAGATCAACGCCGTGAGCGAGGAATACGCGGCCTCCACCGAGGAGGTCTCGGCCTCGACCGAGGAGCATTCCGCCAGCCTGGAATCCATGACGGCGGCCTTCGCGGAACTGAACCGCATCGCCCGCGACTTGAAGACCATCGTGGAGAAGTTCAAGGTCTAACCCTGCGCTAAGGCCCACTTTGAAATCCACGGCCACCAATGTAAATGATTTGAAATTGAAGCTCGGGTTGTTTGTTCTGATAGAGGGTTTGGTTATTTCCGCGAGTTTTTTAGGACGCGCGATTATTTTGAAAGGGGTCATTCAATTTAGCCAATTCTTTGCCGATGCGTTCTGGTTTGGATCGTTTTTGTGTTTCTGCCTTTATTTTTCATCTATCATCCATTTTTCCCTATTGATAAAAGCAGCGGGCCATAAGTCCGGTGAAGCGTATTTCCGAAAGGCTTATTCCGAAACCCGTCGTTTTGCCATCGCGGCCGGCTTGGTTGTTTTGACCTCGCTTTTTTCAATACATTCGACATCGTCATTGGTTGTTTTATTGATCCCTCCGTTGGCGGTATTAAGTTACTTATTTAATCTATCGCTTCTCCATCGGCCTTGATTTGATGGGGCCGGACCCTGCGGTTGGGGTTATCGTCGGCAACCCCATTCCCCAACCACTTATCCACCGGTTGGGAACAGGCCCCGGGTCCTTATCCACCGACATTCCCCAAGGTGGACTGGAACCGGATTGAAAAGTTGCTTCGGGGTCTATAGGGGCAGAGCCCCTAACAGGCCCGAAGGGGCTGTCAACGGCCAAGGGAAACACTCCCTACATTCCGTTATAAGGACGGCGCATTGATGGTCCGCACCACCCTTTCCCGGCCCGTGTTAAATCTGAAGGAAGTCGCTTGAATCGGCCGAAACCCGTATAAAATATGCCCTCTTCGAACCCCGCCCCTTCCCCCACCCCCGAAGAATAAAACCAAGTGAACCCCGGGTAACATCCCGGGAAAGGCCTTTCCAAAACCGGGGGGCCCGCTTGGACCATCGAAAGGATCTCCCATGCCCGCCCTGACCCTCGACATCTCCTCCCTCAAGTCCTTCGTGACCGACCAGGAACTCCAGGCCCTCGAGCCCGAGGCGCTCAAGGCCCTCGACACCCTGGTGAACAAGACCGGACGGGGCAATGACTTCCTCGGTTGGCTCAACCTCCCGTTCGCCGCCCAGAAGCAGGTGCCGGCGATCCTCAAGGCCGCCAAGAAACTCACGGAGAAGTGCGAGGACGTGGTCTGCATCGGCATCGGGGGGTCCTACCTGGGCACCCGCGCGGCCCTGGAGGCCCTCGGGTCCCCCAAGTGCCGGGTCCACTACGCCGGGCACCACCTGTCCTCCACCTCCATGTCCGCGTTGATGGACAACCTGAACCCCAAGAAGACCGGTCTCATCGTCATCTCCAAGTCGGGCACCACGACGGAACCCGCCGTGGCGTTCCGAATCCTGAAGGCCTGGCTGATCAAGTCCATCGGCGCCAAGAAGGCGGGCAAGCGCATCGTGGCGGTGACGGACCAGGCCAAGGGCGCCCTCAAGGGCATGGCGGACGCCGAGGGATGGCCGACCTTCGTGATCCCCGACGACGTGGGCGGGCGCTTCTCGGTTCTGACGCCCGTGGGCTTGTTGCCCCTGGCCGCCGCCGGGGTGGACATCAAGTCGCTCCTGAAGGGGGCCGGGGACGCGGCCAAGGCCTGCGCCCTGCGCGACGCCGCGGTCAACCCGGCGATCCGATACGCCCTGCTTCGAAACGCGCTGTACCGCAAGGGCAAGTCCGTGGAGGTGCTGGCCGACTACCGCCCCGAACTGCACTTCGTGGCCGAGTGGTGGAAGCAGTTGTACGGCGAGTCCGAGGGCAAGGAAGGCAAGGGCCTCTTCCCGGCCAGCGTGGACTTGACCAGCGACCTCCACAGCATGGGCCAGTACCTTCAGGAGGGGAAGCGCGTGATGATGGAGACCGTCCTCTGGATCAAGAAGGAAGCCGTGGACCTGAAGGTCCCCAAGGACGCGGCGGATAAAGACGGCTTGAACTTCCTGGCGGGCAAGCCCCTCGCTTGGGTCAACGAGCAGGCCATGCGCGCCACCTCGGTGGCCCACGCCGACGGCGGGGTGCCGGTCCTCAAGTTGATGGTCGAGAAGCTGGACGCCTACCACCTGGGATACCTGTTCTTCTTCTTCGAGGTCGCCTGCGGCGTTTCCGGTTACATGCTCGGGGTGAACCCCTTCGACCAGCCCGGGGTGGAGGCCTACAAAAAGAATATGTTCGCCCTCTTGGGCAAGAAGGGCTACGAGGCCCTCACCGCCGAACTCAAAGCCAAGGGCGTTTGAAAACAAAAAGCCTGAGCCAGGTCACAAACGATTGACAAAAAAAGTGAAAGGAAATGGGCGTTCCGGGCCCACGCTACAGACCCGGTTCACCTGAAAACTTTCATCCCTGGACTTGATGAAATACCAGCCCTTGTGTGAATGTGGCCCCTCAGCCGCTTCCAGTGGGTGAAAATCGTTGCAAAACCGAGGGAAAAGCATCGAAATTTGCTTTGACAACCCTAGTCCTGGTGGCTATAACCCTTTGGATCACCTAAATGTTGTGTTAATAGGGGGATTACGCGGACTGGCGCCCGGAAAACGCCAGTTCAACCGTTTAAACAGTAGCGAAAGACCGGTTGTAACGCAGATGACTTGGTCCCGACCCTGAGGACCAAGAAGCAGGGGGTATCGGGCTCTCGTTTTGAGACCCGGTAAGGATGGGCCCGCCGACGCCCTGGAGTCGGCCCGATAAAACGCAATGCCAACGACTCACACTTGAACCTTTGGGGACCTTTTGTTTTTCCATGTGCCCGGGTAGCTGAGAACGCGCCTGGCCGCCGAGAGTTTTTTCAGGAGGATGCATGTCGAAGACGAGCCAATCCACCCAGCCTTTCGTCCGCCCCAACACCTTTTCCCGCGACGGTGGCCTGAAGATCCGTCGCCACTTCACCCAAAAGGGCATCCATCCCTTCGACGAGGTTGAATGGGAACTCCGGACCGCCGCCATCACCGACGAGAACGGCAAGGTCATCTTCGAGCAGCGCGACGTCGAGATCCCGAAGGGCTGGTCCCAGACCGCCACGAACATCGTGGTGTCCAAGTACTTCCACGGCAAGGTCAACACCTCCGAGCGCGAGCGAAGCGTCAAGCAATTGATCCGCCGGGTGGCCGACACCATCCTGGAGTGGGGAAAGGACCAGGGCTACTTCGCCAGCGACGAGGACGCCAAGGTCTTCCATGAGGAACTCACCCACCTACTGGTCCACCAGAAGATGGCCTTCAACTCGCCGGTCTGGTTCAACGTCGGCCTCGAGGCCCGGCCGCAGTGCTCGGCCTGCTTCATCAACTCGGTGAAGGACAGCATGGAGGGCATCCTCGACCTGGCCAAGACCGAGGGCATGCTCTTCAAGTACGGCTCCGGCACCGGCACGAACTTCTCGTCGCTCCGGTCCAGCCGGGAAAGCCTCTCGGGCGGCGGCACGGCCTCCGGCCCGGTGTCCTTCATGCGCGGGTTCGACAGCTTCGCGGGCGTCATCAAGAGCGGCGGCAAGACCCGCCGGGCCGCCAAGATGGTCATCCTCGACATCGACCACCCCGACGTGGTGGACTTCATCCAGTGCAAGGCCGAGGAGGAGAAGAAGGCCTGGACCCTGATCGAGGCCGGCTACAACGGCGGGTTCAACGTCGTGGGCGGCGCCTACGACTCCATCCAGTTCCAGAACGCCAACCACTCGGTGCGCGTGACCGACGAGTTCATGCAGTCGGCCCTCGACGGCGAGAGTTTCTCCACGAAGGCCCGCATGGACGGCCGGCCGATGGACACCTACAACGGCCGAGAGATGCTCAAGATGATCGCCGAGGCCACCTGGATCTGCGGCGACCCGGGCATGCAGTTCGACACCACGGTCAACCGCTGGCACACCAGCCCCAACACGGCCCGCATCAACGCCTCGAACCCCTGCTCCGAGTACATGTACCTGGACGACTCGGCCTGCAACCTGGCTTCCCTCAACCTCATGAAGTACCGCACCGACGAGGGCGAGTTCGACCTGGAATCCTTCCACCACGCGGTGGACGTGACCATCCTGGCCCAGGAAATCCTCATCGACAACGCCAGCTACCCGACCAAGGCCATCGAGCGCAATTCCTGGGATTACCGTCCCCTGGGGCTGGGCTACGCCAACCTGGGCGCGCTGTTGATGAGCCGGGGCCTGCCCTACGACAGTGAGGAGGGCCGAAACTACGCCGCCGCCGTCACCAGCGTGATGCACGGCCGGGCCAACCTCATGAGCGCCAACATCTCGAGGGAAGTCGGCCCGTTCCCGGGCTACGGACGCAACCAGGAGCCCATGCAGGGCGTCATGAAGATGCACATGCAGGCCGCCTCGAAGATCTCCCGGGCGGGGGTGCCCGACGAGCTGTACATGGGCGCCCAGAAGGTCTGGAAGGAGGTGCTGGCCCTCGGCGGCGAGCACGGCTACCGCAACGGGCAGGTCACCGTCCTGGCCCCGACCGGCACCATCGGCTTCATGATGGACTGCGACACCACTGGCATCGAGCCGGACATCGCACTGGTGAAGTACAAGAAGCTCGTGGGCGGCGGCTTGATCAAGATCGTCAACCAGACCGTGCCGGAGGCCCTCCAGCACCTGGGCTACAGCCCGAACCAGGTCGAGGATGTCCTGGCCTACCTGAACGCCCATGACACCATCGAGGGCGCGCCCAACCTGAAACCGGAGCACCTGCCGGTGTTCGACTGCGCCTTCAAGCCCATGAACGGCACCCGGTCCATCCATTACATGGGCCACATCCGCATGATGGGCGCCACCCAACCCTTCCTGTCGGGCGCCATCTCCAAGACCGTCAACCTGCCGAACGACGCCACGGTTGAGGACATCATGGAGGCCTTCATCCAGTCCTGGAAGCTCGGCCTCAAGGCCGTGGCGGTCTACCGGGACGGTTGCAAGCGCACCCAACCCCTCAACACGGGCAAGGACGGCGCCGTGACGGCTAAGGTGCCGAAGCCGGTCCGCCGCCGCCTGCCGGACGAGCGGGAGGCCATCACCCACAAGTTCTCGATCGCGGGCCACGAGGGCTACATCACCGTGGGCAAGTTCGAGGACGGCACGGCGGGAGAGCTCTTCATCGTCATGTCGAAGGAAGGCTCCACGGTCTCCGGCCTGATGGATTCCTTCGCCACGGCGGTGTCCCTGGCCCTGCAGTACGGCGTGCCCTTGCGGGTGCTGATCGACAAGTTCAGCCATAGCCGCTACGAGCCCTCCGGCATCACCAACAACCCCGAGGTGCGGTTCGCCAAGTCCATCACCGACTACATCTTCCGTTGGCTGGCCCTGAAGTTCCTGCCGGCGGGGGAGCGGGGAGCGGCGGAGACGGCGGAAGTGCCCATCGGGGACGCCCTGCCCACCCCGACCCCAACCGAGGCGGGTCCGGCCCTGACCGCGGCGCAAACCACGGCCCAAGGTGTGGAAAGCCATGAGAAGCGGGTGTTCGTGTCCCAGGCCGACGCGCCCCCCTGCCCGTCCTGCGGGACGATCATGGTGCGCAGCGCGGCCTGCTATAAGTGCCTGAACTGCGGCACCTCGAGCGGTTGCTCCTGATCCAGGTCATATAAAAAAAGTCAGAACCCCTCCGGGTGTCAAAACCCGGCGGGGTTTTTTATTTTGGACTTTTCAACGCTATAGCCCATAAATTTGGCCGTTTCCAAAATTCCTTGGGTTAAGGAACTGTCAGACAATGGACAAATAGGGATTGGGGTATGGAGCGGATAATCGCGGGGATTGAGCGAATGGATTGGACCGTCGAGGATGGTTTCTCGTTATAACCGCTCGTTATTGAGGCGGCCCGCATTCAGATGGAACCGTCCATGTTTTGGCATGGGTCCTGCATCCAAAGGCCTTGAATTAATCGTGAAGGTTGATCCGATTAGGGAATGGATCTTTCCTGGGGACTAATCCCCCCGCGCAATCAAAAGGTTAGGTTTTCTGGAATAAACCGGGATCAACTACAACCATACTTAGCACCTGGACGGCTTGACCGACTCAGTCTTGGCGAATCGTCTGGCGGGAGATCGTTATGCAAGGCTGGAAAACCCGTTTATTCCTTACAGGAGCCCTAGGTCTCCTTTCGGCCGGAGCCGGGATTCAGGCCCAGACCGCGACTTCCACCTTCACGTCGACCCAAACCCTCACTTTTACGTTGACGAAAACCAGTACGATCACAAACACGAATACACCGACACCCACCCAAACCCCGACGATCACCGGAACGATCCAACTATCCCCCGCCTGGACGCCGACCTCCCTTCCCGACTTGTGCGGGGGATCGCTCGGGTCCCCCACCTGTACACCGACTTGGTCCCCCAGCTTCACCCCGACGATCAGCCCGACTCCCTGGGCGTCCGACACGATGACCCCAACCCCCATCCCCACGAATTTTTGGGTCGTCAACACCTGCATGCCCATGGACAATTTCGAGTCGGGGACCCTCATCAACCTGTTGGGCGGTACTTGGTCCGGCATAGCCCAAGGGGCCGCCTCGGTGACATCCCCGTCGAACGTCCCGGGAGGAGCCAACGGAACCAGTCGGTGCCTCCAGTTCGGAGGGTCCAACGCCTCCGTGGATAACGCCTCCACCTGGGGGCTTCGGGGCACAGGCTCAAGCGTTGAGGACCTTTCGGCCCTGACCGCGGTGGCTTTTTGGGTCAAGGCTTCCTCCCCGGTGAACCTGCGGGTCGGCTTCAGCTCGAGTTTCGTCACGGACGGGGACGATTTCGGGATGGGGTTCTCGGCCACAACGGGGTGGAACTACCTCACGCTCCCAGTGGCCTCCATGACCCAAACGGGCGCCGGAACCCCCGTCAACCGGATGATCGCCCTTTCCTCGGTGGGCGCGTTGGAATTCAAATGCCAGGGACAAGACGCGGCCCCGGTTACCGTGTGGCTCGACGAAGTTTGCCTGGCCGCCCCGAACCAGGCTCCGACCCCCAGCGCGACGTACTTTGGGACGCCGGGCGCCACCCCCGAGCCCGACGGGAACATCTACGTGGTTCCGATCAACCAGGTGGCCGCGGCCCTGGGCGCCGAGACCTTCCTGGTCCAACAGGTACGGGCGTATCGGATGGATTCCTTCACGACCTACCTCGTCGTGAGGATGGCGGTGATGTGCGGATGCTCCGTCTCCAGCATCATGGCCGCGCGGCTGAACATGGGCTGGGACGCGGTGGCGGCCTCCCTGGGTGTCCCTTGGGCCGCTTTGGTGCAGGACGTCCAAACCCGGATGTCCGGCCTGCCACCCGAATGGGACACTCCGGCCATGATCATCCGTGGGACAACCAATAACCCGCTCCTATGGCCGGTTGCCCCCCCGCCCCTTCGCCCACCCGCGAGCCTTGTCCTGCCCACGTCCAGCCAGGGAGGATGCCCATGAGGAAGCTCCTGATACTCGCGATGCTCGGCGCCTGCGCGGCGCCGGGCCGGGCCGGAATATATCCCATGGAATCCGGTTCCCTGAGACGGGAGAACCACAGCCTCAACGCCTCGACCTTCTCCAATCCCGTCTCGGTCAAATGGGCGAAACCATCCTGCCAGGATATCGGATGGCCCGTGGGGGGGCCGGTGCTGTTGGAGGACCGGGTGATCCAAGCCTATTCCTACGGGATCCGTTGCCGCCTGAGGTCCGATGGAAGCGAGGCCTGGACCTGGAACGGGACAGGGCTGTTCGAGTTCTACAACACCCCGACCTATGACCCCGACCGGAACCTGGTCTACGCCGGGGCGACCAGCGGAGACCTCCTGGCGCTCGACCCGGCGACCGGGACCGTCCAATGGCGCTACATTCCGGGACCGCCCTCGGCCTATCCTTTCCAGATTTCGGCGCCGCTCTACGCGGAGGGGAAGCTGTTCATCGGCACGGGGGGATGGGGTTTCCGATGCATCAACCCGGACACCCGTGAAACGATTTGGAACCTTGATTTCCCGCCGGGGCTTCCCAATTCCGACTGGTACCACATCGGCACCTGCACGCCGGCCTATGACGTGGGAAGGATCTACCTGCCCACTTCGGATGGCTGGCTTTATTGCCTGGACTCGACCACCGGAGCCGTGGTCTGGAAGATCAGCGGGGGAACGCCGCGTTATTCCACGGTGGTCGTGGACAACAACTGTGTCTATAACAACCACATCTCCGGCAGCGTGGAGTGCCGCCGGAAATCCGACGGCGGGCTCGTCTGGGTCAGCGACCAGTTGGGCGAGTCCAACGGGGACATGGCCCTCTGCGGCGGCATCCTGGTGGTGCCGGGGGATTCCTGGCGCGTCCGGGGACTCGACATCCACACGGGGAGGATCGTCTGGAACACCCTGACGACGGGAAACTTCGCCCGATCCAGCCCCTACGTCGTCTGCGGGCACGTGTTCATATCGGCCTGCCACGGCGACTTCTACGGCATGAACGGCCAGACGGGGAAGATCGAATGGCGGTTCCACCATGGGGCGGAATTGTCCTATGTCGATTGGGCGGAGGACAACGGCGATCTCTTCACCAGCAACAGCGCCGGCATGATGTACTGCTTCACCACCGTGACGCCGGGCGATCCGGCGCAGTGCGTCTGCAACCTGGACCCCAATTGGACCCCCTCCCCCTCGCCCACAGCGACACCGACCGCGACCTTCACGGCGACCCCGACGGGTACTGTGACGGGCAGCTGCCCGGGGTCCTGGTGCGTCTCCAGCACCTCGGGGAACCTTCGGGTGTATTTCGACCCGGGCAACAGCGCGCCGGGCCTGGATGCCCAATCCAAGTCCTGGACCGATCCGACGTACCTCGCCGGGATCGGTTGGGCCCCCGCTCAAGTCGTGACGAATCCCCCGGGGGAATGGATCGCCCCCTGTGGGACTTCCGGGTTGAACCAGGGTTGGGCCGCTCCCGAGGGCGACGGACTGCCTACGTCCCTCGCGGACGCCTATTTCCGCTCGGAGTTCAACCTTCCCGCCGGCTTGGCCGTCACGGCTGTCTCCCTCAGCCTCAGCGGGGACAACGTCCTTGAGGCCTGGCTGAACGGGCACTACTTGGGAAAATTCGAGGGGCCCTATAACGGCGATAGTTGGCTTTATACCCGTTGCGTGTCCCTGACCCCGGATCCGGCTTTCCTGGCGGCCGGCCCGAACGTCCTGGCTTTCCGATTGGTCAACCAAACCACTTTTCACGGGTTGACCTTCGAGATGTGCGCCTTCGGGACGGCGAATTGTTTCCAAGCGTCCCCCACTCTCACGCCCAGTTACACCCCGACTTACACCTTATCGCCCACCCCTACCCCGACACTGACGCCGACATGTACCCCCACCACTACCCCGACCCCCACGCCGTCCTTCACGGCGACCAGCACCCCCACCGCGAGCTTCACACCGACATCGACCTCCACATTCACCCTGACGCCGACGCCCTCCCCGACCTACACCCCGACCGCGACGGTGACCGCGTCCTGGACGCCCACTCCCACGCCCAAACCCCACGCCGGGCCCTGCCGGCCTCGGGCTTATCCGAACCCCTGCCATGGCGGGGTGGTGCGGTTTGAGGTGGACGGCGGACCCTATCAAAAGGTGGATTGCAGGATTTACTCGACCGCCTCCCGGTGCCTCCACCAGGAAAGCCGCCCGATCCAAGGGGCCCAAGACGAGATTTTCGTTTGGGACTGCAAGGACGATTCGGGAAAACCTGTCGCCAATGGGGTTTATTTGGCCGCCTTCAGGATCGTGACGCCCTTTAAAACCACCCAACAGGTCGCCAAAGTTCTGGTCTTGCATTGATCCATTGGGATTGTCCGGGCCTAGGTTCCTGCGATTTGGCACACAGCCTGCCTTGCGTCTAAAAACTGCCATAAAATAAAGGGAATAAAACGATTTTGCCGTGCAACAAGTCATTAGGAACAGATCCATAAGGTGGAACCAATCGAACGTCGTGGATGGGGAGGATGATATGGGCCGAATCGCAAGCTGGGTCAGGGTCTTTTGTGTCATCGGGACATTCTTCGCGGTGGGCGTTCTCCAGGCCCAGACCAGCACTCCCACTTATACGCTGACCTACACGCCGACCTTCACCTTCACGCGGACCGGGTCACCGACTTCCACGAAAACCCCAACCCCCACGCAAACCCCCACGCCTACCTCGACCCGGACGAATACCTCGACCAACACCTACACCCCGACCTTCACCCGATCCTTGACGCCCACTCCGACCGTAACCTGGACGTTCACCTCAACGGGATCCCCGGTATTCGGAACGGCGACCCCCACCGCGACCTTCACGCCGACTTTCACGGCCAGCTTTACCCCGACGGTCACGGGTACCCCTTTCGTCGGCACACCCACACCCACTTTTACACGGACTTCCACGTTCACCCAAACCCCCACGCACACCCCCACGCCTGTTTCCACCACCTATTGCCGGGTTGTGGATGACCTGGAGGACGGAAACCTGACGACCTTCGGGGGAGGCGCCTGGACGGCCTACACCTGGGGAACGGCCGCGAGTACGGGGCTCTCGGTTGTCGCGGGCGGGGCCAACGGCACGTCCTATTCCCTGATGTTCAGCGGGAGCGGAGCGTCCGTCGACGGCCAAAACGGCTGGGACGCCGCCGCGGCCCTCTCGCCAGGCGTGACCGACTTATCCTCCGGATTGGTGGGAGTCTCCTTCTGGATCCGATCGAGCGTCCCCATGACCTTGCAGGCCGGTTTCGTGAGTCAGGTCCAACCGGATGGGGACTTCTGGGCCGCGACATTCACCTCCTCGACCGCCTGGAGCCAAGTGACCCTGCCCTTGTCGGCCTTCAGCCAGGCTGGTTGGGGCGTCGTGACGCCTCTCCATTACGCCCTCACCCAGGTATTGGGCGTGGGTTGGGAACCCCAAAACCTGGATGGGTCCCCGGCTACGGTGTGGGTCGACGAAATCTGCCTGACCTCCGCCGGAACCCCCGCGACCCCTACCTGGACCCCGACCAACACGAAGACCCCGGAGAACACCCCCACCCCGGGCGGCGCCGTGCCGGGTTGGAAAGACCCGGTGACCCAGGTGGCCGGCGCCATCGGCTGCACCACGACCGTGGTGAACCAGGTGCGGCAACTCCAAATCGAACCCTTCACCTCCTACGTCATCATGCGTTTGACGGTCCATTGTGGATGTACGGTCCAGCAGATCATGGCGCTTCGCCTCAACCTGGGTTGGGACCAGATCTCCGCTTACTACGGCGTCCCTTGGCAGACCTTGGTGTCCGAGGTTCTGGCGATGACCGCGGCCCTGCCGCGCGAGGCGGCGCCCCCCAACAACATCCTCCGGGCGGCCGTGAACGATCCCGCGGTCGTGAATCCTTATCCGCCCGCCGCTCCCGTCCCAACGGAGCAACTCGTCCTACTTCCGCCCTACCAGGAGGTGTGCCCATGAACCGCGCGCTCGCAGTCCTCGCGTTTTTCCTGGCGGCGGTCTCCGTTTCAGCCCAAGGGTTCTACCCCATGGAAATGGGCGACCTCCGTCGGGAAGGCCGCAGCCTGGCGCCCTCCAGCCTGAAAAACCCGCTGGAGATCCAATGGCAAACCCAGCCCTGCGATGACTTCGGTTGGCCCGATGGAGGACCCGTGGTCCTGGCCGACCGGGTGATCCACGCATTCGATAAGGGTGTCCGTTGCTATGACCGGGTCACCGGCGTCAAATTGTGGACTTGGCCGACGGGGCCCCAACTTCAGCTTTACAGCACCCCGACCTACGATCCGGACCGCAACCTGCTATACGTCGGGACGGTCCAGGGGGATACGTTGGCCCTGGATCCCGCCACGGGCCAGGTGAAGTGGTTTTATGGGCACGATCCAGCCGTCGCCTTTTCCGATTGGGACACCTGGCAATACTCGAGCCCCATGTACGCCGAGGGAAAGCTCTTCGTCGGGACCGGGGGGCTTGGTTTCCGCTGCATCGACCCGACCACCCGCGCCACGGTTTGGAACCTCGATTTCAGCGCGTACTTGGGAAAGCCCTATCGGAGCGGGACCTGCACGCCGGCCTATGACGCCGGCAAGATTTATTTGAGTACCCATGACGGCGACCTTTTCTGCGTCAACGCCGCGGACGGCACGGTGATCTGGCACAACGTCCAGCCCGGATGGCATTCGAACGCCGTCTTGGTGACGGACAATTACGTCGTCATCGGCCTGTACCACGGGGTCGTCCGTTGCCTGAACAAGAACAGCGGGGCCCAGGTTTGGGAGAACACCGAAACGGGCGTCACCATGGGGAACATGGCGATCTGCGGAAACGTCCTGATCGTTCCGGGGGACTCCTGGGTCGTTTGGGCCCTGGATATCAATTCGGGCCGAAAGGTTTGGACCACCCGATTGACCGGCAACTTCGCCCGGTCCAGTCCCTTTGTGGTTTGCGGCAAGGTCTACATCTCGGCCTGCCACGGGGATTTCTATGGGCTGGACGGCCAATCCGGAAAGATCGAATGGCGGTACTTCCATGGGGCCGACCAGTCCTTCGTCGAATGGGCCGAGGCCGATGGGAAGCTTTTCGTGTGCAACAAGGCGGAAGTGATGTATTGCTTCGCCCCCGTGACCCCGGGGAACCCGGCCCAATGCTCCTGCAACCTGGACGGCAATTGGACTCCGGCGCCCACACCGACCTTCACGCCGACCTACACCTTGACCGCCACTCCCACGGGGACGCCCCAGGGTTCATGCGCCGGACGGGTCTGCCGGGCCTCGGTGAACGGTTCGGCTGATTTCTATTTTGATCCCGCGAATACCGCCCCCCCCAACGATATGGGGGGGAAGGATTGGAAGGACCCGGCTTACCTGGAGGGCGGTGCCTGGAAGCCCGCAGTCGAGATCCAGAATCCCCCGGGGGAATGGATCGTCCCCTGCAGCCTCTCGGGCGTGAACCACGCCTGGATCGGGACGAGCGCCGACGGCCTGCCCCCGACGCTGGCGGACGCCTATTTCCGGACGGGATTCGAGCTCCCGGCCGGCGTGACGGTCTTCCATCCCACCTTGATCCTCAGCGGGGACAACCTTTTGGAAGCCTGGTTGAACGGCCACTATTTGGGAAAATTCGAGGGGCCCTATATCGGTGACAGCCACCTGTATGACCATTGCGTGACGGTGACGGTGGACCCGGCCTTCCTCCAGGCCGGTCCGAACGCCCTGGCCTTCCGGGTGATGAACCAGATGACGTTCTTGGGCCTGACTTACGAATTTTGCGCGGATTTCCAGGCGCCTTGCCTACAGCCCACCGCCACCCCGACCTGGACGCCCACCTTGACGCCATCGCCCACTTGGACCCCGACCATGACCTGGACGCCCACGGCGACCCTCTCGTCCACGCCGAGCGAGACGTTCACCGAAACGCCGACGTTCACCCAGACGCCGACGTTCACGCCGACCCTGACGCCGACCCTCA
>CAYMOV010000025.1:0-23649 GCA_964392085.1 uncultured bacterium
CCTTGGCCTGGGATTGTTGCCCGGTCATTTTCTTGATGTAGTCGTTGGCCTTTTCATTGTTGGGGTCCAGCGCCAGGACGTCGTTGAACTTTTCCTGGGATCCCTTCTGGTTCCCGCCTTCGAAGAGGGCCTGGCCGTCCTTCAGCAGTTCCTCAATCTTGACCGACCGGTGCACCCGGGCGCCGTCCAGGCGTTGCTTGGCTTCCCCATTCCCCGGATCCACGAAAACCGCCCGGGAAAAGGCTTGCACGGCGTCCCGCAGTTTCCCGACTTTTTCCGACCGGTCCCCGGAGGATAGTGCCTTCTCGAACTCCGATTTTTGGGTGGTTTGGGTCTTGTGGAGCTTCAACTTCACCGAGGCGCTTTGGGGCGTAGTCCGGAGGGCCTGCTGGTATTTCTCAATGGCGCGGCTGTAGTCCCCACTGGCGAGGTAGTCATCGCCCTGGCCGACCAGGGAGGAGACTTTGACCTTGGAGGTCAGTTTCAAGCGCTTGATGGCTTCATTCACGTCTTTGGAGTTGGGGTCCATCGCCAGGGCCGAATTCCATTGGCCGAGGGCCTGCTGGGTGTTCCCGGCCCTCGCGGCGGACCGGCCCGACTCATAGAGTCTCCCCACCTCCACCGACAACTTCTTCTCGGCGTCCGCGATGAATGCCTTGGCCTCGGCATGGTCGGGCTGGTAGTCCAGGACCCGTTTCCACTCGGAGATGGCCCGGCTGTACTCGCTGTTCACGAGGAAGGAGCTTCCCTTTTCCAGGTGAGAATTGATGGCCGCGTCGATGGCCTGGGCCTGGCCCAGGGCCGCGTTGCTGTCACTGGGGTTCTTGGCGAAGGCCTTGGCGAACGATGAGGCGGCGTCGTCAAAACTGTTGTTGTCGAGGTCCGCGACGCCTAGGTTGTAGAGGACGTCGGCGTCATTGGGATTGTACTGGAGGGATTGGCCGTAGCTTTCGATGGCGGCTTGGAGCGCCCCGGATCGGTAAAAGGAGAATCCGAGATACTTATAGACCCTCGCCTTCTCCTGCGGATCGGCGTCCTTCTTCATGCTCGCCGTGGACTTCTTCCATGCCTCGGCGGCCTTTCCGAAATCCCCCGTTTGGAAATTGGCTACCCCCAGGTTGTTGAGGGCCTCAAAATTCTTGGGGTCCAACGCCAAGACCTTTTGGAGCGCCGTAAGGGCCTCGGGGAACCGTTTCTGCTCCACGAAAATCTTGGCCAGGTTCAGGTTTCCGTTGACCTGGGCGTCCTTCTGGGGGAATTGGGAGATGTAATCCCCCAGGGCCTTCTCCGCCTTCCCGAAGTCCTTCATCTTGATGTAGGTCACCCCCAACAACTGGGCCGCGTTGACGTTCTTGGGGTTATCCCTCAGGGTATCCGAGAAACCCTTGGCGGCCTCCGAGAAATTCCCTTGGTTGTATGCCAGGAAAGCCTTGGTGAACTCGTACATCTCCTTGGCTTGCAGGTCCTTGGAGTTGAGCTTGGAGGCCCTCTCGAACTCAGGAAGGGCCACCTCATATTGGCCCCGGTTGAAGTACTCCAGGCCCAGGTTGAAATGGTTATCCGAGACATTCGGGTTGGCTTGGACCGCCGACTGGAGGGCCTTGAGTTTGGCGTCCTGGGCCAATGCCGGGAGCGCGCTGAGTGACCCCAAAAGGAAGGCGAGTAGGAACGTCAAACGTTTCATGTGAAATCCCCTTGGGTGTTTTTGGGGGAGCGGTCCCCCAGCGTTCAACCGACGGTTCGTATTTAACCGCGGTTCGCGTTTCTCATGGTCTGAATGCCGCGACAGTTTAATGCATCCCACAACCGCGGAAAAGCCCGCCCGTCGATCAGGGAACTGAGGCCTGGGCGTCCAAAACCAGCAACTGGTCCGTTTCCTGGCCCCCGGGCCCGACCCCAGCGTACCGGATCATCGACCCATCCCCGGCCCATGCGATCTTCGCCTCCGGAGCGACCGGATATTGGGTCTTCAACTTGGTCTTATTGGTGCCGTTGGCGTTGATCAGCCAGAGGCTCTTGGCGTACACAAAGGCGATTTTAGTCCCGGTGGCGTCGAAAACCGGGTAGTGACCCAAGGACCCATCCCGGGCGTAATAGAGGTTCTGGACTTGCCGGTTCTTGGCGTTGGCCAGGTCCAGTTTTTGGACGGTTCCGACGGACCTGAAATACACCAAGCGAGATCCCTTAGGGGACCAAGCCGGAACCGCGATCCCGCCGGAGGGCCTGACCAAATGGTACGTGATGGCGGCTCCTCCCTTGACCATGCCCAAATAGAGGAAGTCCAACTTCCCCTGTCGTTTCCGGAGCGCGCGGTAGGCGTTGTCGGGCGAGGACCAAGTGGAGACTTGGACCGGCGTTGGGGTGCTTCCGCCTGCCTCCGCGGGAAAATCCTGGACCAAACTGGGGTTGAAGGGGATTTCCTTCACGACGAAGACCTGGTCCGCGTCGGCTCCCTGGAGCCGGTTGCCCCGCTCCACCCGGTCCACCAAAAACTCAGCCTGGGCCCTGGCGTCAGGCGCCACGAAGGGTTCGGGATAGGTCTGGAGGATGGCCCGGGCCGCCTGGGCCGCGTCCTTGAAGTCCTTCTGGGTGAAAAGGTTCGTCGCGTCCTTCAATTTGGCGTCCACCAAAGTCTTGATGGCCTGTCGGATATCGGGTTCCCCCAGGTATTGGGTCAGGGCCTTCTCGAAGCAATCCAGGGACTGGGCCGGATCCTTCAGTCGGTCCCGGTACAGGGCCCCCAGCGCGAGGTAGGCCTGGATCGCCTCCGGGGTTTGGGCGAACTTGTCGGTGATTTCCCGGTATTGGGAGGCGGCGCGGGGATAATCGCCCAGGCTTTCCTCGCAATGCGCCATGCGGAGGTGGACCTCGGCCGCCAAGGGGGATTGGGGAACCGCGGTCAGGTAGGCCTCATAGGCCGCCACGGCTTCCGCGTATTGGCCGTTTTGCTCCAGGGTCCAAGCCCCATCCCAGGTCGGGGCCTTTTGACAAGCCATCGCCAGGAGGGCCAACCCCAGGATCGCCCATGCCGTCCTATGGAATTTCATTTTCACTCCCCAGCCGATTTTTGGCCCGCGCCCGGTCACTTCGTGAAGAGGACGATGTCGACCCGGCGGTTTTTGGCCCTCGAGCTTTCCAGGGGCCGGTTGTCCATGGGGGCCGAGCTTCCATGTCCACGGGAATACAACTGGGCCGGCTCCACCTTGCCCACCTCCACCAAATACCGAAGGACGGTATCCGCCCGCAGTTGGGACAACTGGACTTCGGCCTTTTCCGGCCCCTCATCGTAGGCGTGTCCCTCGATGTAAACCTTGGCCCCCGGGTATTTGCGGATCAGTTTCGCCACCTCATCCAGGTAATTCCGGTAGCCGGGCTTCAGCTCCGAGGACCGCGCGGCGAACGGCAGGCTGGGAAGCTTGACCGCGCCCATGTCCCCGATGGGTTGGAGCGTGGCGGGCAGTTCCGGGACCGTTTCCGTGGGGGCCGGCAGGGGCACGCCCGAGACGAGGGAGGCCAGGAGCTCGGGGTTGGCCGTGAGGGACCGTTGGTCCATTCCCCGCATGGCCAGGTCCGAGGAGTTGATCTTGAAAAGGGGTTCGCTCGCGATGACCTGCTGGCCGCGCTTGTCGATCGTCCTCAGGTTGTAGTTCGTGAAGATGCCGCCGGTCACCAGATTTCCCTGGTCGTCCTTGCCGTCCCAGACTAGGGACTTCGGCGGCACGCCCTTGCCCGCGTACCGGCGCACGATATTCCCCTTCGCGTCGGTGATGTCGAGCGCCCAATTCTTGATGTCGGTCCGGGCCTCGGGCTTCAGGTCGAAGGTGGCGGTCTTCACGGAGCCGGTCTTGGCGTCCTCCAACTGGGATTTCACGTCGACCTGGACCTGCTGGGTCGCCTCTTCCGGGGCCTCGGGTTTCTTGCCGCCGTACCGATAGGTCATGGAAAAGCGCTGGGTGTTGCCGAGGAACCCGTAGGGGACGAAGGCGTAATCGAATTGGAGCGACGAGAACCTCACGCCGGTCCCGAAAGAGCTTCCCACAGAGCCCCCCAAATCCCGGGTCAGGCTGTTGGATTGGTAGCCGGCCCTGAAGGCGATGGCCAGGTTTGGGTTCCCCACCCAAACCTCGGTTCCAGCCATGAAGACCGGGTCCGTGTCGATGGCCTTGCGTACTTCGACCGAGAGGGTCGGCTGGATCTTTTTTCCCTGGAGGAAACGAGCCGCCAACCCGGCCCGGTAGGTGGCGGGGAGCTTTTCCCGAACGGAGTCCTGCCCGAAACCGTTGATTTGTCCCACATTCTGGGCTGAGAGCCCCAAGGTCAGGAGGCGGTCCTTGAGGTAGATGAGGATTCCCGCGTCGAGCCCGAACCCGGTGGCATGGTCGCTCTGGAGCGAACTCCGGATGAACTTGCCCCCCACCCCCACGGATAGGTTGGAACCGAATTCCCGGGCAACCCCTGCGCTGAAGAGAAAATCCGAGGCCTGCCCCAGGACGGCGGAAGGATCGTTGGTGGAATTGAACGCCGGCGTGTGGTTGAGGGCCGCGCTGAGACCCAAGGTCGTCCCAGGCCTCAGGGGAACTGCGGCCCCGAAGAACTCATAGTTGAGGCTTTCGAAGAGGGAGGTGTGGAGAAGGTTGAACTCGGGGAGCCGGAGTTGGGCCAGCCCCGCGGTGTTCCATTCGGAGGCGGTCGCGTCGTCCGCCACCGCGGTGAATGCCTCACCCATGGCGGCGGCCCGGACACCCACGGGAATTTCAAGGAATTGTGCGCCGGTACTGGAAACACCGGACGCGAATATGAGCGCTGGCCAAACGGTGTTCAACACCGCGACAAGCGCCGTGATTTTAAGGAAACGGGTCATTCAAAACCCTTGGTTAAACGTGATAAACGCGAAAATTATAACACGACCCCAAAGGGCCTGGTCAAAGGAATGCGGGGTTTTAAAGGGTTTTGCTTCCGGTAAATGGGGCGAATGACGATGGGACGCCCATTCCCCCCAGATAAAAGGGGAAAGAGCTAGCCAGCCTGATGGACAGTTGTCCCGGAACATCCCCTCGCGCCCTTGGTGAGTCGGCCGGGGATCGAACCCGGGACAGCCACATTAAAAGTGTGGTGCTCTACCAGCTGAGCTACCGACTCACCCAAGGCGCGTTGGATCAGGCTTACCGTTTAAGACCTGCTGAAGATCTGGGACCGGTCGGGACCCACGGACACCCACCGGATCGGGACGCCCACGAATTTCTCCATGAACTCCAGGTATCGGCGGGCATTGACCGGCATTTCCCTCATGGACCCGGCCCGGGTCAGGTCCTCTCCCCAACCCGGCATTTCCCGGTACACGGGCTTCAATTGGGTGAGCGTCACGCAGGAGGCCGGGAAATCGTTGAGGACCTTCGACCCCACCTTGTAACCCACGCAAAGCTTCAGGGCGCCCAGTGAACTGAGGACATCCAGCTTGGTCAGGAGGAGCCCCGTGAACCCATTGACCCGGCAGGCGTATTTCAGCGCCACCAGGTCCATCCAGCCGCAACGACGGGGCCTGCCCGTGGTCGCGCCGTATTCCTTGCCCCGGTGGCGGACCCGCGCCGCGTCGGACTCGCCCATCTCAGACGGGAAAGGCCCTTCCCCCACTCGCGTGACGTAGGCCTTGGTGACGCCGTAAATCTCATCCAGCCACTTGGGACCGATCCCCAGCCCGGTGCAGACCCCGCCGACGGTGGCGGAGGAGGACGTGACATAGGGATAGGTGCCGAAGTCCACGTCTAGGAGCGTTCCCTGGGCCCCCTCGGCCAGGAGGCTCCTGCCCTTGCGGAGCTGTTCCTCCAAGAAAAGCGAGGTGTCGCGGATCCAAGGCTTGATCCGGCGGGCCGCCGCCAAGTACTGGTCCGCGACCTGATCGGGCTTGACCGGCGGCACTTTGAAGTATTTCCGCAGCCAGAAGTTCTTTTCCGTGGAAACTTCCCGGATCTTCTGGCGGAAGGCCTTCGGGTCGAAAAGGTCCCCTACCCGGAGCCCCACCCGGGCCATTTTGTCCATGTAGGCCGGCCCGATGCCGCGGTTCGTGGTCCCGATCTTACCGGACCCCTTTTGGCTTTCCGAAGCCCCGTCCAGAAGGCGGTGGTAGGGCATCAGGAGCTGGGCGCGGTCCGACACCACCAACTTCCCCTGCACATCCACCCCGCCCTTCTTCAATGAGTCGATTTCCCCGAGGAGCGCGATCGGGTCCAACACCACCCCGTTGCCGATGACACAGGTCTTTCCCTTATGGAGGATGCCGGACGGGATCTGGTGGAAAACGAACTTCTTCCCTTGGGCCACCACCGTATGCCCCGCGTTACTTCCACCCTGGTACCTCGCCACGAGGTCCACCTGCTCGGTGAGCACGTCGACCATCTTGGCTTTACCTTCGTCGCCCCATTGGGCTCCGAGGACCACGATATTTTGGGCTTTCGGTTGGGCCATGGCTTTTTTCCTATGTAACGGAATCATCCGCGTCGGGGTTCCCAAGGGCCCATCGACGACGGGCCGAGACCGGGGAATTTGAAATCCCGGAATGGGGACAGGCAAAAAAAAACCCCGCCAGGGGCGGAGCTTTTTTCATCATAACAGGGGGATTTGCCCCGTCAAGGGGTTCGGACGGCCCTCAGGGTGACTTCCGTTTGGACTCCCGCCTGGACATCCTCCTGCCGCTCATACCATCGGTCGCCGACTTGGATCCGAAAACGGTAGCTACCGGGAGTCAAGAACAAGCGCCGATCCAGGTGGTAAACCACCTCTGGGACCCCTAAGGCGGGCCAGGTTTCCACCCTGCATTGCCTGCCGTCGAGGATCTTGCCATCCAGGGAGAGGATCGCCTGCCCCAATTCAACCGCGCCCAGCTTTTGTCCTCCCCATTGGAGTTCCAACCTTGAATCCACCCGTTCGGGCCCGATCCAAACCCTTGGCGTTTCCGTGGGAACCGGGCTGGGGGTCGGGGTCCAGGGTTGGGGCGGAACCGGGGGTGTGTCGGGCCGGGAAACCCCGCCGGTGAAGGCCCCATCCCGAGCCACCCAATAGGTCGTCGAACCTTCCCCAAACCAACCCTCATGCTGGATCTGGAGGCGGACAGTCCGGAGCGAACCGTCGGGGAAGGGGTTGCTGGTGCGGTAGGCGACCTGGTAGCGCCGTTGGATATCCCGGATGATCTCCAGGTAGAGATCCTGCAGTTCCCCCGCGTCGGTGGCCCAAAAAGCGCGCCCCCCCGTCTTCCCGGCGATCTGGGTCAGGACCCTCCGGTCCACTTGGAAACCCAATCCGATCGTGAAGACCGTAAGCCTCTCGTCGCGGCACTGGGCCAGGGCCTGGTCCAGGGTGAGGCGGCTTCCCGGTCCAGTGCCCATGGCGTTTTGGTCGTTCCCATCGGTCATCAGGACCACGACCCTCCGGCGAAACCCCTGGGGAAAGAGGGCCGCCACGGTCCCCAAGGAATCGTAGATCGCGGTCCCCCCATCGGCCTTGGATTTTTGGAGCGCCGCCTCGAACAAACGGAAGTTGGAGGTGAAGGGCTGGAGGACCCGGGGATGATCGCTGAAATCCAACAGGGCCGCGCGGTCCTCGGGGTGGAGGTTCAGGATGAAGGCCCGGACCGCCCCCAAGGATCGCGGGAGGGCCTCCCGCATGCTCCCCGAGGTATCCACCACCAATCCCACATCCACGCCCTCGGTCTCGGGAACGACCGACAGGCTGGTCTGCTCCACTCCATCCTCGTAGAGGCGGAATTCGGCGGGCTTCAAATCGGTGACGGTCTGGGGACCCCGGAGAACCGTGACATGCCCCATCAGTTGGGGAAAGCGGTCGGACCCGAAACGGTCCCATTGGATCTGGAACTCATGGTCGTCGGCCAAGGATCGTGCGGGAATCAGGGACAGGGCCAACACGACGACCCACCCGGCGCTTTTCCAGGTCAAGGTTCAGGCCACCAGGGCCCGAAGCCGCTCGATCGGCCGCGGATCTTGGCCGGCGGCGACTGCCTTGTCCCGTCGTTCGGTCAGCCAGGATTGGATCCGGCCCCGGATCTTGGACCGCATCCCCGCCCCCAAACCCTTTTCCACGGCCAAGAGGCGCATCTCCAAAAGGGCCCCCAATCCCGCGTCCTGGACCGCGTCGGCCCGGGTTGGGTCCAACAGCGTCTTGTTATGGATCAGCCGTTGGCTGTCCATGGATCCGTCCTCAATCAGGTTGCCCGCGGCGTCCCAATTGGCGTTCCGAAAGACCTCGGGGTATTTGTTTCGGGCCGTTTCCACCGTCCGGCTGAGCATGGTCTTGGCTTTCTTATCACCGACCAAATCCGTCAGTTCGTGCAGGATGATGTTCCGGAATTGGTCATAGAGGAGCAGGTAATCATGCTCCTTTTGGATGCGGGCCAGCTCCTCGGGCGAGGGACCCTCGGGAGCCGGGGCCTCTGGATGCGCCGACGGAACCGGAGCTTCAGGGGCCGCGTTCGGCTTGGGTACGTCGACCCGATGTGTTTGGATTGGAAGGGGTCCCGGCGGACCTATTGGGTCCAATAGGACGGGTGGGGCCTGCGGCCGGGTCAGGGGAGGGGGGGCAGGCACCGAGCCGGGAGCGCCCGGGAATGGCGCGAAAGGCTTACGATCAAACTGGTCGAAATCAATCGCAGCGGGTTCCGTCGGCGTGGGAGCCTCGGGCATCGGTTCACTTACCGTTTCCCCGACCGCCGGTTCAATCACTTCCAAGGTCGTTTCGGCCCGCGCTTCCCCACCCGCCGGTTCCGTCACTCCCAACGACGTTTCGGCCGCCAGATCCGGCACCGGGTCCAGATCAGTTTGGGTCACTTGGAGTACAGGGGCCGGTTCCGGAATTGGGTCCTCGGTGAGCTCCTCGCTCGCCTCAATCGGTTGGGCCCAAGCTTGTGTCTGGAGTTTCTTCTCGAATAGATGGCTCTGTTGGGCCATCTCATGTTCCCGAAGGCGCAGCATTTCCTGGTAACGCCGTTCCTTTTCAGCTTCCGCTTGGACCAGGCCTTGGTCCGGGGATCCGGCTTCCGTCCCTGATTGGGCGAGGACTTGCTCCTGCCGTTCAACGGCTTCCTTGGCATCCGAAACGTCGCCCCCAAACAACTCGGAAATATCGATTTTAAGGTCGTCAGGGCGACTCATGAGACCCTCAGGGGTGGATTACCGAAGGATGGCCCGGGCCATTCAATGGAATAACCGTGATTTTCAATTCATCATAAACATCGGTTCTGGGGGTGTCAATGAAGTGAAGGACAAAAACCCGCGAAAACAAGGGATAAATGGTTCTTCTTGAAAGGGAAGCGGTAAATGTCCACCTACAAGTCGTTATTCTTTTCGGACTCGGAGATCAACATTGCGGGAATAATATAAATGAATGGTTTGTTCGAAACCTGATTTTTCCGGCAGGGCATAAAATTGGGCTTCTACACCCCGTTAGGAAACTTTTTGAATACCGGTGGATAGAGCGGCACGAATCTTGGCTTGGATCAAATAATCTAAATCATCCCACGGAGTCAGATGACCGGACCGGATCGCCCCAACTAATGCTCGATTGCCTATCTGGATAATCGCCATTAAGTCTTGTTCCGGGCACTCCAATGCCAATTCCAGGACCAAGGGGAGGTAGTGCTGGATCAAACGCTGACGGGCGCTCATTTGAGGGAGACGCCGCAACCAATAGATTTTCCGGGTCTCGGTGAGGGGTCTCGAGAGTCGAATAATTTGGAAATAGTCGGAAAGCAGTGATTTTTCAGCCGGTTCTAGGAAGTCCAACCGGGTGGTTGATATTTTCTTTTTCAGGGTCTTGCGCATGAGGAGCTCCCATATGGGAATAAGCATTTTTAATGCCAAATATTCACTTCAGGAAGCCCAAGATAGAGCGATAAACCAGTGACTGGGATCCCTTAAAATTATAAGGATTTCCCGCCCGATGTCCTACTTTTTGACGATTTGTGGTTTTTCCAACAGCCCATCCGTCCCAGTCCCTCAAAAGTTCTTTTGAAAGGATAGATCCAATCGTCGTTTTTCATAATATTGGCCCAAGAAGTTCGATTCAGCCCGAACCCATGAAAAGCCCAATCCCACTTTCCACCCATTTATCAAGGATTCATTACAACGCAAAGAGAGTTGGGTTTGCCCATCCTCATCGAGCCAGTTTTGCTCGTATTCCGGAAGAGCCAACGGGGCCCGGTCATACCGTTTGACATAGCTCCGCGCCAACCCCTCCAAGTAAAGCTTGGGCCAAGGATGCCAAACTCCCGCCCATGACAAACTTTGGAATCGGTTGGCGAACCCAACACTATTGGACCTTAGGCGCCCCCATTGGAAATGGGCTTGTTGGAGGAAACTTCCCCGGAACCAACGCAAACCCCACTCCCCCGACCATTCTCGGTCGGCTTGGAGATCGGGCTCGACCCACAACCCCCCCGGCCCGTCCCCCACCGCGTACCGGTTGTAGTCCCGCATCCTAAAATCCACCTTTCCGGTCAGGGTGAATGCCCGGAAGATCTCCCAATCCCCATTCCCCATCCCATGAAGTTCATGGTAATCCTGCGCCTCCATGACGCTGTTCGGGCTGAAAAAGCTCCTGGAAACCTGTTCCATCCGGATCCCCGCTTCGGACCTTGAATCAGGTTTCGACCAGCGGAGTTCGCCCCGATAACCGTCATCCCAATAATCCCAATCGGCCAACCGGCTCCGACGGACGCTGTACAATTTAGACAGTGAAAGCTTGTAGGGGTCCGGCCCCAATTCCATCGTCAGTCCGAAATCATTCTGGACATTATCCAATAGGGTTTCCCGGCCGTAGACCGCGCTGGAAAGGAAATAATCCAACCGACCCTCCCAAAAGCGCCCATTCTTGGGCAAGAGGGTCGCTTCCGCACCCGTGGAAAAATTCCAAAGGGCATCCGCCCGGGAGCCGCCCGGAACACGCAATACGTTCGAGTCCCATCGCCAAACCGACGTCAGGGGGTTCATTTCGACGCCCCAATGGCCCACGGCGTCCCCGGCGGCGAAAACCGGACAGGCCGATCCCATCAGCCCCAACACCCAAAGGATCCGGAGGGACTTCATGGGGTTCCCCTCCCTTTCCGGTTGAGGCGTCCCAGGCGGTACTGGATATTGTCCAGGTAATGCTGCACCTGCAACAGGGCCACCTGGTCCTTCTCGCGCTTCCTTCGGATATCGAGGAGCCGTGTTTCCCAACGGTCCCTCTCACGCCGGCCGGCCAAATGCTCCAACCTGTTCCGCTGGTCCAGGTCCATCCCGGTGGGATGGAGCGGGTCTTCCAAAAGTTCCCGCATCCTGTCCTGTAGGTCCAATTGCCGGCGGATCTCGTCCTCCTCCAGGCTGTAACGCTCCAAACGCTCCTGGATCCCGGATTGGCGGTCCAACAGGAGTCCGCGGGCCAGGTTCAGGCTTTCTCGATCCTGGGTCGGGAGGCTGTTGAAGTCGGGAAGGACCGGCGAGGCGGGAGTTTTCCCTCCCTTCCGAAGGCTTTCCACCGCATCCAAGGCCTCGGACCTGCGTCGGGTGAGCCGGACCACCTCATCGAGGGTCGATTCGGAAGCCTGGGGATCCGTGAAACCCTTGACGGATTCCAGGAGTGTTTCCAGGCGGTCGTTGTAGAGGGCCGCCAAGGACAAGACTTGTTCCTCATAAGTCCGGCGCAAGTCCTCCAATTGGCGTTCCATCTTGGCTTGCCGCTCCAAGGCCCTTTGCAGGTTCCCGAGGGCCCCCTTCAGCTGGGCTTCCTTCAAGACATTGCCCTGACCGCGGGTCTCATCCCGAAGCTTTTCCGCCTCCGCATTCAAACCGTTCACTTGGGCCGCCAAGGCCTGGGTTTCGGCCAGCAACTTTCCATAACGCCCCGAGACGGCCTCGACCTCCCTTTCGAACTTCAAAAGGACACCGCTCTCCGGCGTTCCGGTTGCAGCCGGGGCCAAAGCGCCGCGGACCCCCAGGGGCGGGAGGGCCAAAAGGCCGAGCAGGAGGAGGGTGCGGAGGTCCATGCCGGACTCAGGGCTCCCGGTCCAACAATTCATACTTCTTGAGTTTGTAGATCAACGCCGTCCGGTTGATGCCCAGGACCTTGGCGGCCTGGGTTTGGACGTGACCGGACTTTTCCAGGGCCTTGAGGATGAGCTCGCGCTCATACCGCTCCACCCTCTGGGTCAGGGTGGCCTCCTCGCCCAAGCGTTGGCGCGGATCATCCTTTTGGTGGGTTTGGATGTCCAGGGGCAGGTTCGAGGGAAAAAGGGTGTCCCCATCGGACAGCACCACGGCCCGCTGGATCGCGTTCTCGAGCTCCCGCACGTTCCCCGGCCAGTTGTACCGCTTCATGAGCTCCAAGGCCTTGGGATCCACCTTGAGGACCTTCTTGTTGGTCTCCTGGCTGTACCGGCTGAGGAAATAGAGGGCCAGTTTCTCGATGTCGTCAGTTCGTTCCCGTAGGGGCGGCACGTGGATGGGAACCACGTTGAGCCGGAAGAACAGGTCCTCCCGGAACTCCCCCTTCCGGATGGCTTCCTCCAGGTTCTTGTTCGTGGCCGCGATCACGCGAACGTCCACCTTGATGCTCTCGCTCCCCCCCACCCGTTCGAACTCCTTCTCCTGGAGAACCCTCAGGAGTTTGACCTGGGTCGCGGGGCTGATGTCGCCGATCTCATCCAGGAAGATGGAACCCCCGTTGGCCAGTTCAAAGCGCCCGATGCGCTTTCCCGCGGCCCCCGTGAAGGACCCCTTTTCGTGGCCGAAAAGCTCGGATTCGAGGATCCCCTCGGCGAAGACCGCGCAGTTGACCTTGATGAAGGGTTTTTCCTTGCGGCGGCTGTTGAAATGGATGGCATGGGCCACCAACTCCTTGCCCGTCCCCGAGTCGCCCCGAACCAGGACAGCCGTGTCCGTGGGCGCCACCTTGTCGATCAGGTCGTACACCGGCTGCATGGCCTGGGAATTGCCGATGATTCGCTTGTAGTTGTACTGGTCATTCAGCTTTTCCCGGAGGTATTTGTTCTCATAAACCAGTTTCTGCCGCTCGATGGCCTTCTCCACGGTGAGGCGGACCTGCTCCGTGGAAAAGGGCTTGGTGATGTAATCATAGGCCCCGAGCTTCATGGCCTCCACGGCGGTCTCGATGGTGCCGTAGGCCGTCATGATCAGCACCACGATCTCCTGGTCGATCTCCTTGATCATCCGGAGCAGGGTCATGCCGTCCACCTTGGGCATCTTGATGTCCGAGATGACCACGTCCACGTGCTTGTTCTTGATGGTCTCCAGGGCCTGTTCGCCGTCCTCGGCCTCCAGGAGGGTGTGTTTCCCGTCGTCCTCCAGGGTCTGCCTCAGGACCTTGCGCAGGCTGGATTTGTCGTCCACGACCAAAATGGTGCTCATCAATCCCCCTCCTTCGGTTGAACCGCTGGTACGACCAGGAAAAACTGTGCGCCGCCGCCTTCCCTCGGCGCCGCCCCCACGCCGCCCCCATGGGCTTCCAGGATCTTCTTGGTGATCGACAACCCAAGGCCGAACCCCTCGGTCTTTGTGGTGAAGAACGGCGTAAACAGCTTGGAGGGATCCTGCGGCAGTCCCCCCCCCCGGTCCCGGACTTCCACCAGGGCGAATTGGGCGGCCGGGTTCGACGGCAGGAGCGGTAGGAGTCCGATCCCCCGAAGGAGTTCGGCCAAATCCGCCCGGGCGACCCCCCGAGCCGCGATCTCCACGACTCCCCCCTCCGGGGAGGCCTGTACGGCGTTGAGGGCCACATTGAGGACGGCTCGGCGGAACTGTTCCAGGTCCAGTTGGGCGGTGACGGGGTCCCCCGCCCGGTAATCAATCCTCACCCTCCGTCGCTCGGCCTCCTTCTCGATCAAGGGCACCACGGTTTGGACGGCCTCGGACAGGTCCAGGGGCTGGGAATCCAGTTGGGTGGGCCGCGCGAAGACCAGGAAATTGGTGACGATCTTGTTGAGGATCTCGATCTCGGAGGCGATGTCCTCGACCATCTCCCGGGCGGCGGGGTTCTTGGGGAGTTTCTTCACCAGGATTTCGGTGAAACCCTTCATGGCGCCCAGGGGATTCCGGATCTCGTGGGCGATCCCGGCGGCCAATTCGCCGATGGTGGCCATCTTCTCCGCGGTCTTCACCTGGCCCTCCAGCTGCCGCAATTGGGTCTGGTCGGTCAGGATCATTTCGGTTCCCAGGACACGTCCATCCCCCCCGAGCAGGGGCCCGGTCTGGAGCCGGATGACCGTCGGGTTCTCCTCCGAGAGGGTGAGCTCGACGTCCTTGAGCCGCGCCCCTTCCCAGACGGCCGAGTCCGCCAGCTTGGCCAGGGTGCCATAGCGCTTGAAGATCTCCTCGGCCGGTTTTCCCAGGACCTGTTCCGCGGGGATCCGGAGCATGCGGGAGGCGGCCTGGTTGAAGGTGGTGACGAGGCCGTGGAGGTCCACCACCACCAGTCCGTTGGCCATGGATTCCAGGATATAGTCGTTGTGGGCCTGGAGCTGTTCGGTCATGTCGTTGAAGGCCGAACCCAATTCCCCCAGCTCGTTGGCGGTGTCCACCATCACCCTGGCGCTGAAGTCCCCCGCCGCCACCCGTTTGGAGGCTAGGGACATGGCCCGGATCGGCGCCACGAGGCGGCGGCCGAAGACGTAAAGCATGGCCGCCCCAATCCCCAGGCAGACAAGGGCCAGTAAAAAAAGGACCTTGGCGAAATCGTGGAGTCCCTCGATGAAGTTGGCGCTGGCCTCCACCCCCAGGACGGCCGTGGGCTTCCCGGGGGGGCCGAGCGCCTGGTAGGCAACCTTGTAGACTCCCCCGTCTTGTCCCTGGTAAAGGAGGGAGACCGAAGGGACGCCCCTCAAGGCGTTGTGGAAAGGCTCCGGGTCGAGTTGGAGCATCCAATAGGGTTCCTGGAACTCGAATTTCCCCTTGGCGTCCACCAGGACCCGGCCCTGCGGGTCCAGGAGGTAGATGTCCTCCGCCTGGGACAGGTCCCTTTGGCGCTCCAGGATGGTCCGGAACTCCTCGTAAAGTTTCCCCTTGCCGTCGATATAGGGGATCCACTCGGGTCGGATCTGTTGGGACGACATCCGGCCCAGGGCGGAAAGCCTTGTACCCATTTCGGCGTCGAATGTTTTCTTGGATAGGTAATAGGCGAATCCTCCGTACAGGCCCAGGATCAAGAGGACCGTAAAGAGGGTTCGGCTGACCAGTTCGGCCAGGACACGACCGTGGAAGGAGGGCTTGAGGTCGACCATGGGGAAGAAACCGTGGATGGGTGATTTCTGACAATGCGTTCAACCGTTGGCAGAATTATATCATCCTAACGATTTTAGTGTGATATTTGACAATGGTGATCGGGGCCGTCAAATGGCTGACTTTTAAACATCCTGCTTATTCCTACCCGGGTAATTCCAACCCTTCCGCTTCCCAACCGCCCGACAATCGAAGCCTTCCCTTCTGCCCGCTTCCCAGGATCATCAAAGCGGTCAACATCAACAACCCCGAAATCAGGACAACGCAAGCCTTCCACCCACCCCAATCCCACAACAAACCCGGCACCACCGAACCGGCGAACCCCCCTAAATAATAGAAAGTCACGTAGAGGCCGATCGCGGAAGCCCGGGACTTCCCCGCCACCGCGCCCACCCTCAGGTTCGTCAGAATTTGGCATACAAAAACCCCTGAGGAACAGAGGGTGATGCCCAGGAGTACCCACGGGAGGCTCGAGAGGAGGGTCAAATCAACGCCCACCGCCGAGGTCAGGAGGGAAACCACCAGGGTTCTCCTCCCGTTTAGTCGGTCCACCCGACGGCCCACGAGGGGCGTGATCACAGCGCCGGCGAGGTAGACGAAAAACAGGGACCCCAAGGCCGAGGGTCCAAGGCGGAAAGGCGGCGCCGCCAGGTAAAAGGTGATGTAGGTAAAGGTGCCCACCAGGGAGAAAAGCAGGACGAACCCAACCGTGAAGATCAGTTGGAGGTCCGGATTCGCGAGGTGTCGACCCATATGCCGGAGGCCCAATCGGTAACCCCGGACCTTCCTGAATTTTTGGGCTAAAGGCAACCAGGCGGCGACCCCCCACGTCATCAGGAGGATGAGGACCCCTAAGGCCAGGAAGACGCCCCGCCAACCGAACGCGGTGGACACCCAACCTGAGAGGAACCGGCCGGAAAATCCACCGATCACCGTCCCGGTCACGTAGACGGAAGTCGCGTAACCCACCTTGTCCTTGGGCCATTCCTCGTTGACGTAGGCGACCGTCACCGTGAAAACCGCCGGCGTGAACAAGCCCTGCAGGAATCTCCAGGCCACCAAGGCCGGCAGGGTGGCGGCGGTCGCGCTGAGGAGGTTGACGAGCCCCAAGAGGATGAGCGCGGGGACGATCACCTTTTTCCGTCCCCGTTTATCGGCGAACAACCCCACCCAGGGAGCGGCGAGCGCGACCGCGAGGGTCGCGGCGGATACGGTCAGGCTGACCGCCAATTTCGAGGCATGGAATATTTCCAGGAAGGACGGCAAAAGGGGCTGGGTGGCGTAGAGGGAAAGGAACGCGCAGAATCCGGTCAGACCGATGCCCAACGTCTTAAGGTCGAGGCTTTGCGGGTCAACGGGAGGGCGGTCGGGAGGGTGCGTCATGGTTTTTGAGCCTCGGTTCGTCGAGGGCCACCTCGACGTCTGGAAGATTTTACCCGGGAAGGGACCCTGTCCACGTTGATTTTCGACATAGGGGCATCCCCAGGAACCAACGGCTAAGCCGTCGGGGGGGGATCCGGGGATGTTCGTGCCGGATCGGTGGATGCTTTCCCGGGTTTTTCCTCAAAATACGCCTTCAACTTTCGGGCGAGGGCCCGGCTGAAGCCGGGGACTGAGGCGAGCTCCTCCTCGCTGGCCTCCGACACCTTCTGGGCCGAGTCGAACGCCCGGTAAAGCGCCCTTAACCGTTGGGGGCCGATCCCCGGTACGGTTTGGAGGAGCGATGTCAGGGCGGTCTTCTCCCGCAGGATCCGATGGTACCCCACGGCGAACCGGTGGGCCTCGTCCCGCACCCTCTGGAGGAGGTGCCGGGTCTTGAGGTGACCCCTGAAATCCACCGGGGCCTCATGACCCGGGACAAAAACCTCCTCTTCCCGTTTGGCAAGGGCCGCCACCCCGAAGACTTCCTCGCCGAAATGGTCCCTCAGGATGGGCAACACGGTCGAGAGTTGGCCCTTGCCCCCGTCCATCAGGAACAGGTCCGGTACCGGCAGTCCGTCCCGTTCCACCAGCTTGAGGTAACGCCCCATCATCTCGGCATGGGAAGCGTAATCATCCACCCCCTCGACGGTCTTCATGCGGAACTTCCGGTAGAGGGCCTTGTCCGGCGCCCCGTCCCGGAACAGCACGGCGGAACCCACGGTGAACTTCCCCTGGAGCGTGGAAATGTCGAAGCAGGCGATGACCCGGGGGGAACGCTTAAGGCCAAGGAGCGCCTGGAGGTCGTCGAGGGTAGTGCCCTTCTGGATCTCCTCCTTCAAGGCCTGGAGGACGTTGGTTTCCGCCAGGGAAGCCAACTGGTCCTGCCAGTCCTCCCGGGGCTTATGGAGCTTGCCCTTCCCCTTCAGCCGGGTGTCCGCCCAGAGCTGGGCTTCCCCGGTCAATTCCATCTCTTTCGGCACCAACACTTCCCCCGGCAGGAAGACGCCGGGGCCGTAGAACTGGTCCAGGAAGGCCGGCAGGACCTCGGGGAGGGGCGCCTCCAACTCGTTGTCCAGGGTGAGGGCAAGGCTCTCGATGAGTTTCCCGTCCCGTACCTGTAGCACGGAGACCAACACTTTCGACAACCCGGCGGCCAGGGCGATGGCATCCACGTTTCGTTTCTCGGCGGTCAAAACCGTGTTCCCGCCCTGCATCTGCTCGATGGAGGCCTTGAGGTCCCGCAAGCGGGCCGCCTCCTCATATTCAAGCCGCTCGGAAGCCTTCAGCATGTCGGCGGCCAACCGTTCCAACAGCTCATCATGGCGCCCCTCCAGGAACCACCTGGCCTTCTCCACAAGCGGCTGGTAGCCCGGGGGATCCACCGCCCGGATGCAGGGGGCCGGACATTGCTTGATTTGGTAGCTCAAACAGGCGCGCTCCAGGACCTTCGGCCCCTCCGGCGGGATGTCCAGGTCGCAGTCCCTCAGGTTGAAGTACCGGTGCATGAGCTTCACGATCTCGCGCACCTTAAGGTTCGGGTAGGGGCCGTAATACTTGGACCCGTCGGCCAGGGGGCGGCGGCTCACCATGACACGGGGAAAGGCCTCCTGGGCCGTCAATCGGAGGTAGGGATAGCTCTTGTCGTCCCGAAGCAGGATGTTGTAGCGGGGCCTGTGCTTCTTGATGAGGTTGCTCTCGAGGAGCAGGGCCTGCTGCTCGGAATCAGTGAGGATAAAATCAAGTGTCTGGGCCCGGGCCGTGAGGGACCGGACCTTGGCTTGGTCCTGGCCCTGGGCGCGGAAGTAGGAGGAAGTGCGTTTGCGGAGGGAGATCGCCTTGCCGACGTAAAGGATGACGCCCGACGGGCTCTTGAAGAGGTATACCCCGGGCTGTTCCGGCATGGCCTTGGATTGTTCGATCAGGGGCGTCAGGTCCAGCATGCGTCAACAACCTCCGAGAATCAGCGAAACCAATTCACCACAATGGACACCATGAACACAATGGCCCCGATGTACAAAAAGCAACTAACACGCGGACACCCATCATGGGTCCTATAGGGTTTAAGACATTGTGTCCATTGAGGCCATTGTGGTGTACATTTTGAGCTGTTGCAGAGGCGGTTATCCTCTTTTGAAGCCGTCCCGGAGGCGGCGGATCTGGTCGCGCAGTTCCGCGGCCTCCTCGTACCGATACTCCTGGGCGTATTTCAACATGGTCTTCTCGAGGTCCATGATCCTCCGGGGGATCGCCTGGGGCGGCAGGTATGCCTCCTCAGGCGTCCCCTCCTCCGCCGCCGTGGGCACGGTGTAGTAGTCCTTCTCATAGACCGTCCCCAGGATGTCCCGGATCGCCTTCTTGATCGTGGTCGGGGTGATGCCGTGTACCCGGTTGTAGTCCCCTTGGACCTTCCGACGCCGGGTGGTCTCGTCCACGGTTTTCTGGATCGCGGGGGTCATCTTATCGGCGTATAGGATGACCTTCCCCTCCACGTTCCGGGCGGCCCGGCCCGCGGTCTGGAGCAGGGCGGTCTCAGAGCGCAGGAACCCCTGTTGATCCGCGTCCAGGATCGCCACGAGCCCCACCTCGGGAAGGTCCAGGCCCTCGCGGAGCAGGTTGACCCCCACCAACACGTCGTAGATCCCCTCCCGCAGGTCCCGGATGATCTTGATGCGCTCCAGGGTCTCCACGTCCGAATGGAGGTAGACGCCCTTGATCAGCATGTCCTTCAGGTAACGGGACAGGTCCTCGGCCATCTTCTTGGTCAGGGTGGTCACCAGGGTTCGCTGGCCCCGCTTCACCCTTTCCTTGATCTGGCCCATCAAGTCGTCCACCTGGCCCGTCACGGGACGGATCTCCACCTCGGGGTCCATCAGACCCGTGGGCCGGATGACCTGCTCGGCCACCCGGCCTTTCGCGAGGGCGATCTCCTCCTTGGCCGGCGTGGCGGAGACATAGATCACCGGCCCCACCCGCTGGAGGAATTCCTCGAACTTCAGGGGCCGGTTGTCGATGGCGCAGGGCAGGCGGAACCCGAAGTCCACGAGGTTGCGTTTCCGGGCGTAATCCCCGTGCTGCATGGCGTGGAGCTGGGGCAAGGTGGCGTGGGACTCGTCCACGAAGGTCAGGAATCCCTTGGGGAAGTAATCCAAAAGGGTATAGGGCGGTTCCCCGGCCTTCCGGCCGTCGAAATATCGGCTGTAGTTCTCGATCCCCTGGCAGTAACCCATCTCCTCGATCATCTCCAGGTCGTAGGTCGTGCGTTGCTCCAGGCGCTGGGCCTCGACGAGCTTCCCCGCCTGGGTGAACTTCACGAGGGTCTCCCGCAGTTCCTCCCGGATAGCCCCGCAGGCCGACTTGAGCTCCTCGGGGGGGGTCACGTAATGCTTCGCCGGGTAAATGGCGAGAACCGTCCGACGGTTCAAGGGGCTCCCGGTGACCGCGTCGATCTCGGAGATCCGCTCGATCTCCTCACCGAAGAACTCGATCCGGTAGGGGTTCTCCTCATAGGCCGGGAATATCTCCAGCACGTCGCCCCGGAGGCGGAACTTCCCCCGGGTGAAGTCGATCTCGTTGCGGGCGTACTGGATATCCACCAGGTCCCGCATGAGGCCCGCCAGGGGCACCGTTTGACCCTCCCGGAGCACCAGGTGCATCTTCTTGTAGTTGACCGGGTTGCCCAAGCCGTAGATGCAGGAGACCGAGGCCACGATGATGACGTCCTGACGTTCCTGGAGAAGGGCGGTGGCCTCCAGGCGAAGGCGGTCCAGTTCCTCGTTGATGGAGGCGTCCTTCTCGATGAACAGGTCCCGCTGGGGGACGTAGGCCTCGGGCTGGTAATAGTCGTAATAGCTCACGAAATAGGCCACGGCGTTCTTGGGGAAGAATTCCTTGAATTCGCCGTAAAGCTGGGCCGCCAGGGTCTTGTTGTGGGACAGGATGAGGGCCGGCTTTTGGAGCTTTTGGATGACCTGGGCCATGGTGAAGGTCTTACCGGACCCGGTCACGCCCAGGAGGATCTGGTGGTCGGCGCCGGCGTTGAGGCCTTTCACAAGGTAGTCGATCGCCTGGGGCTGGTCGCCGGTCGGCTGGAAATCCGTGGTCAATTCCAATTTCATGGGTTCATTCTGGGGCCGGGAAGGAACGGGTTCAAGGGCGCTTTCATCAAAACAAGGCCCAGTAAAACCATTTCACCGCCACCCGTCAGCCTTCGGCTGAGGGCGTAAACGAGGTCACAAAGAGAAGCCTGAATAAAGGACCTCTAAAGAAACCATACAAAGCTTAATCACCGTGATTCTCATTCGCGGTTCTTGGTGGTCTTGGTGCTCTTGGTGGTGAAAGAAGTCGTGTTGAAGTCATCAAAAAAAAAGCCCGCCCCGCCCTTAAATCGGGCGGAACGGGCCTGGCAGGTTCAAATCAATAGAAGTTGACCTCATCCACCCAGAAGTCGTAGATGTCCCCCGTCGGGTTGGGCGGCGTCAGCGCGTCCGATTGGAACTGGACGCCGAAGACCGAAACGGGGTTGAAGGCCACCTGGGGCACTCCCCATCCCTCTTGGGTCGGGTACAGGTTAGGCCCACCCGATACGAAATCAACCTTGTACAAAGTCCAGTTCTGGGTGAGGTCCAACTGCACCCGGTGGTTGTCGTAGCAGTTCGTACACACAGGCCCGGGATTCGTGTCCGCGTTCGGCAACTTCATCTTGATCCTGGGGTCGGCCCCCAGATTCGTCCCACACTTGGCGTAGAACGAGATCCCGTTGAAGACACCGATGTTGTAGGGGCCGCCGTTGCCGAAGAAATTGAACCCCATTCCGGTGAAGCGGCTGGCGAAGGCCGCGCCCAAAACGCCCGTCAGGTGGGCGGAGTACTGCGTTCCATTGGCGCCCAAGCCGGGCCCGGACACGAGGAATGGGGCGCCTGCGGGGGGCCAAGTCACCGTATTGCCCCCGTTGTTGGCCACGTCGTCGTAGCTGTACCAGGAACCACTGCGGTTACAGTTGTTCAGGATGGTGTTGTCGCTGTCCTCCAGGTTGTCGATGGGCTTGCAGTCAGGCGTCGGGGTGGGGGGGGCCGTTTCGTTCACGAAGGCGATGTTGTCCACTTCGAAACCGAAGTTCTGCCCAGCGGCCGCGTTGGCCTGCCACTGGAGGCCGAAGGATTCCCAGGGGTCGAAGGGTTGGCCGGCCGGGGCCCAACTCGGCTGGGTCATCCAGGCTTCCCAGACCGTCACGGGTTGCCAGGTGGTGGAGATGATCAGGTCCTGGCCCCAATGTCCGTTGCAGTTCGCCGCGCAATAACCCCCCGTGGCGGCCGGCTCCGTGAACCCGCCCGGCATGCTGAAACGGACCGAACTGACGGTGCCGCTGATCTGTCGGATGTCGAACCGGATCCCCGAATAGCTCGAAACGTCGTACATTTGCTTGATGCCGCCCACTGGCGCGATGAAATTGAAACCCACAATGGCGCCGAAGGTGGAGCAGCCGGTGCCGGTCAAGTGGGCTGAATAAAGGCTTCCACCCAGGGGCGAGCCGTTGGCGTAAGGAAGAAAGGCCCCGGCGGGATCGGGGAACACCGTGGAGCAGGTGCCGTCGCTGGTGGTGAACCAGGACCCGGCCGTACCGACGCCCGGTAACAGGTTGATGACGCCGTCGCCGTCCTCCAAGTTGTCGATCCCCACGGGCGGGAGGGGGGTCAGGGTCGGGGTCTGGGTAAAGGTCTGGGTGGGGCTCAAGGTAAAGGTGGGGGTGAAAGTCCGGGTGGCGGTGGGTTGGCCCGTCCAGGTGATGGTCGGGGTATTGGTTTTGGTGTTGGTGACCGTGGCGGTCGCGGTGCGGGTGAAGGTCGAGGTCCCGGCTGGTGTCGGGGTGCTGGTGAGGGGCGCCATCGGGGTGATGGGGTAACTGCGTTTGCAGCCGACCGGGAACAGCATGAAGGCCGCCGCAACCAGGAGGAGCACCGCAGGGATCCATCGTCCAAATCGCATCCGAAACCTCCAGGTTTTGCTTGGGGCCGCCTTCAAGCGGCCCGAGGAATAACGTTGCAAGACCCTTGCCGGGCCACCGAACCCGCCACCCTCAGAAAAGCTACCAGATCATAGGGCATTCCTCAACTAGCGGGAAGCCCGAATGCGGTTCCAGTTGATCCAGACGGGTGGTTGAACGCTTCAAGTCAGTATTATGACTTGGGAACCAACGAACCCGCCCTATTGCGACCACCTTGACCCTTTCCACACATCCCCTGAATGATAGTTGCCGTCGGGAACGTTTTATTCCCCCCGGAAAGGCGAAAGGCGGCCCCGGTCGGCGAACAGCCCAAGCCGGGATCCACTCCTTGGGCCGACCCGCATTCAACCGATTAAACCCGACACTCCTCATCCTTTGGACTCAAAAAAAAAGCCCGCCCCGAAGGGGGCGGGCTTTTCTGCGCCAAGGATCAATAGAAAACCATGTCGTCAATGGCCAGGTCGTAATTCTGCCCGGGTTGGGAATTATTGAACTGCCATTGAGCTGAATAGACCTTGGTCCGGTCGAAGGGCGTGGCCATTCCCCAGCCTTCCTGGGAAAGGTCACCACCGTTGACAACCTGGTCGAGGGCCACGGTCTTCTGGGTCCAAGCGGGGGTCAAACCGGTGAAGTTGATCCCCCAATCGTCCGAGCATTGGCCCGACGCGCCCGTGCAACTTCCACCAACGGACGTCGGCGACGTCTCGTAGGTCGGCAATTTGAACCGGCACCCGGTGGCCGTCGACGCGGCCTTGATGTAGAACTTGCAGCCGATGAATCCCGGGGTCTGAATGTCATAATTGACCTTCGGTCCGCTTCCCGCGCTGATGAAGTCAAACCCCATCCCCACGAACGGGCAGGTGTTGTAGGGATTCCCGCAGATCGGGCCGACCTTCCCGGTGATGTCGGCGCAATAGTTGGACCCGGCGTTACCGGGCGAGGACATGACGA
>CAYMOV010000025.1:23749-30989 GCA_964392085.1 uncultured bacterium
CCGGTGATGTCGGCGCAATAGTTGGACCCGGCGTTACCGGGCGAGGACATGACGAACGTCACGCCCGCGGCCATCGGGACGTTTCCATTGCCGCTGTAGGCCGTGCTTTGTCCCCAGGCGTTGGTGTCCTTGTCAATGAAGGTGTACCAATAGCCCCCGCGGCCGCAGACCGTGTTGATCTGGTTGTCGCCGTCCTCCATGTTGTCGATCGGTTTGCAGTCGGGGGTCGGGGTTGGGGGCGCCGCTCCGGTGATGAACTTGATGTTGTCCACCGAGAAGTCGAAGGCCTTGCCCGTCGTGTCCTTGCTTTCCCACTGCATCCCGAAGGTCTGGGTGGGGTCGAAGGCCACCGGGGGCGCCCAGCTGGGCTGGTTCATCCAGGAGAACCAGATCGTGACGGACTGCCAGGAGGTCGTGAGGGGCACCGTCATGCCGTAATGGCCGTTGCAGGACACCGAGCAGGACCCGCCGCTGGCGGTGGGTTCCGTGTTGATGCTCGAGACCGCGAACCAGACCGAGCTCACCTGCCCCGCGTTCTGCTTGATGTCGAACACCACGCCGGTGTAGCCGTTGGCGTTGAGGTTGTAGGGCAGTTTCGCCGCGGCCCCGCCGTTATCCAGGAAGTTGAAGCCCACGAGGGCTCCGGTCACGTTGCAACCCGTTCCCGAGAAACGGGTCGCGAAATTGCTGCCGTTTCCGGGGGCGGCGGAGGGGGCGAATGAGGCGCTTTGCGGGGAGATGTTGGCGGAACAGCCGGTATCACCCGAGGTGAACCAATAACCGCTCCGGCCGCCGTTCGCCATAATCTGGGCGTCGCCGTCCTCCAGGTTATCGATCAGGTTCGGGTCGGGGGTCGCGGTGTTGGTGGGGGTATTGGTGAAGGTATTGGTGTTCGTGAAGGTGTTCGTGGGTCCCGGGACCGTATTCGTGGCGGTCGCGGTGATGGTCGGTGTATTGGTATCGGTATAGGTGTTGGTCGGCGTTCCCGTGAAAGTCGACGTTCCGGTGAAGGTGAAGGTGGAGGTGGGACCGGCAACCGTGGCCGTCCAAGTGGGGGACGGGGTCGGAGTGGAGGTCTTGGTGTACGTCGAAGTCCCGGTATTGGTGGAGGTTCCCGTGTCGGTCGGTGTTCCCAGCGCGACAGAACTCGGGGCGACGGCTATTTTCCGGGTGCAACCGCCGGCCACGAGGAGGGCCGCCACGGGAATGGACAGGAGCCCGAGGGCCCAAATTCGCCAGGATTTCATCTTCAAGTCCTCCGGAAATCGTTTGTCACTGTGGGTCCAGCGCCCGCAACCTGGAAAGGTGCAAGTCGGGTGCCAACCTCTAATCGTTTAAAAAGGTATCAAATCCCATGGGTATCCGCAACTAACCTATATCATACCGCGCCTTAAAAGGTGATGAAACCGGGCATACACCCCAAGGGGAGTCAACCATTTGACAGTTCAACCGCAAAAATTTGATTGGGCGATTGGTTAAAAGGTTTTAGGGGCGGGACGGGGTTTGAACTAAAGCGGTTGGGATGGGCGGGTCAAATTCCCTTGAGTCGAAGGATGTCCCGGAGCTTTTCCTTCACGTCCTCGTTGTCGGGGTCCTCGTTCAAGATCCTCTCGTAGATCTTGAGTGCCTCGACGTAAAGGCCTTGCTTGGCGTAGATGTCGGCCAAGGTCTGCCGGACGAAGGGATCCTCCAGGGCCGCCTCCATCCCGCCCCCCTGGGCGCCCGTGGAGATCGGCTTGTGGACCTCCTGAAGTTGGGAGGAGGGCGCCGGGGCGTGGTGCGGTGGCGGAGCGGCCGGTTCCCTCTCCTTCTCGGAACGCAGGCGGTCCATCCGTCGGGAAATCTCGTCGGACAGGTTGTCCTTGGCCTTCAATCGCGATTTCTCGGATTCCTCGAACTTCCGGCGCTCCTCTTCCTCCTGGCGCATCAGGGCCTTGACGTGCTCATCCCGTTCCTTCAGTTCCTTTTCGCGTTCACGGGATTCTTTCTCCCGCAGTTCCCTTTCATGGGATTCGCGGGACATTTTTTCGCGCAGTTCCTGTTCCACCTGGAGGCGCAGTTTCTCCTCCATGGCCCTGCGGGTCTCCTCCATCTCGCGATGGAGCCGATCGGTCTCGGCGGTCTTTTCCTTCTCCAACCGCTCCAGTTCCCGGACCATGGATTTCTGCTGGTCCTCGTACTCGCGGCGGAGCCGTTCCCGCTGGTTCTCGTCCTCCTTGACCTTCCGCATCTGCTCGAGAAGCTGGTCCTCCAGCTCCTTCTTCAGGCGGATCCGCTCCTCTTCCTGCTCCACCTTGAGGCGGTCGAAGTCCCTTTGTCGGTCGGCCTGCAGTCTGGCTTGTTCCTCGTTGTGGCGCATCTGCTCGAGCATCTTGGCCTCAAGCTCCCTCTGCATCTTGAGCCGCTCGGCCTCCTGCTCCTTCTTGAGGTTCTCCAGCTCGTGTTGCCGCTCCAACTGCATCCGGGCCTGTTCCTCCACCAAACGGCGGGTCTGGACCTCCAACTCGTCCTTCATTTGGGCCCGGAGCTCCCGCTCCAGTTCCGCCTTCATTTCCTCGGGGGAGGGTTGTTTGACCTCGGGTTCCGACGGCTTGACCATGAGGGCGTATACCTGCTGCAACCGGCCCTTGATTTCCGTGCGCTCGGGCCAACGCTTGATCATGTCGAGGTACACGTCGATGGCCTGGTCATACAGGCCCTTCTCGATGAAGCCTTGGGCTTGGGTCGAAAGGGCTTGGACCTGAGCCTCGGCAGCGGCGGCCGCGTCCTCGGGGGAAGGCACCGCCGGCGGGGGTTCCGGCGCCGGCGCCGGTGCCGCCGAGGGTCCGTCCAGCGAGAATGCCTTGATGGCCTCGTTGGCCGGGTCCAGCTCGAGGATGGTTTGCCGGACTTCCCTCGCCTCCTCTAGGAGGTTTTCGTTCACGTAGACCGCCAGGATGCGCAGGTACGCCTGGACCGCCTCCTGGTGCTGGTTGAGCTTGAGGTGGGTTAGGGCCAGGTATTTCAGCGCCCCCACATGGGTTTCCTGCTTTTGGAGGAACCGCTCGAAACATTGGCGGCTTTCCTGGAAACGCTCCTGGTTGAAGTGGATCACTCCCAGGTGGTAGAAGGCCTCGGTGTCGCCCAAGTCGATGGCCTTTTGGGCGGTTTCTTGGGCGTGGTCCAGGTCGTTGCGGCTGATGTGGATTTCCATCAAGGCCCGGTAGTTCTCCACGGCCAGGACGGGCTCCCGGGCCGTCACCAGGATCTGGGCGAGCCGTTCCCGGGCCTCCACGTTCAAGGGGTCGTACTCGACCACCAATTGGAGGGCCTCCAGGAGCCTACCCGTCTGGGTGGCCGGGTCCAGGGACTCCGCCAGGTTGAGGAGCATCTCGACAGCCTGGAACTTCTGCTGCTTTTTGATCAGTATTTTCGCGAGTCGGAGGGAGGCGTCGTACCGGTTGGGTTCGGCCTTCAGGATGGAGCGGTAGATCTCCCCCGCCCGGTCGGGTTCCTGCGCCTCCAATTGGGAGGCCCGGTCCAGGTACTTTTGGACGAGGTTCTTGACGGCCGTCTGGAGTTCGTTGTTCGAGGGGGAAAGCTTCAACATCCGCTTATAGACCTGGAGGACCTTGTCCACCTGGTTCTTCTGGTCGTAACCCTGGGCCACCAAGTCGTATTGGCGGAGGGCTTCCTGGGTTTCGCCCTTTTTGGCGTAGATGTCCGCGAGGATATTCAGGACGTTCAGGTCGCCCGGATCCAGGTCGGCGAGCTTGTGATATTCCTCGAGGGCGCGGTCCCAATCACCCCGTTGGTAATAGGCATAGGCTGTTTTGATGAGGACGGAACGGTCTTCAGGCAAGGCGGCCCTCGGGTTGGCCGGATCCGGGTTTGGACGGGTAAAACCCCGGGGTCGTAAATCCTTTTTCAGGAACGGCGCGGTTTAATTTAACACAGGCCCCAGAATTGTCAAAGCGTTTTGGGCTCCCCCGGAGGTCCCATAACAAAAAGGGCCGGACCCGGGACGGGTCCGGCCCCATAAAACAGGCTTACGGCGCCGGCGTCAACTTGAAGCAGGTGATGGTGTAGGGCTTGAACTTGTAGTTGAAGGCGTTCTGGATCGGCTTTCCGGCCTTCTGGTACACCGGTCCGGCGTTCACCACCGCCCGATAAAGGTTCTCGCTCCATTGGTACTGCTGGGGGCCGAAGGAATAGAGCTCGAGTTGGTACTTCCCCGCGCCCACGTTCACGGCGGTTTGGTACACGCTGTCGGAGCTCTTGTTGACGACCAGGATGTACTTGGCCGCGCCCTGGGTGCTGGCGTAAGCCGTCAACATGTCCTGGCTCGAGTTGGAGACCGTCAGGGTGTCCCCGAAGGATTTTCGGAAGAGCCAAAGGGCCCAATAGGACGGCCTCTCGGCGAATTTCCGCGTGGGATCGTATGAGGGATCCATGACCCCATGGCCCCCCCCCAGTTCCGGCTTCTGGGTGTACATGTCCCAGATGTTCGCCTGGTCCACGCCCTGGGTCAGCATCTGCCCCATGAAATCCGCCACGAAGATCCCGTTGGCCAGCTTGGCCGTCATGGCGTTCTCATCACCGCTGTTCCACTCGGTCACCGCGATCTCAATCTTTCGGCCCGGGCAGTACTCCGCGATGGCCTTCTTGACCTTGGGGACGTAATCGGCCAACACCGCCGTCTTGGTCATCAGGTTGTACTCGGAGTCGTTGGACCAGTAGGGATAGGTGTGCAGGGACACCACGTCCACGTAAGGGCCGCAACGCTTCAGGAACTCCCCGTCCCACCAAGGGGCGTCCGCGCCGGCCAGCCAAGGGGAGCCTTCGGCCCTCTGCCGGTTTCCGAGTTGCGCCACCGTCGGCCCCATGATCTTGATGTCGGGGAACTGGGCACGGACGGCCTTGGCGAATTCCAGGTAATGCTTGCAGTAGTTGTCGATCACCGTCCAGTAGTGGTTCTGGCCCTGGTACAGCATGTCGGGCTCGTAGTCGGGCTCGTTGCCCATCTCCACGTACTTGACCTTGATCCCCTGGGCCCGCGCGTCCGCGATCCAGGCCATCTGGGTGGGGACGTCCGAGGTCATGATGTTGAGGGTCATGAGGTACTCGGTGTCGGGCCCCAGGCTCTTGGCGAAGGCCGTCATGACCGGCCAATTGACCTCGAACCCGGCCTTCCCCTTGCCCGTGACCTCGCCGGTCCTCCACTGCCACCGGTTCGAGAACCCGCCGCCCGGCACCCGGATGTAGTCGAACATGCCCCGGATCTTCTTGAGGGCCGCCTCATCCTTGAACCCCGGCACCGGCTGCCAGGGCGCGATGTTGTTGCCGTACATGTAATGCGGGCTGAAGGCACGGAGTTTCTTGGAGAAGTCCGCCGAGACCACCGCGGTCTTGGCCTGGTAATTCAAGCCCGTGAGGGTGACGGCCCAGTTGTTTTCCTTGCCGCCCAGGACCTTGACGAAGTCCTTCTTAACCTCGAAACCGTCCCGCATGACTTCGACCTTGTAATCATCCTCCGGCAAGGCCTCCCGGAAGGAGCCGGTGGCGTCGGTCTGGACGGCCTGCTTGGCGATGGCCACCAGCGCGCCGGGCACCGGGTTGCCGGCTTGGTCCACGACCTTACCGGTGAGGTTGCCGTTGGCGCCCTTGAGGATGCCCCGGATGTTGTCGACATAGGCCGTTCCGTGCAGGGCCCCGCCCGAATTGAAGATGAAGTAGACCTTGGTGATCCCGGCGAACTGGGTGCCGTCCACGTCGGCCTTCACGAAGTTCCAGCCTTCCTGCAGCTTGAACTTGATGGACTGGTAGAAGGAATTCGCGGTCCCGCTGGTGACGAAGAAGACCTCGGCGTAACTCACGCCGGCCATGCTCCCGGCCGGCATGAAGACCTCGAAAGAGATGGCCTTCAGCTTGTCCCATTGCGCGGCTTGGGGGACCGTGTCGCACTCGGCCAACCCCTGGTTCCACCCGGTGGAGCCCTCGATGTCCACTTCCATGGACCCGGAGCCCTCGCTGGTGATCTTGGTTCCTTGGGTGGTTTTCCCGTCGAAACCACCGAGGTCCTTATTGAACCCCCACAACAGGATGCCTGACTGGCCGGCCTTGGCCTTCCCGGCGTCGGGATTCATCTCCTTGATCTGGATGGCCGTGGCGTTGATCTTGGGGGCGGTGTTGACGAACACCGTCTTGCCGGAGAATTTCAGGCTTCCCCACAACGAGGGGTTCTGCCAGCTCTTGTCCGACTTCGACCAGGCCAGTTGGATGGAGCGGGCCGTGTTCCCCGCGCCGGTGTCGTCGATTCCCACGTCGAAGCCGAGCGTCTTGCCGGGACCCACGTTGATCTTATAGAGGAACTCCAGGGGGATCGCGGCCTCAAGGGTGTAGCCCGTCTTCGTGAGGAGGGTGGCCAGGCGGCCCCCGGGAACCTCCGCCTTGTCGGTGAAGCTGTACATCTCGGGCTTATCGCCCTTCTTTCCGGGCGACAGGCCGATTTGGAGGTCGGTCAGGCCGTACGAAAGGCGGTCCGGGTTCGAAACATCCGTCCCGAGGTACAACTCGAGGCAGTCCCCGTTGTAGATCTCACCGTCCCGTTGGGCGTTGAACTGGGGGTTCTGGCTGACGACGTCGGCGGCGATGTAAAGGTACTTCGCGTCGTACGCCACCCAGATCTTCGCGCTGAGGGACTCGGGACCCTTCCAAAGGCCGGCGCCGCCGACCACATGGTCCTTGTCGTTGAGGAGGACGGTCGGGGGACCCACCCAATCCGACAGGTTGCCGTCGATCAGGATGGGGTTGGAGACATCCTGGATGGAGGCGCTCGGGCCCTCGGCCCGGACGAACCGCGGCGCGATGAGCAGGGTCAGGCACAACAGGGTCTTTAGGATCTTTTTCACGTAACATCCTCCAGAGTATTTGACCCATTCAACGGGCTTCAAACCAACCGGGGTCTGACTGAACTTGGTCGGGGGTACTCTCCCGCCGAAGTGGCAGCCCAAAGGGCTGTCGAAGGTCGGACTCTTCGCCAGACCGCTCCAAGTGCGGCAGATATTAAACCAAATCCGGGGTTCCCCATCTACCCTCGCGGTCATAGGGAAACCTGAAACCGCCAATCCAGGCCCTCCCGGCCCCCCGGGCCCGGGCCCCCTCAAACATTCAATAGGAAACCTTCAAAAAATGGATCGTTTGGGCCCGCTCAGCCGTCGATCCCATAACGGTTCATGAACTCCAACGCTTCCTTGCGCCA
>CAYMOV010000026.1:0-30055 GCA_964392085.1 uncultured bacterium
CCCAGGCGGCGGCCGACGGCGACGCGGGACGCCCCGTGGTGGCCGCGCACCCCGAGGCCGCGTCCGCCAAGGCCTTCCTGGCCATGGCGAAATCGGTCGCGCACCACCTGTCGGTGATCAACGAGGCCACGGCCTCGGTCTCGACCCGACCGAAGGAAGTCAACACCGAGGACCCGCTGGTCACGGTCATCACCTGGGACGACGGGTCGGTCCAGCGATACCCCAACCGGTACCTCCGGAGCCAATGCCCCTGCGCGGGATGCGTGGATGAGAACTCCGGCAAGCGCGTCATCACCCTGGACCAGGTGGATCCCCAAGTGAAGATCACCGCCATGAACCCCGTGGGCCGTTACGCCCTTCACTTCACCTGGAGCGACGGCCACTCCACGGGGTTGTACTCGTATGAGACGCTGAGGAAATTGGGGGAATGAAAACAACGGCGGATGGCGGATAGCGGATGACGGATCGTTAAGGATTTAGGCTTAAGCTTTCCTATCCGCAAACCGCGAACCGCGCGCCGCGCTGAGGCCACCAGCCGAAGCGCTCTCTTGGCGCGTGCCACGCCCATCAGCGTGGTGCTATCAGCGCTGTCAAAGCCTTAAGCTATCCGCTAAAATGTTCGTATGGCCGTCGACACCAGCAAACCAAGGCCGGAAGGCCCGAAGGGCGAAGGATGGGTCTGGACCCAACTGGTCCTGATCTGCGCCTACTTGTTCCTGCCGCCCATGGGGCCCTTCCGCGTTTACGAGGTGTTCCGGGGCTTCGGCGCCTTGATCCTGGGCGGGGGAGCCTTGTTTTCGCTCGGGGGACTCCAGGGCCTCGGTTGGACCAAAACCCGCGTCTTCCCGAAACCCATGCCGAACGCCCAATTGGTCACCGAGGGGGCCTACCAATTCTGCCGGCACCCGATCTACTTTGGCCTCATCCTCATGGCCTTGGGTTGGGCCCTCTATCACCAATATCCCACTCAACTGGCGCTTTCCGCCGTCCTCGGGGTCTTCTTCAACTTGAAGTCCTTGCGGGAAGAAAAATGGCTGGTCGAGAAATTCCCGGATTACGCCGCCTACCAAGCCCGGGTGAAGCGCCTGGTCCCGGGTCTCTTTTGAACCGGGACCCTTCCCCCCTCGCCGCCCCCAACCTCGACAACTGGGTGGGCCTGACGATGGAAACCGACGGGGGACGTCCGCTTTTGGGGGGCTCCCTCGCCCGTAAAGCCGTCGAGGACGCCCTCACCGCCCTGCCGCGCCTCTACCCGGGGCTCAGGATCCGGGGGTCCCGCGTAACCGATTCCAGCGTGGAGCTCCTGCTGGACCTGGGCCGTTCGGATGAGGATATTTACCGGATCGTCCAGTCCTTCAAGCGGGAGGTCAAGGCCCGCCTGAAGACCCAGGAAACCCTCTGGACTTGGGAATTTTCAGAGGTTCAGGGCCTCCATCCCGAGGGGCAGGCCTCCCTTCTGGCCGTTTGGAACCTTTTGGCGTCCAAAGGCGTCTAATTCCACACGAGGGAAAACATAAACCGTTTCAAGCCCCGGGAAACCGGGGATCCACCCGTTGAAGTTTGACATTCGGGCGGGAAACCTTATGCTATCGCCTCCATTTCAGACTCTATGGTGAAGGCCCGCCCCCTCATGGGCCCTCCAGAAGGAATCAAGCATGCAAGCCAACTTGATGAACCGCGTGGCCCTTTTCATCGATGGAAGCGACTTCTATTTCGGGCTCAAGCGCAATAACCGGATGAACCGGGTCGATTACCACCAACTGGCCATGGCCCTCACGGGCCCCGACCGCAAGCTGGTGCGCACCTTCTACTACAACGCCGTGTACGACCAGCACCAGTTCCCCGACAAGGCCAAGGTCCAGCGGCCCTTCTACGACGCCTTGGAGCGGACCCCCTACCTGGTGCTCCGGCTCGGCAAGCTCATCCCCACCTCGACGGGCGACACCATGGTCCGGGGCGTCGAGGCCATGATGACCGCCGACCTGATCCATTACGCCCACCTGAACCACTACGACATCGCCATCGTGATCACCGAGAACCCGGAGTTCGCCATCGCGCTCAAGACCGTGAAGGAGACCGGCAAGCACGTCGAGCTGGGCCTGTTCAACGACGTCAAGCCCGCGGAACTGGTGAGGGCCGCCGACAAGATCGTGAACCTGGACGAGATCTTCACGGTGAGCTCGCCCAAGGTGTTCCCGCCGACCCCCGCCACCCCCGAGGACTACGACAGCCACCAGCCCAAGTCTAACGCCTCGCACCTGCCGTTTTTAAACAAGCGATAAATCGCCCAAGGCATTCACAGGTCAAAAACAAAAAAGCCCCGGGGATTCCCGGGGCTTTTTTCGTTCAAGTCGCCTTCGACCAACCAAGTATTTTACCGGATCGGCAGGAGCACCCGCAGGTCGACATTCTCCGTGAGGGCGGCCTTGACGCGGTGCGAGCCGGAGACGCTTTGGGCCCATCGGATCGCCAACCTGGGGGGGTGCCCTTGGACGTTGCGCAGCAGCCTGCCCTCGACGCCCCTCGGGAGGTACCGGTCCTTCCCCACGCGGACCGTGGACAGGAGCCGAAACCTCGCCCCCGCCTTCAAACCCGGCAGGATATCGGCGTAAGCCGGGCGGCCGAGCCGGTTGTCCGCGAAGGTCGAGACGGTCTTGCCCAAGAAGTCCGCCACCGTGCCCGCCAGCTTGTCGCTGTTGTTCACCACGGCGTAGGTCTTGGACCGGGGCGTGAGGAGGCCCTCGGCCACCAGCTTCCTGAATCCCACCTTGGCCTGGTCCCAGTAGCGGAAGGCCAGGTCCTCGATCTGCTCCACCCAGACCTTGGCGTCGGGAGTGTTGACCCACCCCTTGAAATAGTTGTCGTAGGCCGCCGGGTCGAGGCCGTATTCGTCGATGATGTCCTGGTGGGGCTTCTCGGACAGGTAAACCCGTTGTTTGAGGTCCACCAGGAACTTGGGCTGTTTGTTCGGGCTCATAGGGGCATTATACGCCCCTCCCGGTCCTTGAAGCCCGCTTCCGGGCGAATTAAACTCTCCCGGCCTTTGGATGCCCCCCAACCGGCCGTCGCCCGCGGGGTGATCGGTTAACCAATCCATTTATAAGGAACCGCCTTGTCCCGACCCCTCTTCCTGGAAGCCCTCAAAAAAAAGGTCCTGATTTTCGACGGGGCCATGGGCACCAACGTCCAGACCTATAACCTGACGAAGGAGGACTTCGGCGGGAAGGAGGGCCTGAACGACTACCTGGTCCTGACGCGCCCCGACGTCATCCGGGAAATCCACGAGGGCTTCCTGAAGGCGGGGGTCGATTGCCTGGAGACCGATACCTTCGGGTCCAACCGCCTCAAGCTGGAGGAGTACGGCCTCGGCGACCGGATCGTGGAGATCAATACCGCCGCCGTCAAGATCGCCCGGGAGCTCGCGGAAAAGTACAGCACCCCCGACCAACCCCGGTTCGTGGTGGGGTCCATGGGCCCCACGGGCATGCTACCGGCCAGCGAGGACCCCGACCTCGGCAAGATCACCGTGGACGAGCTGGAGGCCCTCTACTACGAGCAGGCCCTCATCCTGATCGACGCCGGGGTGGACGCCCTGTTGGTGGAGACCAGCCAGGACATCCTGGAGATGCGCGCCGCGGTGTACGGCTGCGACAAGGCCCGCAAGGAACGCAAGTCCCCCGTCGGGCTGATGGCCCAGACCACGCTCGACACCACGGGCCGCATGCTCTTGGGCACCAGCATCGGTTCGGTCAACTCCACCTTCTCCCGGCTCCCCATCGACGTGCTGGGCATGAACTGCTCCACGGGCCCGAAGGAGATGAAGGACTCCGTCCGCTACCTCAGCCAGTTCTGCCCCTTTCCCATCTCCACCATCCCCAACGCGGGGCTCCCCGAGAACCGGGGCGGGGCGGCCTGGTACCCCCTCAAGCCCGAGGACCTCGCCGCCGCCCTGAAGGAATTCGTCGAGGAATTCGGCGTCTCGGTCGTCGGCGGCTGCTGCGGCACCACCCATGAGCACCTGCGCCAGGTCGTGGCGGCCGTGGGGCACCGCGCCCCCAAGCCCCGGACCGTCCCCCCGGTGACGGACGTCTCCTCCATGATCAAGTCCACCCCGATGGACCAGGAGCCCCGGCCCCTGATCGTGGGCGAGCGGGTGAACGCCCAGGGGTCCCGCAAGATCAAGCAGATGCTCCTGGCGGATGATTACGCCGGCATGGTCGAGGTGGGACGGGGACAGGCCGAGGGCGGGGCCCACGTGCTGGACGTCTGCGTGGCCGTCACCGAGCGCACCGACGAGAAGGAACAGATGAGGGCCGTCGTGAAAAAGCTGGCCCTGGGCGTCGACGCGCCCCTCATGATCGACTCCACCGAGACCGAGGTGGTGGAAACCGCCCTCAAGACCTATCCCGGAAGGGCCCTCATCAACTCCATCAACCTGGAGGGCGACGGCTCCCGCCTCAAGAAATACTGCCCCCTGGCGAAAAAATACGGCGCGGCCCTGGTGGCCATGACCATCGACGACCTGTACTTCGACCCCTCCAAACCCCAGGAAAAGGGCATGGCCAAGACCGCCCGCCGCAAGCTGGAGGTCGCGAAGAAGATCACCCAGCTCTGCAAGGACGAATACGGGATCGAGGCCTACGACCTGGTGTTCGACCCCCTGACCTTCACCCTGGCCACCGGCGAGGACGAGTTCAAGAACTCCGCCGTGGAGACGATCGAGGGGATCCGCCTGATCAAGGGGGAGATCCCCGGGGCCCGGACCGTCCTGGGCCTGTCCAACGTGTCCTTCGGCCTGCAAAAACAGGCCCGGGAGGTCCTCAACTCGGTCTTCCTGTACCACACCGTGCGGGCCGGCCTCGACATGGCCATCCTGAACCCCGCCGACATCCGGCCCTACGCCTCCATCCCCGAGGAGGAACGGACCCTGGCGGAGGACCTGGTCTTGAACCGCAAGGGCGACGCCCTGGCCTCCTTCATCCAGTATTTCTCCGGCAAGGTCCCCTCCACCTCCAACGAGGCGGTGGACCCCACCGAGGGGATGGAGAGCGCCCAGAAGGTCCATTGGAAGATCGTGAACCGCAAGCCCGACCGGATCGAGGAGATCCTGGACGAGGTCCTGAAGGCCAAGACCCCCGTCGAGACCCTCAACGGCGTGCTGTTGCCCGCCATGAAGGAAGTCGGGGACAAGTTCGGGAGCGGGGAGCTGATCCTGCCCTTCGTGCTCCAGTCCGCCGAGGTCATGAAGCGCGCGGTGTCCCACGTGGAGAAGTTCCTGGACAAGAGCACCGCCACCACCAAGGGCACCATCGTCCTGGCCACGGTGTACGGCGACGTGCACGACATCGGCAAGAACCTGGTGCGAACCATCCTGTCCAACAACGGCTTCACGGTGCACGACCTGGGCAAGCAGGTCCCCATCTCCACCATCATCGCCAAGGCGCAGGAAGTGAAGGCCGACGCCATCGGGCTCTCGGCCCTGCTCGTGGTCACCAGCAAGCAGATGCCCATCTGCGTCCAGGAATTGGACAAGTTGGGCTTGTCCTACCCGGTCGTGGTGGGCGGCGCCGCCATCAACCGGCGGTACGGCTACCGGATCAGCTTCCCCGACGGCGCGAAGCCCTACGAGCCCGGCGTGTACTACGCCAAGGACGCCTTCGAGGGCCTCGACATCTTGAACCAGTTGGCGGACCCCTCGTCCCGGGAAAACTTCCGGGCCAAGGTGAAGGAAGAAGCCGAGAAGTCCAAGGCCTTGGGGTTCTCCGAGGCGGCGAAGAACGAGGAGGAAGCCACGCCGGAGGCATTCCCCCCCACGGTGAAGCGCTCCCCCTCCATCCCCCAGAACCCGTTCTTCGGTTCCTCCACGGTGGCCAAGGTTCCCTTAAGGGAGGTCTGGCCGTTCCTGGACCTCACCCAACTTTACAAGCTCAACTGGGGCGTGAAGGGCAAGGACGGCGCCGAATACCAAAAGCTGGTGAAGGAACAGTACGAACCCATGCGGCTCCGGATGCAGGAAGAAGCCCTGAACACCGGCCTCTTTGAGCCCAAGTTGGTCTACGGGTTCTGGGGCGCCGCCAGCGAGGGCAACCAGCTTCATATTTATGGGGACGGGGATTCCAAGAAACCGATCCTGAGCTTCAAGTTCCCCCGGCAACGGGTGGGCCGACACCTGTGCCTTTCGGATTATTTCGAGCCCACGCCCTCCCGCGACGTGGTGGCCTTCCAACTGGTCACCGTGGGGGGCAAGGCCACCGACTTCATCGAGAAATTGAACAAAGCGGACAAATACACCGAGTCCTACTATTGGCACGGCTTGGCCGTGCAGACCGCCGAGGCTATGGCCGAGTGGATCCACCGCCGCATCCGCAAGGAATGGGGGCTCCCGATCGGCCAGGGCAAGCGCTACTCCCCGGGGTATCCGGCCTGCCCGGAACAAGCCGACCAGCTCAAGTACTTCCAGTTGCTGGACGCCACGAAACAGCTGGGCGTCACCCTCACGGAAGCCCACATGATGGTACCGGAGCAATCCACCTCGGCCATCGTCCTGCACCACCCTGAGGCGGAATACTTCACGGTCCGTTAGTCCCTACCCCGGGAAGGTCCGGACCCCATCAGATTTGTAGCCGTTCTACATATTGGTTCATCTATTTAATATCAACGATATTGTACTTAATCCTTAAAACGCCTATTTCCTGCGCTTTTGCCCCTGTCCCCCCATGGCATATGGATTGCTTTAGCAGTCCCCGCATGCGACGCAAACCCTGGTTCCGGGTCGTTGTAGCCAAAGCCCGGGCGGCGCAAAACACTCGAGGAGGAACGAGATGAGGAAGTATCAACACGCTGCGTTAGCTGTCCTGGCCGCCCTTTCCCTAGGGGTATCCAGCGCGAAGGCGGATGACCCGGCTCCGGCCGGTCCGAAGGTGAGCTTCAGCGGTGGCATCGACACTTATTACCTTTTCAACGGGGCCTCGGCCGGTTCACACACCACGGGCGGCTTGGCCCCCCAACCGGTGGGTCCCTCGGGACGGGCGTTCGACACCTCGGATAACACCTTCCGGGTGGGCCTGGCCAAGTTCAGCGTGGACGCCAAGGAATCCAAGGCCGGCGGGCACATCGACCTGATCTACGGCCAGACCGCCGACATCATCAACACGGGGGCTGTCACTCCCGGGACCGCGATCGGGTTGGAAAGCGCCTACGTCTACTACACCCCTACGCCCAAGTGGAACTTCAAGATGGGCAAGTGCGCCACCCCGATCGGCTTCGAGGTGATCGAGAGCTGGTCCAACCTGAACTATTCGCGGTCCTACCTGTACTGGGACACCATCCCGGTGGTCCATTCGATGGTGATGGGCACCTACACCTTCAACGATAAGTACAACGCCACGGCGATGGTCTCCAACTCGGGTTGGAACGATGAGGCCTCCACCAGCCTCTTCAAGAACGCCCTGTTGCAGTTCATCGGCAACCCCTCGGGCAAGTTCGGCTTTGTGGCGTCGATCCTGGCCGGCAACAAGACCGGGGTGATCCACACCACGAGGGATGTGGCGGACATCAACCTGAACTTCAACCCGACCTCGGCCCTTTATGTCGGCCTGGACGTGACCTACGGCCAGTCCACCACCCCCGACGTGGGCGGGGCCGGCGCGACCTCGACCGACATCCTGCCGTACAACGGGGCCGCCCTTTACGCCTCGTACCAGCTGAATCCGGCCTGGAAGGTCGGCGCCCGCGTGGAGCGCCTGAACGACAAGGACGGCGCCGCCGGGGCCGGGGCCGCCGCCGTGGAGGAAGGCACCCTGACCTTGGCCTACAAGGTCGGCAACTTCCTGCCGCGCCTGGAGTACCGCTATGACGAGGCCAAGAACTCCGTCAACGGCGCGAACGTGAACGCCGAGATCTTCAACGATCCCTCGCGTCCCAGCGGGTTCGTGAGCTCACAGCGCACCTTGACCCTCAGCGCCGCCTACACGTTCTAGGCTTCGCATGATGGTCCTTGGGCGGGAAGGGGATGAGGTTTTGTACTCCCCCGACTCTTCCTCCCGAGGAGCGGTTCCGGCGCCTGAAAAGGTACCGGGAAGGGCCGGGGCGGCAACCCCGGCCCTTTTTATTTGGGGATTTGACCCTGGACCCTGGAGGCCTTAAGCTTCCAAGTTCCGGGTGAAGTTTCCAACAGGAGGCCTGTCATGCGGAAGATCGAGGCGATCATCCGGCCCCACCGGGTCGACGCGGTGCAGAGGGCCCTCCGGACCATCGGGTTCCCGGGTGTCATGGTGACCGAGATGTCGGGCCATGGCCGGCAGCACGGGGGCCAGGAAGGTTGGCCCGAGGATATCCGGGAAACCTTCCTGCCCAAGGTCAAGCTCGAGATCGTGGTGGCCAACGACAAGCAGGAACTCGTGGTGGCGACGATCGTCAAGGCCGCCAAGACCGGCGAGCCGGGCGACGGCAAGATCTTCATCACCGAGGTCAAGGAAGCCGTCCGGGTCCGGACCGGCGAGCGGGGCGAAGAGGTGGTGGCCTGGGTCCCCCCGGAAAAAAGCCCCTCGAAAAAATCAAAAAAATAGCGCCTCAGGGACGTCACGGCGGTAAAAAGACCGCTGTCGAGCCACCTATGAATATCTGTCCTGTTCGGTCTTCCCGACCGACCTTGGGTCCACGTGAGGCTTGGGGGCCTTTATTCGACGGCGGATTCGCCGGAGGTCCCGCTTTCCCGTCAGGAATGGGGCTCCACCGCCACGAATGGGTTGTCCCCTGCTCAAAACCGATTTTTCGGGTTCCTTAAAGCCTTCCGGGACGTCCCGCGCTCCAAACCGAGCGCCGGACCTTTTGACCCAAACCAGGAAACATGTTCCCTGAGGCCTAATCCGTCTTCAGTCGATACCCCACCCCGGCCTCGGTGATGAGGTACCTTGGCCGAGCGGGGTTCTCTTCGAGCTTCAACCGGAGTTGGTGGATGTAGATCCGGAGATAATGCGTCGAATCACCCCCCGCCGGGCCCCAAATATCCCCTAAAAGGGTTTTCCAGGTGACCACCTTCCCGGCGTGGTGGACCAGGATCTCCAGCAGGTTGTACTCGATGGGCGTCAGGTGGACTTCCTGGCCCTTGGCGAAGACCCGGCGCATCTCCCGGTCCACTTTCAGTTCCCCCGTGGTGAAAACCTTCTCGGGTTCCACGGCGTTCGAGGGTCGCCGATGCCGGAGCGCCACCTTGATCCGGGAATGGAGTTCCCCCACGCTGAAGGGTTTGGTGAGGTAATCGTCCGAACCCGAATCCAGCGCCCTGATCTTGTCCTCGTCCTTGCCCCGGGCGGACAGGACGATGATCGGGGCCGTGCTCCAGGTCCGGTACCTCCGGATCAACTCCAGGCCGTCCATATCGGGCAGGCCCAGGTCCAGCAGGGTCACGTCGGGTTCGTGGGTTGAGGCCAGGTAAAGGCCTTCCCGGCCGGTGGCCGATTCGACCACCTTGTAATCCAGGCCCTCCAGCGTGAGCCGGATGAACTTCCGGATGTGCTCCTCGTCCTCGATGACCAATATTGTTCTGTGTCCGTTTTCCATGTCAGGCGTCCTTCGCGATCAGAAGTCCATCTCCGGGCTCCAACGGGACCGTGAAGTGGAAGGTGGCTCCCCCCTCCGGACGGTTTTGGACCCCGATCCGGCCGCCGTGAGCCTCCACGATGCAACGGCAAATAGCCAAACCAAGCCCCACCCCGCCCATCCCCGCGGCCGTGGAGCCACGTTGAAACTTTTCGAAGATCCGTTCCTCGTCCCCCGGTTCGATCCCGGGCCCCCGGTCGGAGACCTCCACCCGCAACGAGTCCCCCAGTGATCGCGCCGAAACCCCCAAGGAAGCGTGGGCCGGGGTGTATTTCAAGGCGTTGTCGATCAGGTTGATGAACAATTGCTCCATGAGGACGCTGTCCAGGGGCACCATGGGAAGTTCTTCCGGCAGGTCGATGGACAGGAGCCTATCCCCCAAACGCTTATCCAGCCTGGACAAGGCGGCCCCCAGGATTTCCTCGAGCGGCTGGAGCTCCCTCTTAAGGAGGATTCGGTCCGTGCTGAGGCGGGTCATTTCCAGGAGGTTGCTCAACAGGTGGTTCAAGCGTTCAGATTCATCGTAGATGTTCTGGACGAGTTCGCGGCTGGAGTCGTCGGCCAGTCGGCCGCCCCGCTCCAGTAAGCTGCTCGCGGAACCCGTAATGACCGCGAGGGGCGTACGAAAGTCATGGGACACCGAGCTCAATAGTCCGTTGCGGAGCTGCTCGGTCTCGACGCGCAACCTGGAGCGCCTGGTTTCCTCGGCGAGGCGCGCGTACTCCATGGAAGCGCCGATTTGGTTGGCGAGGGACTGGAGGAAGTGCCGTTGTTCCGGCGCGGGGACCCGATCGGAGTCCCGGGAAAGGATCCCCAAAACACCCACGGGCCTGCCCGAGACCATGAGCGGAAGGAAATAGGACTCGGCCGCGGGAAAGATACCGGTCCCCCGTCCCGCGACGGAACCGGTCCGGAAGACCCAGTCGGCGGTTTGTTCATCCAGGGAACCCCGTGGAACCGACATCCAGGGCCCGCCCCGGACCTCCAAGCGGCCCTCGGGACCCGGTAGGAGGATGCTCGTGCGGCATCCCATGATCCGGTCGAGGTTCCGGACGGCTGTCCCCAACAACGGCAAGGGATCCTGGTTCGCGGCCAGCTCGCAGCTCAGGGTGTACAAGGCGGTGGCCATGGAACCCCGGACCCTCGCCTCGGTGTTTTGGCGCCGGTTCCTTTCCATCATCGCGCTGAACGCCGATGTGACCGCGGTGAGGACCAGGAGGGTGATGAGGTATTGGGAATCGGTGGCGGCGAAGGTAAACCGGGGCGGGACGATGAAGAAGTCGAAACTGAGGATCCCGAGGACGCAGGTGGTGAGGGAGGGCCCTTGCCCCGAGCGGAACGCCACGAAGAGGATTCCGATAAGGTAGATCATCAGGATGTTCGTCGGCGCCAGGAAACCGATGCAAACCCAGCCCAGGAGGTTGCAGGTCACTAGGACCGCCAAGGCGTGGCCATATGACTTCCAGCGGTGGTCCGCGATCCCCGATTCGAGACGGCCCCCCCAAACCATTCCGGCGCTCAGAGGGCCGTCGGGTCTTTGATCCATCATGTTGTCCTCCAGCCCTTCCCCGTCCAATCACCCATGAACCGGTCAGAAACGGAAACACCGAGTGGGATCTACTCATGTCGGCCATTGGGATTTCATCTTCCAAGAGCAAATCCCGGGCCAAACCATCCGGACGAAGCCTCGGAAACCCCGGGTTCTTCACGGGTTCAAATGACCATGAGGTTCAATTATGTAGACATATCCCATTACGGCATACGCCTACACAAATCAGCGTAAAAAAACAGTAAGGACGCACCATTCCATTCGCCGATTTTTTTCCCAGGGGAGGCCCATCCGCCACCCATCCGTAAAAAATAAGTTAAGGGAAATTCATGCCGTCCTCGGATCGACTCGGCCGGATCACGCCCGGGGCCCCGACGACGTCACTGGATCGCGGCCGCCTGAGCCGAGTGAATCGTTATCACCCTGTCCCGCCCGGAAGGATTCGGCTTGTTCCCGATCGCGGCCGCCGCCCCGCCCATACCGTAAAAAAACAATTAAGGCCCATCCCATGGCACCGGGTTTGCACTTGTGTCCCGCGTGTTTCGTTACAGATTCATTTCAACCAGGAGGTGTTCCATGTTTAAGATTTTCAAGGGGACCCGGCGGGAGGCGCCGGACCAGGAGAGGGGGAACCTGATCGCCAGGTTCCTCAAGAAGATGCGGGACCCGGCGGAACGGAAATATTTCTACACCATCCTCGCCGGGAAAGCCCTCGGTCTCGCGCTCTTTTTCATTATGGCGACGGCTGTGACGACCTACTTCTTTGGGTCGAAGGCACACGCCGACAGCGGCGCCGTGACGGCCACGACGGCGGCCCCGGCCGCCGCCGCGCCGGCTCCGGCGGCCGCGCCCGCCCCGGCGGCGCCGGCCCCGGGTTCACCCCCCGCGGTCCCGGCGGTCATGGACCAGGTCAACGCGATGAACACCCTCTGGACGCTCGTCGCGGCCTTCCTGGTCTTCTTCATGCAGGCCGGGTTCATGATGCTGGAGGCCGGTTTCGCCCGGACGAGGGAGACGGTGAACGTCCTCCTCGAGGGGATCGTCGACACGGCCCTTTGCGGCATCCTGTTCTGGGCCTTCGGCTTCGCCTGGATGTTCGGCGCGGGCAACGGATTCATCGGGAACCAGTACTACTTCCTGATGAACACCCCGGCGACCTACGGGTCCACCGGCGTGGCCATGCTGGCCTACTGGCTCTTCCAGTTCGCCTTCGCGGACACCTGCTCCACGATCACCTCGGGCGCCATGGTGGGGCGGACCGGGTTCGTGGGTGACCTGCTGTACAGCCTGGGAGTGAGCGGGTTCATCTACCCGATCTTCGGCCATTGGGCTTGGGGCCCGGACGGCTGGTTGAACACCATCCACCCCGCCGCTTTCCATGATTTCGCCGGCTCGACGGTGGTGCACACCATCGGCGGGATGGTCGCCTTGACGGGCGCCATCGTTCTGGGACCCCGGATCGGCCGCAAGTTCAAGCGGGACGGCGGCGGCCCAATGCCCGGCCATAACATGACCATCGCCGCGGTGGGCGGCGTGATCCTGTGGTTCGGTTGGTACGGCTTCAACCCCGGCAGCACCTTGTCGGCCCTGGACGCCCAGGGTTGCGCCCGGGTCGCGGCCAACACCACCCTGGCCGCATGCTCGGGCGCCCTGGGGGCCCTCTTCTTCATGTTCCTGCGGACCAAGATCTGGGACGCCGGCATCACGGTGAACGGCTTCCTGGCGGGCCTGGTGGCCATCACCTGTCCCTGCTATTGGGTCTCCCCGTTCGGGGCCATCATGATCGGCCTCATCGCCGCGGTGGTCTGCATCTACGCGATCGACCTGTTGGAGTACCTTCGGATCGATGACCCCGTCGGGGCCTGGCCCGTCCACGGCGCCTGCGGCATCTGGGGCACGATCAGCCTAGGGCTCTTCGCCACCGGCGAGTTCGGGGCCCCGAGCCCCACGGGGGCGGACACCTCGGCGGGAGCCCTGGTGAAGGGCCTTTTTTACGGCGGCGGGACCGACCAATTGGTCGCCCAGATCATCGGCAACGCGGCCATCGGCCTGGCGGCCCTCGCGGCCGGGTTCGTCCTGATGTACCTGGTGAACCTGACTGGCACGCTCCGGGTCTCCAAGGCCGGCGAGTTGGAGGGCCTGGACGTCCATGAACACGGTGGCACGGCGTACCCCGAGCTCGAATAGCGAATACCTGGAGGGGGCGGCTTTGCCCGCCCCCCCTACTTGAACGGAGGACTTAAATGAAAAAGATCGAAGCCATCATCCGGCCCCAGGACCTGGAGCCGCTCCGCATACACCTCGAGAACATCGGGTATCCCGGGTTGATGATCACCGAGATCGTGGGGCACGGCAAGCAGGGCGGCGTGACCCACCAATGGCGGGGCAACCAGTACAAGACGTCCTTCATCCCGAAGGTCAAGGTGGAGATCGTGGTGCAGGACAAGCAGGTGGACAAGTTGACCGAGGGCATCATCGAGGTGTGCAACTCGGGGAAGGTGGGCGACGGCAAGATCTTCATCTATGACGTCGCCGACGCCATCCGGATCCGTACCAAGGAGACGGGCAACAAGGCCATCGAGTAGCGCGCCCACCCGCCCCTCGGGGCCGGGCTGGAGTCCGGGGCTGGGAAGGTCGCGACCCAAGCGCGATCGACCAAGCCCCGGATCTTTTTTGTCAGGCCCAAGCGGGCTTCCCGTCCGAAATCCATTCCAGGTAAAACCCTATGACCCCCGAACCCTCCAAAACCCAGGCCGTCAAGGTCCATCGGCTCGGCTGGATCCTGGTCTTCGCCGTCGTTTACGCCGACATCGGCACCTCGGTCTTCTACGTCCCGGGCATCCTGTACCTGTCCATCGGCAACCTGGCCACCTTGGCCCAAATCATCACCGCGGTGGTTTTCGTGGCCATCGCCCGGAAATATGTCGAGATCTGCGCCCGTTGCCCCGACGGCGGCGGGGTGGTTTCGGTCACCCGCCAGGCCTTTTCGGCCCTGGATATCCTCCCCCTCGTGGGGGGCGCCCTCATCACGGTGGATTACTTCCTCACCTCGGCCATCTCGGGCGTCTCGGGGATGTACTACCTGGCCAACCTGTTCAAGCGGAAGGAGTTCTTCCCACCCGTCTTGACCGACGCCATGGGGGACCCCCGGGAACTGGTCGTGGCCATGACGATCGTACTGTTGGTCGTCCTGATGTTCATCAACATGATGGGGGTCCGGGAATCCGCCTCGGTGACCTCGACCTTCGCGGTCTACGAGATCGGGGCCATCCTGGCCCTGGTGGGGACCGGGGTCCTTTGGGTCACGCGGAGGGGGGATTGGACCCTCCTGGTCCGCGAGGTCTTCCACCCGGACCACAACATGGAGCCCCTGACCCTGGCCGCCGGGTACGCCACCACCTGGCTGGCCTTCTCGGGGCTGGAGTCCGCGGCCCAACTCTCGGGCGCCATGAAGGCGCCGGTCCGGGCCACGGCCTCGAGGGCCATGTGGTGGATCATCGGGGCCGTGGTGCTGTTGTCGCCGCTTTTGACCGCCTTTGCCCTCCATATCCTGCCGGAGGCGGTCAAGCGTGGCGACCCCGAGGCCCTTCTGTCGTCCCTGGCCTTCCAGTTGGGCGGACCGTTCCTGGGCATCGCGGTGGTCGTGGCGGCCGCCGTCCTCCTCTTCATGGCCTGCAACACGGCCATCGTGGGCAACTACCACGTCAATGTGCGCCTCGCGGATTTGGGCTTCCTGCCGACGTTCCTCCGGAAGCTCCATCCCCGGTTGGGCACCCCGTACCTTTCCATCATCGCCTCGGCTTTAGTGCCGATCGTCATCGTCATCGCCGTGAATGGGTCCGTCGAGGTCCTTGGGGACCTCTACGCCTTCGGCCTCTTGGGGACTTTGACGATCTCCTCGGCGGCGGTGGACCGCCTTCGGTGGCGGGACGGCCAACGGGGCCTTTCCTTCTGGCTCGGCCTGCTGACCACCTTCGCCGTGGGGGCGGCTTGGTTCATCAACATGATCCAAAAACCCCTGGCGCTCCTCTTCGGCGGCGTCCTCACGGCGGTCATCGTGACGGTCGGGGTCCTGCACCGGGCCGGGGCCCTCCGGCGGGCGGAGGAGGCCTTCCTGAAGGCCGAAGACCTGGCCGCGGACCTCCCCGAGGCGGAGGACCTCCTGACGCTGGATGAGGCCATTGAGGCGTCGTGGATGGAAAACTCCTCGATCCTGGTGGCGGTGAGGTACCTGAATCCCCGGGTGCTGGACGAGGTGGTCACCCACGCGGTGGGGATGCGCCAGAAGAACGTTTACGTGGTCTTCGTCGACGAGACGCCCGGCCTTTACGTCCCCTTCGAGATGAAGCCCTCGGCGGATTCCATCTCCACCCTCCGGGAATGCTGCGAATACCTCCGGTCCAGGGACATGAACGGCATCCCGGTCTGGCGGCTGGCCGAGGACGCGGGTTATTCCCTGGCGGACGCCGCGAAGTCCCTCAAGGTGAAGGCGGTGTTCGTCGGGTCCACCCAGCGCACCTTCTTTTGGCGCATGGTGAAGGGCCGGATGCTCAAGCGCCTCGCCGAGCTCCTGCCGGAGGAGTGCAACCTGCTCGTCGTCGGATAGGGACCTTGGACCCAGGTACCCGCGAAGCGGCTCCAGGTTCCCATGGGGCGGTTGAAAACGACTGGAACTGGGTTTAGCCCATTCAGAACCGGGAACGATCCAGCCCCTGGAACGGGTTCCCGGAAATCCACGGCACTCGCACAATTCCCCCGCGGTTCGGTTTTCATGGGAGCCATGACGTACATCGGTAACGCGCCAAATTTCATGGTGAAGTCCATCGCCGAGCACGCCAAAATTAATAGGCCAAGCTTTGGTGGGTATCTTCTATGGTCTCTCGCGGTCCTGATTCCCCTCTTGGTCTTGGAAACCCTGCTTTTCCTCCCTCCCGGTTGAACTTGGCCCCGCCCATGGTTCCCGGTTTGAAACGGTAATATCTACACAAATGTAGTTATCGGTACATTTCTTGACGATTTATTTACACATACGATTGTGTCATATCACCGGTTTTACCGCGCTTCCATCCAACCAGCGTCAAGATCCCGTAAATATCAATCCAGGCCGCCTTTTTCGCCGGGTGCCGTTCAAGCGGGTCCCCTTCCGTCGTCCACACCCGGTCGCGAACCCCTGGCACAACCATTGCTCTAGGGGGGGCCGTTGCCGAAAAACTCTTGGGAGGTTTGCAATGGGTAAATCGATTGAGTCCAGCGGGGCGACCACCGTCGCCCGAACATTGGATTGGAAGGGGGCGGCCACCAACGCCATGGCCCTGATCGCCCCCGGGGCCTTCCTGTGGATCACCTACCAGCTTCAGGCCGCCGCCTCGGACCCGAGCGGCGCCTCGGTGGCCAACGACATGTGGGCGGGCATCGTGGCCGCCGTGGTGTTGGCGCTCCTGACGGCCCTGTCCTACGCCGAACTGGCGAAGATCTACCCGGAGGCCGGGTTCGCCAGCTGCGTCTACTTCGCCGAGAAGGCCTTCATCGACGACAGCGGCGACAAGCGCCCGGGGCCTTCATCCTTCGCCCGGGTCGCCAAGCTCGTCACCGGCTGGGCCGCCCACCTGTTCTATTGGGTCTATCCCGGCGTCATGGTGGCCTTCATGGCCATCCTGGTGGGCTATGTCTTCACCGCCACGACCGGCAAGACCATGACCATGATGTGGCAGTTGGTGGTGGCCTGGGTCTTCGCCATCAGCGTGGGCTACATCGCCTTCAAGGGCGTGCAGGGTTCCACCAAGATGAACTTCTGGAGCAACATCGTCCAGTGGACGACCCTCGTGATCTTCAGCGGCCTAGCCATCTGGTACCGGATCGCGAACCCCGAGGGAGCCCAGCATTGGGCCTTCAGCGGCCCGGTCGACATCGTGTCCTTCCACGCGATCAAGGGCGTTTTGGTGCAGTCCACCATCGCGATCCTGATCCTGGTCGGCTTCGAGTCCTCCACGGCCCTGTCCGCCGAGACCAAGGAGCCCGAGAAGAACATCCCCAAGGCCATCATGGTGGCCCTGGTGGTGCAGTGCATCTTCGCGTACTTCCTCGAGTACTTCGCCGCCAACATGATGGTGAGCGAGAAGCTGACGGGTTCCGTGGCCGTCCCGGCCGTCGCGGCCGTCCCGGCCGTGGCCGCCGTGGCCGCCACCGCCACGACGCCGGCTGTGGCCGCCGTAGCCGCCGTGGCCGCTTCCCCCGCCACGACCAAGCTCGTGATGGGTATGGACGCCCTGGTGGCCTCCAGCGCCCCGATCGGCGACATGGCGAAATTGCTCGGTGACCACCTGCTGGGCGGCATCGGCAACATCCTCATGCTGACCATGGCCGCCACCGTGGCCATCGCGGTCATCGGAACGACCCTGGCCTGCATGAACACCGCCGTGCGCGTGACGTTCGGCATGGCGGAGGACCGGGAACTGCCCTCGATGCTGGGCTACATGCACGCGAAGAACGCCTCGCCGCACACGGCCATCTGGGCCCTGGTGGCCGTCTCCTGCGTCATCGCCACCATCGGCGTGCAGTCCGTCGTGGGCCTGACCGGCATCACCCTGGCCTCGAACTTCGGGACCTTCGTGCTCTACGCCGCGGTCTGCGTCTGGACCTTCATCGCCTACCGCAAGCGCAAGGACTACAGCGCCCTAAAGCACCTGGTGATCCCCTTCATGGGCTTCGTGCTGAACATCCTGATGTGCGCGGCCATCATCTACCTCTACACCATCGGCAACGACGACGCGAAGAACGAGGCGAAGATCTGCTTCTACATCGCCGGCGGTTGGGCCATGGTGAGCTTCCTGTACGTGATGTTCACGACGGTGAAGAAGAACTACGGCATGAAGATGATCTCGGCCATCATCCGGCCCGAGAGCCTGGACCCGCTGGTGGATGCCCTCCACGGCGAGGAGCTGATCCAGGGCATGACCGTCACCGATGTCCGCGGGTTCGGCCGGCAGCGCGGCGGCAAGGCCCACGACATGCAGGCCGATAAGATCAAGTTCCTGCCCAAGACGCGGGTGGACATCGTGGTGAACGACTGGGATGTCCCCCACATCATGGACGTCATGCAGACCATCCTGAACACCGGGAAGGCGGGCGACGGCAAGATCTTCGTGCTGGACGCCAAGGAGACCCTCCGGGTCCGTACCGGGGAGGCCGGCATCAAGGCGGTGTAAAAGGATCATGAGGCGAAAGGCCCGGTCCCCATGCGGGGGCCGGGCCTTTTTTATGGCCAAAAACGACCCCAGTCCATCAAGGGAACGCCCCAACGGGGAAGCGCCGGCCTTGCGTTCAACCCGGGACCCCCGATAAGATGCGCTTCTTCAAGCCCAACACCACCCGCCACCGGCCCCCCGGGACGCGGGAGAGCGAGATGAGACCCATGGCCCAGCCAGAGACCTCCAACGTCTTCGTTTACGGCACCTATATGAAGGATTGCGTCCGCCACATCCAGATCCAGCAGGAAGTCACCAGCTGGGGCCGGGCCGAGATTATCGGCAAGCTTTACCAGATCCCGACGGGGGCCCCCCTGGTGGTGGAGGAAACCCCGGTGGCGGCTCCGGTCGCCACCGCGGCGGCGGCCCCAACCGCCACGGCTACGGCTCCCGCCCCCACCGCGCCCCCTCCGGCGCCCAGCAAGGTGTATGGCGAGGTCATGACCTTCCAAAACATGGATTCCGTCCTGGATACGATCGACGCCCACGAGGGCTACCTACCGGGAAACGTCGAGAACAGCCGCATGATCCGCAAGGTCGTGGAAGTGACCCTGACCTCCACCGGCGAGAAGATCAAGGCCTACGCCTGGTTCTTCCCGAAGGAAAAGTTCAACCCGAAGAACATGTTCGCCGTCCATTGCCACGGCGGCGACTGGCGCAAGTTCGTAATGATGCCGCGCTATGACGGCTATCAGCACTGACCTCGGTAGACCGACCCCCCGGTCCTCCGGGGGGTTTTTTTATTTTCCCCCAGGAAACCCAGGCGCGGTCCCCCTATCATTTCCCCGATCCCAACGATAAGGTGAGTGAGTGATCCTCCAAACCGGCGTCCTTTATTTCGGCTATTTGGCCTGGGGCTGTTTTGTCCTGCTCCCCCTGGTAAAACTCCAGGAGGTCGGACAGGGCTTTTACCGCTTCTTCGCGTGGTTCAGCGCCTTCGTGATGTTTTTCGCCCTCGGCGGGATGGTCTTCCTCGGGGATTCCCTGCCGTCCCAATTGCGATCCGCCCAGCCGGCCGCCCTGGCCTTCACCTTTGTCCTGGTGGTCTACGCCCTCGCGCTCCGGGCCCGTTCGATCACGCTCCTGCGGGTCCTCTACGCCGCGGCCTCCCTCACGGGTTTCGCCGCGACCTGCGCCCTCCCGCTTCAGGGGGCCGCCGGGACCCCTTGGCTCCTCCTGCGAGCCATCACGGCCTCCCTGACCCTCGGTTCCGGCGTCCTCGCCATGATGTTGGGCCATTGGTACCTGACGGTCCCCAAACTGTCGATCGATCCCTTGAAGCGCTATTCGGGCCTCTATATCCTGTTCACGGTCCTGACCACGGTGGAATTGGGTGCCGCTTGGATCCATTTCGTGGGGTGGAACCTCTCGGTCCCCGTCTCGGAGGCGGGGGCCCGCCTGGCCCTGGGGGAAATGGTCTTCACGCTCTTCCGGGTGACCTGGGGCGTGATGGCGCCCCTGGGGATGTCCTATTGGATCTGGAACACCGTCAAGATCCGGTCCACCCAATCCGCCACCGGCATCCTGTACGCCGCCATGACCACGACCCTGATCGGTGAACTGCTGGGGGTGTACCTGACCCTGGCCACGGGAGTGCCGTTCTGATGGAAATCAACAGCTTTTGCCCCGAATGCGAGAACGGCCTTTTCCTCTCCGATTTCCCGAAGGCGGGCCTGATCCCCTGCCGCGCCTGCGGGAAGGGCCGAGAGGCCCAGGGCCAAGGGGCCTTCGGGCCCGACGGTTCCGTGTCGAAATGCGGCCTCTGCGGCGGCACTGAGTTCTACCGGCAGAAGGACTTCAACCGAAAGCTTGGGATCATCATCCTGGTGGTGGGCTTCGGCCTGGCCCTGGCGGTCAGCAAGTGGTTTTACCCGATCCTGGTGGCCATGGCGGCCCTGGACCTGGCCCTCTACTTTTTACTGCCCGAAATCCAGATCTGTTACGCCTGCCAAGGCATCTACCGGGGCGTTCCCATCCCGGATTCGTTGAAAACCTTCGACCTGGCCCTGCACGACCAGTACGCGTTCAAGCACAAGAAGCCCCAACCCTAACCCAGCAACGGATGAGGAGACTCCCATGGCGGACACATCGAAACCAACCCCCGGACCCGAGGAAGGGGCCCGATACGCCGCCGAGGGGGGCTTTCCGCTTTTCGTGAAGCTCTTCGTGGTGCCGGCCCTCATCGTCCTGGCCGCGGTGGCGGTTTTCCTGCTGGCCATCAGGCTCACCCAGGCCACCCATAGCCCCGACCAATACCTCCAGGACCTGCGCAGCGACAGCACCCAAAAGCGGTGGCAGGCGGCCTACGAGCTTTCCAAACTCATCGCCCAGGACCCCAAGGTCTCGCAGGATCCCGCGCTCCGGACCGCCGCGGTCGCGGCCTTCTCCGAGGGCGGCAAGGACGATCCCCGGCTCCGCTCCTACTTGGCCCTGGTGCTGGGCAACCTCAAGGAAAAGTCCGCGGTGCCGACCCTGGAGGACGGCCTCTTAAGCGCCGACGCCGAGGTGCGGCTCCATTGCCTCTGGGCCCTGGGGGAGATCGGGGACACCTCCGCCGGAGACTCCATCCTGAAGGCCGCGGAGGACCCGGACGAGGGGGTCCGGCTCATGGCCATCGGCGCCCTCTCGGCCCTGCGTTACGCCGGGGCCAAGGACCTCTTCCTCAAGACCCTGGCGGGGACCGAGACCGAACTGCGGTACGACGCGGCGGTGGGATTGGCCCGCCTGAAGGACCCGAAGGCCGAACCCGCCTTGTTGGAGATGCTGTCCCTCTCGGACCCCAAGGCCCCCCTCACCCAGTCGGCCAAGCTGGCCGCGCTGGACGCCTTCAAGGAACTGCCGACCCAGAAACTGCGGCAACAGGTCGTGGTCTTGAGCAAGGAAGACCCGGACCTGAAGGTTCGGGAGGCGGCCCTGACCTCGCTAAAGCCTTAAAACAAACGGCTAACATTCATCCACCACAGAGACACAGGGTCACAGAGAACTTATGTTTAAACCCATCCCCGTAAAGCTGAATCAATTATCCGGTAAGATTGTTCATGGCGCCTACGAAGTCCATGTAGCTATCGGCCCTGGATTGCTCGAAACCGTATATGAACTGTGTCTCCAGCAGGAGTTATTGGCGCTCGGTTTGAAAGTGGGCCGGCAACTTCCGGTCCCCTTTGAATACAAAGGCACCAAGTTTTCAGAAGCCTATCGCTTGGATCTGCTGGTGGATGACCAAATCATCGTTGAGATCAAATCAGTTGAGACACTGCTCCCGATCCATAAAGCCCAAATGATTACTTACCTGAAATTAATGGACAAACGCCTAGGCTTGTTGATTAATTTCAACGTACCGGTGATTAAGCAGGGAATCCAAAGGGTTGTGGTTTAAGCTGTGACCCTGTGTCCCTGTGGTGGAAATGGGTTGTTCCTAAGGGGTTTCCTTTGCTGATAACCGAAACGGCGTTCCAGGGCCACCGGGTGCTGGTGGCGGACCCGGCCATCGCCCAAAGCGGCGCGCCGGTCATCTTGATCCTCCACGGTCTCGGCGCCAACGCCGAGGACCTGGCCCCCCTCGTGAACGAACTGGACCTTCCCCATTGCCGGTTCGTCCTGCCCGACGCGCCCCTCCACCTGACCGGTTACCCGGCGGGCGCCTACGCCTGGTACGACTTCGAGAGCCATGACCCGGTCGGGTTCCAGGCGAGCCGTGAATACCTGTGGGACCTCATGGACCGGTACGCCTCGGACCCCAACATCCGCCCCGCCCCGGGGACGGATAAGAAACCCTCGCCCGTGGTGATGACCGGCTTTTCCCAGGGCGGTGTGATGTCCTTGGAAACCGGCTTGCTTTGGAAGGGCGGGGTGAAGGCCATCGTTGCCATGAGCGGCTATATGCCCAACGGACCCGAGGTCATCCAAAGGGCCGTGGCGCCCAAACAAACCCCGATCCTCTTGGTGCACGGGCAGTTCGACCCCGTGGTGCCCATCGAGGGGTCCTACCGCGCGGCGGAGGATTTGATGCGTGCCGGGTACGCCCCCATCCTCAAGATGTTCCCCATGGAACACACCATTACGGAAGCGTCGCTCAACGAGGTCCGCCATTTCCTCCAAGCGGCCCTTTCAGCTTAAACCCCGGCGCGAATATCGTTTTCAATCCCCCGATAAACGGATCGGCAAGGGTTTGACTCCGATTCGGCTTGGAAAACCGGGGAACCCTTCTTAACTTATACGGGTCCCAAAACCCGCGGGACTTCGCCTCAATCCAAGGAGTGATTCATGCAAATCGCCAAACGGATTTTCCTCTTCATCGTCGTCAACTTCCTGGTCATCACGACCCTTTCGCTGGCCTTCCATTTCCTGGGACTGGACCAATACCTGGCCAGGACCGGGATGAATTACCAGGGGTTCCTGGTCATCGCCGTCTTCTGGGGGTTCGGCGGCGCCTTCATCTCGCTCCTCATCTCCAAGCCCATGGCCAAGTGGAGCATGGGGGTCCAAACCGTGGATCCCCAAACCCACGATCCGAACGAGCGTTGGCTGTTGGAGACGGTCTATAGCCTGGCCCGCCGGGCCGGGATTGAGGAGATGCCGGAGGTCGGCGTGTTCCCCAGCCCTGAGGTGAACGCCTTCGCCACGGGCGCCACCAAGAACGGCGCGCTGGTCGCGGTCTCGGCGGGGCTTTTGAACTCGATGGACAAGGACCAGGTCGAGGCCGTGTTGGGCCACGAGATCACCCACGTCTCCAACGGCGACATGGTGACGATGACCCTGATCCAGGGCGTCATCAACGTCTTCGTGATCTTCTTCTCCTACGTCCTTTCCATTTTCCTGACGCAGGGCTCGAAAAACGAACGGGGTGGAGGCGGTCTCCAGTTCCTCATCCGGATCGTCCTCCAGATCGTCCTGTCGATCCTGGGATCCATCGTCGTGGCGGCTTTTAGCCGTTGGCGCGAGTTCCGGGCCGACGCGGGAGGCGCCGCTCTGGCGGGAAGGCAGAAGATGATCTCGGCCCTGGAAGCCCTGAAGCAAATCCAGGAACGACGCTTGGCTCCCGAGCCGTCAGGCACCGGCGCCTTGGCGACCCTGAAGATCAACGGGCACCGGGGCGGCCTGATGAGCCTCTTCGCCTCCCACCCGGCGCTCGAGGAGCGCATCGAGCGCCTCCGCGGCCTCTCGGAGGCCCGCCCCAGTTCCCTCGTCCGCTGAGCGAATCTCCAAAATAAAAAGGGCGGCGGGTATCCCCACCGCCCTTTTTATTTTGACCTGTTTTGTTTCGTCTTTTGCCGACCGCCGATAGCTGACCGCCGGAGTCACGGCCAGTTGAGCGGCATCCCCTTCGGATAAAACCTTGACCCGGCTTTCGCGTAATGCGACCGAGAGTCCTTGGCGATCTTCCCGCCTTTCATCACTTTCGCGTGGAGGGCCTCCCAGGCGTAGCCCCCACCCCGGGCGAAGGCCAGTGCCTTGTGGCGGCTCTTCTCCCCGTCCTGGAACTGGAGCCAATCCAGCTCGGCGTAGCCGAGGAAGACGTAGGCCCGGCCCCGGTCATCCCCAGTCTGTTGGAAAAGCTTATCCGCGGTCGCGAAGGAATGCCGGGCGGCCTTGAGGTTGCCCTTCATCTTCTCGGCGGTCCCGATGGACCACAGGGTGTAGGCGTAGCTCACCTTATCACCGATGCGTTTATAGAGCTTCTCGGCCTTCCGGAAGAATCGGAGGGCGCCATCCCAACGGCCGGCCATCCTCTGGACATTGCCGAGACCGCAATAGGAATAGGCCGTCCCGAAGGGATCGTGGCGACGGCGATGGATCTTGTTGGCGGCGCGGTAGTGGACCGCGCAATCGGCCCAACGGCCCCTCATCCGGGCCAAGCCCCCCAACGCGCAATGGGTGTAGCCCTCTCCCTCGGAATCCCCTAGGCGCCGGTATAGGGCCAAGGCCCGCTGAAGTTGTGACCAACCTTCCCGCATATCCCCCGCGATGCGGAGCGCGCCCCCGAGGGCCCAACGGGCGAACGCTTCCCCTTCCAGGTCCCCGTCGACCTGGTAGAAAGCCAAACAGCAACGAAGGAGCCTCACCGCCAACCGCGGTTCCCCCGAGGCGCGGGCCGCCAAGGCCCAACCCGCCTCGGCGTCCACGGTCCGGGGTGAGCCGGCGGCTTGGAAGAACTTCCGGGCTTTCCGGTAATTCGCCTTGGAGGCCGGAAAATTCCCCTGGAGCCGATCGGAATCGGCGGCACCCAAATGGGCCTCGGCGGCCTGGAGGATCGACAGGCCTTTCCGTTTCAGGAGGGTCCGATAAAGCCGGGCGGCCTGGGCGAACCGGGATTGGTCCCGGAGGATCCGTGCTTTCTCAAACCAGGTGACAATCATGAAGGTCCCCTCGCTTTAATGGAAACGACAAAAACGTAAAAAACGACGAAAAAGGTTACAAAACCGTCGGTGATTCAAAGCCTCAGCTCTAAAGCCTTTTAAATGCGACCCTCCTCCTGGCACAAAACTCGCTGTAGCGATGCGCATGCCACCGTTCCCGGCTCCGGGAGCGGAATATCGGGAGGAAACGTTCCTATGTATTCTACGTCATGCTTCGTTCGGAGGACAGCCGCCTTCACGCTGTCCCTCCTAGGTCTTTTCACGGCCGCCGGCGCCTGGGCGCAGGATGCCGTGGCTTCGGCGGCCCCCGCGGCGGCCGCGCCGACGATCAGCGCGGGCGACACGGCTTGGGTCCTGGCCTCGGCGGCCCTGGTCATGCTCATGACCCCGGGCCTGGGTTTGTTCTACGGCGGGATGGTCCGCCAGAAGAACGTCCTTTCCACCATCCTCCAGAGCTTCATCCTGGTGGCCCTCATCGGCGTCCAATGGGTGGTCTGGGGTTACAGCCTGGCCTTCGGGGCGGGCAACGCCTTCTGGGGCGACCTGAACTTCATGTTCCTCCACGGGGTGACGCAGGCCAATTCCCCGGTGACCAACATTCCCCACCTCGCCTTCGTGATGTACCAGGCCATGTTCGCCATCATCACCCCGGCCCTCATCAGCGGCGCCTTCGCCGAGCGCATCCGCTTCAAGGCCTACATCTTCTTCATGCTGGCTTGGTCCACCCTGGTGTATGACCCCGTCTGCCACTGGGTCTGGCACGCCAACGGCGTCTTCAACAAGATGGGCGCCCTGGACTTCGCGGGCGGCACCGTGGTGCACATGACCGCCGGTTACTCGGCCCTGGTGCTGTGCCTGCTCATGGGCAAGCGCAAGGGCTATGGCCAGGAAAACATGGTGCCCCACAACATGACCATGGTCCTGACCGGCACGGGCCTCCTCTGGTTCGGCTGGTTCGGCTTCAACGCGGGTTCCGCCTTGGGCGCCAACGCCCTGGCGGCCAACGCCTTCATGACGACCAACACGGCCGCCGCCACGGCCACCCTTTCCTGGTGCTTCCTGGAGGCCCTCCACCGCGGCAAGTCCTCGGCCCTCGGCGCGGCGTCCGGCGCGGTGGCCGGCCTCGTGGCCATCACCCCAGCCGCGGGATTCGTGGACGTGACCGGAGCCCTGTGGATCGGCCTGTTGGTGAGCCCGATCTGCTACTTCTTCGTGGTGGTGATCAAGCAGAAGTTCGGCTACGACGATTCCCTGGACGCCTTCGGGGTGCACGGCGTGGGCGGCACCTTCGGCGCGATCATGACCGGCATCTTCGCGAACCCGGCGGTCAACCCCGTGGGCCGGGGCTGGCTCTACGGCAACCCGCACCAGGTGGTCGTGCAGTTGTACACCGTGGGCGCCACCTTGCTCTACTCGGCCGCCCTCACGGCTTTCCTCTGGATCGTCTTTGAACGGCTCTTCGGGATGCGGGCCGTCAATAAAGAGGAGGAGTTGGGCCTCGACATTTCGCAGCACGGTGAGGAAGGTTACCTGATCTAACCCCGGCTTGAACTTCCCCCGGGAGTTTCCCGGGGGCCGACCCGAAAGGAACGATCCATGAAGAAGATTGAAGCCATCCTCCGCCCCAGCGCCCTCCGGAGCGTCCTGGACGCCTTGAAGACCGCCGGTTACCCCGGCATCACCGTCACCGAGGTCTCGGGCCACGGCAAGCAGAAGGGCATCACCGAGAGCTACCGCGGCCAGACCGTGGAAGGCCTCTTGCCCAAACTACTGGTGACCGTCGTGGTGCCGGACACTAAAGTGAAAAAAACCACGGAAAAGATCATCGCGGCGGCCCGCACCGGGGAAATCGGCGACGGTAAGATCTTCATCAGCCCGGTGTCCAACGCCATCCGGATCCGAACCGGCGAATCCGGCGATAAGACCGTCCAATAAGCCGATCCTGTGGTTCTGGCCGGGCGGTGAGCCTCCGCCCGGCCTTTTTATTTCCCCTTGGTTCCCTTCCTTAATGCAGGGCCCAAGTCATATTCCCGGGATATTTCGGTTGATCCCAACCAACTGCCCCCCCGATTCAGAAACCAAACTCGCCGTAAAACCCAACAGATCGACGCAAGCATCAAATAAGTATTGCCAGCCGAATTTCGTAGAAGCTACACTTGGGTCACCTTGGGGCCCCCGTCCCCTTTCTCTTTCAAATATTCCTTTTGCCGAAGGAACCTCCCATGACCCCCCGTTGGCTCAGCCGACCCAACCTGTCGCGCCAGCTGTTGCTCGCCGGATCACTCTCACTGTTTGGGGCCGCCGAGGCCCGGGCACAAGCCGCCGTTCCCGTCTTCAACTCCGGAGACACGGCCTGGGTGCTGGCCTCCGCGGCCCTGGTCATGCTCATGACCCCGGGCCTGGGTCTTTTTTACGGCGGCATGGTCCGCCGCAAAAACGTCCTGGGCACTATCCTCCAAAGCCTCATCATGGTGGCCCTTATCGGGGTCCAATGGGTGGTGTTCGGGTACAGTTTGGCCTTTTCCCCGGGGAATGAGTGGTTCGGGGGGCTTTCTTGGGCGTGGCTCAATCACCTCACCCCTTTCTCCGATTCCGCCCCCACCATCCCCCACGCGGCCTTCGCGGTCTACCAATGCATGTTCGCCATCATCACCCCGGCCCTCATCACCGGGGCCTTCGCCGAACGGGTCCGCTTCCGGGGCTTCATCCTTTTCTCGTTGTTGTGGGCCACCGTGGTGTATGACCCCGTGGCCCATTGGATCTGGGGTGGGGGCTATTGGTCCAAGCTGGGCGCCATCGACTTCGCCGGGGGCGCCGTGGTGCACATCACCGCGGGCTTTTCGGCCCTGGCCCTGGCACTTCTGCTCGGCAACCGGCGCGGTTACGGCGTGGAACGCATGGTCCCCCACAACATGACCATGGTGCTGATCGGCACGGGGCTGCTCTGGTTCGGGTGGTTCGGGTTCAACGCCGGCTCGGCCCTGGCGGCCAACGGCACGGCCGCGAACGCCTTCATCGCCACTAATACCGCCGGCTCGGTGGCCGCGTTGGTCTGGTGCCTTCTGGAAGCCTTCCACCGGGGCAAGGCCTCGGCCCTGGGTGCGGCCTCGGGCGCCATCGCGGGGCTGGCGGCCATCACCCCGGCTTCCGGCTATGTCGGCGTGGCGGAAGCCTTGGTGATTGGCGTGGTCGCCAGCGTCCTATGCTATGGGGCCATCCTCATGAAGGTAAAGTTGGGGTACGATGATTCCCTCGACGCCTTCGGGGTGCACGGCGTGGGCGGACTCTGGGGCGTGTTGGCAACCGGGCTCCTGGCCAACCCGGCCTACGGCGGCCACTCGGGTTGGTTCTATGGCAACCGGTCCCTCTTCATGGTGCAGGCCCAGATGGCCCTTGCCACCGCGGCCTATTCCCTGGTTTTCACCGTCCTACTTTTCCTGTTGGTGGACAAGACCGTCGGGTTCCGGGCCGAAGCCCGCGACGAGGATATGGGGTTGGACCTTTCCCAACACGGCGAAGAGGGTTACGGATCGTAGCCGGACACTCGATTTGAGCGGGGCGTTAAAGCCTACGTCGCATCCAAAGGGGGAAACATGAAGAAGATTGAAGCCATTATCCGGCCGGGGGCCCTTCGGGCCGCCCTGGACAACCTGGAAAAAGCCGGTTACCCAGGCGTGACGGTGACGGAAGTGTCCGGCCACGGCAAGCAGAAGGGCATCACCGAAAGCTACAGGGGCCAGACTGTCCAGGGCCTATTGCCCAAATTGGTCCTGTCCGTGGTGGTGCCGGATTCCAAAGTTAAAAAAACCTGTGACAGCATTATTCAGGCGGCCCGCACCGGGGAGATCGGCGACGGCAAGATCTTCATCTCACCGGTCAACGGCACCATCCGTATCCGGACCGGCGAAACGGGCGACAAGGCCCTCTGAGACTTCCACCGAAAGGGGTCGGGACTTTCCGGCCCCTTTTTTTATTTCATGTGTTCTCCGATATAATGCGGCCAAGGAAGGTGCCCATGCGTCCCAGGATCCCAGCACTCGTCCTCCTCGCCGTCTGCCTCGCCTCACTCCCTTGGGCGGCCACGCCCCCCATCCTCCGGGTCGTCCCTTGGAACGGGTACCCCGCGGCCCTCTCCCTGACCTTCGACAATGGGGACCCGACCCAGCTCGACCAGGCGGTCCCCGCCTTGGATCAGCATGGATGGAAAGGCACCTTCTTCCTGGCGGCCAACCGAATTAACCGGCGGGAGGATTGGCGGAAAGTCTTCGAGAACGGCCACGAGCTGGGCAACCACAGCCTGGATCTCTTCCATGCCGCTCGGTTGGACCCCCGCGCCGAGGAATCCCAGGTCCTGGGGGCCCGAAACGTCTTGAAGAAGTCTTTCGGGGTTCCGGTATTCACCTACGCCTATCCTTACGGCGAAATCTCACCGGGGCTGAAGGCCCAGGCTTCCAAGACCCATTTGGCCGCCCGCGGCGGCGAAGGACCTTCCTATGTCCTCAAACCGTCCGACAACCCCGATTGGTTCAACCTTCCAAGCCGAACAATCCGGGCGGGCGGAAATCCGAAACTCCAGCAGGTTTGGTTGGGGGAAACCAGAAGGAATGGCGGGTGGACCGTCCTGACGATCCACGCCGTCGGCGGGACCGGGGAAGACGCCATTCCAACTGATCTCTTTGGAAGGTTGTTGGACGGAGCCGAGAAGAGCCGATTTTGGGTCGCGCCCTTCGGCGCCGTCACCAGCTATTGGCGAGCCCAGAAAACCATCGAAAACGCCACGGCCACGGCGGAAGACGGTGGGATCCATTGGACCTGGATGAAACAGGACTTCCTCCCGCCCGAAACCACGGTCCTGGTCCATCTCGTTCCACCGGTAGGGTCGAAGGAAACCTGGGTCGCGACCCAAGAGGGCACCGCTCTCCCGGGCCCAGGGGGCCTTTACCGGGTCCGGGTGGGGGCTCAAGAGCTTAAATTTTGTCCTTCAAAAAGGTGACTTAGGGCTTGCCCCGCAAGGGCTTGAATGAATCGGCAGGGCCTGTTTAATGGGGTTTTTAACATTATCGTTTTTTGACAGACCTGATCAATCTTTCCCACGAAACCCTGTTATTTCCCTTATTTTTTGCATTGCCTCACTCATTTCCTTAAAATGCCTTAAATCGTTACCGTCTTGTTTTAGGTTCGGGAGAGACAAGTCGGAACGTCTTTGCGAGGTGCGGTCATGGCCACGATCAAGGATGTCGCCAAGAAAGCGGGAGTCACCATCGGGACCGTCTCCCGCGTCCTGAACAACAAGAAGTGGGTGAGCG
>CAYMOV010000027.1:0-29377 GCA_964392085.1 uncultured bacterium
GTCATCAGCAAGATCTTCGGGAAGTAACCTGAGTTAATTTGGCGGCCGGTCCCCACTGGGACCGGCCGTTTTTGTTTAACATCCTTGGAATGTCCGTCACTCAGTCGCCCCTATTCACCTTACAAAAGCGGTTAAATTCACCCGCAAAACCGACTTTCAAAGGCATAACAAGAATGTTATAGTATCTTTATGAAAGTGGTTTACTACCAAACGCTCTCGGGCCGTGTCCCGGTCGCGGACTTCATCCTAAACCTGTCTAAAGACGACCAATCGCTCTTTAAGACCATCACGGATGGGATTGAGAGAGACGGCCTTAAATACCCTTTCGTCGTATTTAAGCACTTGGAAGGTAAGGTTTGGGAGATCAAGTTTAAGGGGTTGGATGGCTCCTACCGGGTTGCTTACATCCTCATTTCCGGTCCAAGGATGGTTTGGCTCCACGCTTTTAAAAAAAAGACCCAAAAGACATCGATCCTAGACTTGGAGTTGGCCCGAAAAAGGGCGAAGGAGGTTCTTTCCCAATGAAAAAGATCAACGAAAAACACGTTTATGATCCGGCTCCGATCTTTCGGAAGATGATGAAGGACCCGGAAATCCGGTTTTTGGCTGGAAAGCAGGAGGAAAAATTCCTGCTTGCGACTGCCATCCGTAAAGCCCGTGAAAAGGCCGGTTTGTCCCAAACGGAGCTGGCCAGGAAGATCGGGACGAAGCAGAGCGCCATTTCGCGTGTCGAAAGCGGTGTCTACAAGTCCATCCCGTCCCTGGCGTTTCTTCAGAAGGTGGCCATCGCTTGTGGCGCCCACTTGGGCATTTCATTCGATTTCCGCAAGGCCGTTTAATCGGTCACTCTGGGCCATTGAAGGGCCTGACGAGCCTGGGGCTCTGCAACATCACCAAGTGCTGCACCGAGGTCTGCCCCGAGTCGATCCGCATCACGGACAACGCCATCATTCCCCTCAAGGAGAGGGTGGTGGACAAGTACTACGACCCGATTCGGATGGTTATCAGCAAGATCTTCGGGAAGTGACTAAGGGTGTTTTGACGGCCGGTCCCGATGGGGCCGGCCGTTTTTGTTTCGGGGATTTGTTCTCGTTGTTTTTGGCGTGCATCGAGAAGATCCAGAATGGATTTCAGCGCAGTTTTAGGAGGCTGGGTTTTGGAAGGAAAAAAGCGACGAACATAAAAATGCTTATTGGAACACCTTCTACTATAACGATTGGATGTTTATGGGCGGCTGACGGGAAACATAAAGTGAATCTCCGGGTCGATTTTTATGGGCATTAGGTGTTTATCCATTCTAAAAACATGGTGTCGCTCAATCTGAAAATCCGCTTAAGTCGGCTCCTGCGATATTTGATTTGCCGTTTTATCCCGAATGGTTACCCTGTTTGTGCAGTTCGATTGAACCCTGTCGAAGGTGGAATATGGAATGTCCCCCGGATCTCACGCCTAATACCAGTGAACTCATTCGGCGCGTTTTGGATGAACCGGATTTGGCCCCCGCGATACGGAGTCTCCCTTCGCTTGTCTTGGCGAAGCTGATTGGACACGTCGGGCTTGAGGACGCCGGGCCCATCATCGCCTTGGCAAGCCGCGAACAATTACAACGGGTTTTCGATGAGGACTTGTGGCATAACGCCAAACCGGGCTTGCCGGAAGTTTTTGACGCCGGCCGCTTCGGCCTTTGGCTTGAGGTGATGCTGGAACTGGGGGAGGATTTCACCCTGCGGGCATTGGAATCCATGGAATCGAATTTCCTTGTGATGGCCTTTTCCCGGCTCATTTGGGTTTTAGAGAATGAATATTTGGCGAATCACATCCGGGAAGACGAGGAAGACGAAGGTTTGTTCCTGGAGAAGATCTTGGAGGCGAATCTCGGAAACGAATTCGAGCGATATTGGGCGTTGGCCAGAGAGGAATCCGTTTGGAACGCCGTCCTTGAAATTTTAACAAGTCTGGACGCCAAGAATAGCCCCTTGTTCGAAAGTCTGATGAAACGTTGCGCAGCCTTGACCTGGGAAGAGGTGGAGGAGCAGGGAGGCCTGGGAGAGGTCCTGACCCAAAGCGAGAAGCTTGGGAACGATGTAGCCGATGATCGCGACATACGTAGGGAACGCGAAGGTTTTGTGGCCCCCTTGGAAGCGGCCGGTTTTCTGGCCCTGGCAAAGAAGGTTAATCCCGATGAGGCATTGCGTACTTCCCCAGACGATCCAGTGTTGAGTACATACATTCGTCGGGTATTGCGCGATTTTCCCTCCGAAACGCCGGGCCCTGGGGTGCCACTTATGCCTCTCCTCGCGTTAATGAAGGAAAGTGGTGTATTCCCTGAAGAGGCGAAAATCAGAATGTTGACGAAGCCAACGGCGCCGAACCGCCAAAAGGTATTCCAAGTTAGGTTAAAGCGATCATTGACCGATCTTTTCGGACGAAATCAAGTTTTGCATGGTCAGCGAATGCACGAGCTTGCTTATCTGGCTAACGTAGTGGTTTCGGGGACAACCTTGCGCGGCAAGGCCATGCGGCCCGCTGAAGCCGCGCAAGTCGCATTGATTGCCTGCGGTATGGGTTTGGGGCATTTGAGTGCCAAAGGGAAGGGTATGAAACACCCTTTAGAAACGAATGATTGTTTGCAGCTCTTTCGAGCGGGATGGGCGCTTCTCCATCAACCTCTAGGCGTCCTGGATGAGGATAAATTAATCGACATGATGGGATGACCTTTAAAGAAGAGCAGTTTGGGGCTCTGCAATATCACCAAGTGCTGTACCGAAGTCTGCCCCGAGTCGATCCGCATCACGGATAACGCGATCATCCCGCTCAAAGAGCGGGTGGTGGACAAGTACTACGACCCGATCCGCATGGTCATCAGTAAGATTTTCGGGAAGTAACCCAAGTTGCTTTAGCGGCCGGTCCCGGACGGGGCCGGCCGTTTATTTAATAAATGCATTAAATAGCAGTATTCTTTAAAACGAAGACAATATTTAGAATAAAACAAGACATTCAAATTGTATAAACTGTCAACATGAATACCACGCGCTCGTTCTCAAAATACTTATCCAAAAGAGTCATAAAAAAACTATTTTACGATTATTTAAGTACAAAGAACGGCAAAGGAATTGATGGTTTAACAACTGAAAAATTCATTGTCGGATTGGACGATCATATTGAAGTAATTATTAGAAAATCAAAACATGGCAATTATAAATTTTCTAGATACCTTGAACTCTTAAAGTCCAAAGGCCGAGATAGCAAACCTCGCGTCATCTCATTGGCGACTGTAAGAGATAAACTGGTTTTATTGCTTATAAAAGAGTTTTTGCACTCGGTTTTTAATGATTCGGTAAATCGTAAACTTCCAAACAACTATATACGTGAAGTCAAATCCATTATTGGGAAGCCCGGATCGAAAGATTTGTACCTATATAAAGCGGACATTACAAAATTTTATGATTCGATTAATCACGGCATATTACTTATGCGTTTGAGAAAAAGGATTAAATCAAAACGGGTTTTAATGCTAATTGATCGGTCAATGAAAAATTTAACAGTTCCACTAAACTATAAAAGAGAAAACTATCGTTTGATGATAAATGAAAAGGGTGTTCCTCAAGGTCTTTCGATTTCTAATATACTGGCTAATATATACATGGCAGGCCTTGATAAACGATTCAACGCTAAAAAGAGGGTTAAATATCTTAGGTATGTCGACGACATTCTTTTGCTAGGAAAAAAACCAAACGTTGATAAGGCCATACAGGAATTAAAACTTAGACTTAAAGCGCTGGATTTGGAGGTAAACAAGACAAAAGAAGATTATAAATCGGGGGTTGAAGGGCTTGAATATCTCGGGTACTTTTTAAACGATCATATGGTTACAGTGAGAAAATCAACCGTTGAAAGATTTATAAAGTCGATTTCGGCGATGTTCTCGCATTTTAAAAACAGTAAGCACAAACGTATTGAACGCCACCCTTGGTTAAATGAAAAGCTATTGAAAGCAATTTTTGTTGCGGAAATAAATGAAAAAATAACAGGCGCCATAAGTGAGAAAAAAAGATACGGCTGGATATTTTATTTCATGGAAATAAACGATCTTGGTCTTTTGTATAAACTCGATTCGATTGTGAACGAATTTTTTAAAAGGCTCCCCGAGTTTAATTATCAATCGCCAAGAGGGGTTAAGAGGTTTATAAGGGCTCATTTCGAGGCAAAATTTAATTCTGAAGGCGGGTATATTCATAACTATAACAAGTACAAGGAAATCGACCAAAAAATTGAATATTTGAGAATTATGGGTTATTTGCATCCAAAGAAACAGTATTCAGTTCCGGAAATAGAAAAGCTTTTTTTGAAGGTGCGTAAAAGGCATCTTGATCAACTCGAAGTGGATGTTGCTACAATGTCCTAGGCGCCACTCTTCCCTAACGGGAAGTTCCCGACTTCGTGTCGTGAGCTGCGGTAATCTTTACCTTCTTCGAAGGGTTCTAATTTCAGGGACTTGGTGTTCCTGAGAATTTGGAATGTGAGCTTAAAGGGTGGCGCCATATATTTACGAGGTGTACGACGTTGAAGAACACGAGCAAAAAATTTGTTAACGACTTAATAACGAAAATGTGGATTACACGGGGCTCAAGATTTAATGCATATCGACGATTAAAAAACAGAAGCAGCTTGTCAATAGTTACAATAACGCTTTTTTCCGTCTTGATACTTATGGTGTCAATTGCTAGCCGGTTTCAAAATCTATCTTTAAGTTTTGGGCGTTCTGATAGTCTCGACTATTTACTCGTATCACTAACGGTGATTTTATTAGTACTGAGCATATTAGAAAATGGACAGAATTATATGCTTAGAGCTGATAGGTTGTTTCAAAGCGCAAATGACATTTCGGAACAATATGATGAATTGAGAAATAGGGCAAGCGGGAACAAGTCCATAAGTGCCTCTTATTTTAAACAGAAGGTTAATGCCTATTACGCAATTTTGAGGCGCTGTCCCGAAAACCATGAACCATTAGATATGTTTTACTTTAAAGCTAATAACCCCGAAGAATTCAAAATGAATTACGCCGTAAAAATATATCGAACCGTTTCGTACTATTTATTCGGATATTTTTTATATTGGCTATTAATCGTTCTTGAGGCAGTAGTTATAAAAGTTGTGTTTTTTTAGAAATGATTAAAGACTCGGGCCAATGGGCTTTTGTTAAATAGATGAATTGAGGAATACGATAATTAAGCTGTTTTTGCACTGCTGTTGATTGGACCAGGACCTCCAAAGCCTCGAGGTGGTATAACAACCCTATCAAGCCATCCGAGGTTTGGGTTGAAGCCATCAAATTGGGGCAAGATCCTCCTTCTCCTCCTGGCCCCGGTATCCGCATATCCCGCTACGGCCACCTGGCAGATCATGGGTATCGGCGGGGGAGGGGCCCAGTTCGCCCCCGTGATCTCCCCCCACGACCCGAACCTCCTCTTCGTGCAATGCGACATGGGGGGCGTCTACCGCTCGACGGACGGCGGTTCCAGCTTCCAAATGCTCCCCTACGGCCAATACTCCTCCGGCACCGACTACCCCAACGGGGCTTGTCCGATCGCCTTCCACCCCACCGACTCGACCAAAGCCTGGGGTTGGGGTCGCCAGGCAGGGGACGGCGACTGGCTTGGGTTTCTCCTGACCTCCTCGGACGGGGGAATCACATGGTCGAAGGCCGTGCCTCAGCCTGACCTCGCTTCCATCGGGGCGGCGCGCGTCACCCGTATCGTCCTGGATAGGGCCAATCCGTCATTCATGATCCTCGGCACCGACTATGGAGCCTTCCGGTCCATCGACGGCGGCGCCAGTTGGACCCAAGCGACCGGGGTCACGGGTTACGTCTGGGGTATCGTCATCGACCAGTCCAGCTCCATGGCCTCGCGTACCTGCGTGATTGGGTCCTACGACGGCGTCTTTAGGTCCACCAACGAGGCCGCGAGTTTCACCGCCTCCAATACGGGCATCCCGGCGCCGGTCAACCTCACAGGCTTCTCCGGCGGTAGTACCGGCGTAACCTGCATGCTTTACGCCGTACAGGAGGCGACCCTAAGCGTCTACCGATCCCTCGACCGGGGGCAGAACTGGTCCTTGGCCCACGCCTCAGGGGGCGCCGAACTAGAGCGGGTCGAGTGCGCCGAGACGGACCCGACTGTGGCCTACGTCATGAATAACACCGACGGGGACCAGATCATCCTCAAGTCTTCAGACTCTGGCGTGAACTGGGCCGACGTCTTCAACCCGGCCCTCGCGGGCGGTAACGTGACCCTAGGTTGGATCGACCGCGACCTGAGCTTCCCTTGGGGGAGTCCCTTCATCCAGATCGGCGTGGACCCGGTGGACCCCAATCGGGTGCTGGCGTCGGACCTCGGTTGCACCTACCAGACGACCGACGGGGGAACGACCTGGGCCCAGATCTACTCGAACTTTGCCGATGTCGCGCCGCCCGCCGCTGGGAAACTTTGGACTACTCGGGGGCTGGAGGTGACCACCAGCTACCATTACTACATCCACCCCGGGAACCCGCTGATCCACTTCATCCCCCAGGCTGATACCGGGCTCCAGCGCTCGACCGACGGCGGCGCCACCTGGCGTCACAACCAGCCGGCCGTCTCGGCTTGGCGCAACTCGTGCTACGACATGGCCTTCGTACCGGGCACGCCGTGGCATCTGTTCGCGGCCAAGTCCTCGCACCATGACATTCCCCATTCGGCGCAGTTGGCCGCCACGGCCTCCGGGTCCGGTGGCGTGGAGGTGAGCGTGGACGACGGGGCCACCTGGGCTTCGGCCTCGACGGGCTTGCCGTCGCTCCCGGCACTGTCGCTGGCCTACGACGCGTCCCATACGGCCCTGTACGTCGCTATGTGGGGCTCAGGCGTCTGGAAGTCGGTCAACAACGGCGGGTCCTGGGCCATGGCCGGCACGGGGTTGGGCAACGGCACGAACCTCTTCGCCACCCAGGTGCGGGTGGCCCCGAACGGCGACGTCTACGGCTTGGTGTCCGGCCAGCGCAACTTCACCAACGCGGGCGGGCTGTTCAAGCTCACCAACGGCGGCACGACCTGGACCTGCCTGACCACCACCGCCGACTCGGGCCAGCCGCTCTATTACCCCCAGGGATTCGCCTTCCACCCCTCTACCCCCGCCACGATCTTCGTGGCGTCCGCCCGGTGGGGGTCTCCCGACCAACTCGGCCTGTACCGCACCCGCGACGGCGGGACCAACTGGACCAAGCTGACGATGCCCGCCTCGCCGCTGGAAGTCACTGGGTACAACGTTTCCATCGACCCGGTCGCCCCGAACCACGTGTTCTTCGCCACGGAGACCCACGGGTTGCTGGAGAGCTTCGATGGAGGGGACAACTGGGCGGCCGTCGCGGGGTTGCCGTTTAGGACGGTTCAGGATGTTTTGTTCGACAACGCGAACCTGGCGATCTACGTCTCGACGTTCGGGGGCGGGGTTTGGAAGCATGATTTGACGGGAGGACCCGCGGCGACGTCTACGTGGTCTCCTACGCGCACCTCTACGCCTCTGTTTTCACCCACACCGACATCCACCCGGACACCGACTTTTATGGTTTCGACTACGGCGACTCCTACGTCATCGCCTACGCTCACCACTACGCCTTCGGCTACGCCATCATTTACATCAACCCGGACGGCTACATCAACCCCTTCTTCAACGGCTACATATACGGTCACCCGATCTCTTACTCCGACTGCCACGATTACCCCAACCCCAACGGCGACTTTGACAGCGACACCGACTTCGACCCGAACCGCCTCCTTTACCTCCACCTTCACCCGTACTTCCACGGTCACTTGGACGCCGACCTGGAGTCCCACTCCCACGTTCACCCGGACGTTCACTTTAACGCCTACGGTCACTGGGACACCTACGCCCACTTTCACGCCTACTGTTACCCCGACGGGAACCATCACCCCGTTCTTCACCGCGACCTGGACGCCAGCTTCCTCCACTGGCGGTAACCCGATCCTCTATCCCAATCCCGTGCAGGAAGGGGATGAAGTTTGGGTGACCCTGCCGCATGGGAAGACCGGGGATCAGGTAAAAGTAGCGATCATTACGACCGCTTCGCGGGTGGTCTCGCACCAAGTGGTATCAGTGGCCGGGGACCCGGCGGTATTGAAGGTGATCCTGAACGACGACAAGGGTATCCCTTTGGCCAACGGCATCTACTTCATGACCCTTGAACCCCGTAGCGGCCCGAAGGCCCTCAAGCTGATTATCCTTCACTGACGAAACCCGCCTGAAGTAACGCGCTTTACCCCATAAACAAACAAATCTCACAAAATCCTTACAGGCGCTGGTCATAGGGGCCAAAGGCCCCCCTGTGGTTTATTGCCTGTCGGCGATTCGCCCTATACCTAAGCCCCAAAGGATACCCCCCATGTTCCGCAAAGAGATCGAAGTCCTCGACTGCACCATCCGCGACGGGGGGCTCATCAACAACTACAAGTTCTCCGAGGACTTCGTGAAAGCGGTGTACCGCGCCATCTGCGAATCGGGCGTGGACATCATCGAGCTGGGCAAGAAGCTCGTGGAGAGCGACGAATACCCCCGGTCCAAGTACGGGCCCTGGAACTTCTGCGACGAGGAACTCCTCAAACGCGTCGTGGGCAGTTACAAGGGCGCGAACCAGCCCCAGATCGCCGTGATGTTCGACATCGGCCGCATCGACCTGAAGGGCCTGGCCAAGAAGCAGGACAGCGTGGTGGACATGATCCGCACGGCCAGCTACGTCAAGCAGATCGACAAGGCGCTGGAGGCGGTCAAGCGGTCCAAGGACCTGGGCTACCGCACCTCCCTCAACATCATGGCGGTATCGGCGGCCATCGAGACGGAACTGATCGAGGCGCTGGAGGACGTGTCCAAGACCCCCGAGGTGGACAGCCTATACCTGGTGGACAGCTACGGCGCCTTCTACTCCGAGCAGATCACCTACTACATCAATATGTACAAGAAATACATGCCGGTCACCAAATTGGGGTACCACGGCCACAACAACATCCAGCTGGCCTACGCCAACACCCAGCAATGCATCATTGAGGGGATGAACCTGCTCGACACCACCATCAACGGCATGGGTCGGGGGGCGGGCAACTGCAATACCGAGCTGTTGCTGGGCTTCCTCCAGAACCCCAAGTACGACGTGCGGCCCATCTACAAGGTGATCCAGGAGCAGTTCGTCCCCCTCCGTAAGGAGATGGAATGGGGCTTCAACGACATCTACGGCATTTCCGGACTTCTCAACCAGCACCCGCGCGAGGGCATGAAGTGGCGAGCGGATAAGAAGAAGATGGAAAACTGCTACGACTTCTACGAGGCCAATACCCGGCAGGACTTCAGCTCGAACGAGTAGGCGTGAAACCTTGTATGGTTCAACCGTTCAACGACGGAGGACTTGGAAATGGAAAAGTACAAGTTGGGCGAGCGGGTGAAGGTGAAGGCCCATAAGGTCATCGGCAAGGTCCAAGGCGTCCATCCCCTGATCGTCGAGACGGGGAAGACCACCTACATCTACGAGATCAAGGTCGATAAGAGGCCCGTCGTGATCACCGAGTACGAAAACCAATTGGCGAAGGTCTAACCAATCGTAATGACGACCTTGCCCCGGGCGTGGCCCTCCTCCAGGTAACGGACCGCGTCGGGGACTTGGGCGAGGCTGTAGCGACGGTCGATGGTGGGTTTCACCTTTCCCGATTCGATCAACTCCCTCAAAATATCCAAATCCTTCAGGTTCGCTTTGCACGATCCCATAACCATCTTTCGATCCCCAAATAGGGAAAGCAAAAACCCGAAAAACGCCACTTGGGCCATTTGGGCCCCGGCGCCGCCGGACATGACGTAAATCCCCTTGGTTTCCAGCGAACGCCTGTAATCAAGGATCGGGTGGTAGCCGTTGGCGGCGAGGATCAGGTCGTAACGCTTACCGTTTCGGGTGAAGTCATCCTTCGCGTAATCCACCACTTGGTCGGCGCCGAGCGAACGGGCCAGATCCTGGTTTTGGGCACCACACACGGCGGTCACCTCGGCCCCGAAAGCCTTGGCGATCTGCACGGCGAAAGTCCCGACCCCCCCGCCCGCGCCGTTGATGAGGACCTTTTGTCCCGACGCGATATGGCCATAATCGCGGAGCGATTGGAGGGCCGTGAGGGCCGCCACCGGAACGGCGGCCGCCTCCTCGAACGATAGATTCGCCGGTTTCAACGCCAATAACCCTTCGGGCGCGCAGGCGTACTCGGCGAAGCCGCCCAGGCCGCTGGGGAAGAGGTCCCCATAGACCTCATCACCCGGCTTGAGCCGGATTACCCCATTTCCGACCGCTTCCACCTGGCCCGCGATGTCGGCCCCGAGGGTGGGGTACTTGGGCTTGAAAAACCCGCAGGCCAGGCGGACCAGGAAGGGATCGGCCCGGAGCACATGCCAGTCCAGGGCGTTCACCGAGGCGGCCCGGATTTTCACCAGGACTTCGCCGTTTTTGGGGGTGGGCTTGGGGACCTCCAGGTACTCCATCACGTCGGGGGATCCGTAGGCTCGGTTCACGATGGCTTTCATCAGGATGCCTCCGTTTTGGATGGCGTTATTTGGTTTGGTCGGGTGTGGCGACGCGCAGTCGGTGGCCATCCGGGTCCAAGCCGACGAAATGGGTGCCGCCAAAGTACATCTTCTGGGGGGGCAAAGCGATGGGGATCCCCTTTTGGATCCATTGCTGGTGCATGGCTTCAAGGCTCCCGAGATCCGGCACCAAGAATCCCAATTCCGAGGCGGCGCTCGGGGAGGGGGCAGGGGGTTCCACCTTATTGAGGGCCCAGAGGGCCAGTTCAAAGCCGTTCTCCAGCTTGAACAGGGCGTAGAAGGGCGTCCTCAGGGAAGGCTTCAAATCCAGTAAATCCTCATAGAACGCCGAACTCTTGGCCGGATCCTTCACATAGAACAAGACGGCGGTTGGCTGGGGCACGGGATTCCCCTTGGAAATGATTCTTTGCATGGAGTATGGGTCGGTGGGTTTAGGATAGATATGGGTTAAAAATCCCCTTTCAAATGGCCGATCAAACCCATTTTCGACTCCCACTCAGGCATCAAAGGCGCTCGAACTTGCCTCCCATCCAAAAACCCATCGGCTCCGGATTCGGCGCCGCGACCACGGCGGAAGAAGTCCTGCGGGGCATCGACCTGATGGGCAAGACCACCATCGTCACGGGAGGTTATTCCGGCATCGGCCTGGAGACCGCCCGGGTCTTCCGCGAGGCGGGGGCGCGGGTCATCGTCCCGGCGCGGGACATGGACCGGGCCCGGAAGGCGCTCCAGGGTAGCCCGGGTGTCGAGGTCTGGCCCATGGACTTGATGGATCCGGTCACCATTGATGCCTTCGCCGGGAAGTTCCTGGCCTCCGGCCCACCGCTCCACATCTTGGTCAACAGCGCCGGGATCATGGCCTGCCCCTTGGCCAGGGATTCCCGAGGAAACGAATCGCAATTCTCCACCAACCACCTGGGGCACTTCCAACTCACCGTCAAACTCCTGCCGGCCCTCCACAAAGCCCAAGGCGCCCGGGTAGTCTCGGTCTCTTCCTGGGGGCACCGCCATTCCCCCATCGTCTTCGAGGACCCCAACTACGAGCGCAGGCCCTATGACCGTTGGTTGGGCTATGGCCAATCGAAGACGGCCAATGTCCTCTTCGCGCTTGAATTGGATAAGCGGGAACAGGTCAACGGCATCCGCGCCTTCTCGCTCCATCCGGGCGGCATCGTGGAGACTGGATTGGGGAAACATATCTCAATGGAGGACTTGTGGAAGGCCGGGGTCATCGACGAAGAGGGGAAGCCCATCCTGGATCCCTCCCGGAACCTCAAGACGGTCGAGCAGGGGGCCGCTACCAGCGTCTGGTGCGCCGTCAGTCCCCAACTGGACGGCCTGGGCGGTCTTTATTGTGAGAACTGCGATGTGGCCCCATTATTCATGGCGGAGGCCAAGGGAATCGACGAATCGGTCAAGAAGTTCGCCTCCTTGGCCAAGGGCGTGATGCCCTACGCGGTGGACCCCGAAGCGGCAGAGCGGCTGTGGGCCCTGGGCGGGGACCTCATCCGAGGGTAGCAGGATCAGGCGAACGATAGTCCCGTTATCCGCGATATCGTGAAAGCGGGATCCAAGAATTCGACGCTTGCAGTGGCGTCGTAACCCATTTCCACCCTTGAAAGAAAGCCAACCAGGACGCGTTCAATAATTCACAAGTCCGGGTGGTGAAACGTCTGGTAAGCTTTGGCCTCAAAGATGGCATGAACCTATGGGGGAACCAGATGCGAAAGACCGCCTTATCCATCCTGTTGGCTGGTAGTGTCTTGGTCGTCGGTTGCAAGAAGCAAAGCAACCCCACGACTCCGGGAGGCGGGACAAACCCCACCAACACCTTTACGGCGGTTTCCGGCTCCTCCACCCCCACTCTGTCAGCGACTTCCACCCTAACGTTCACCCTGACCCAAACGTCCAGCCCGACTTCGACGGCGACATTGCCCCCTTCACCGACGAGCACCCGCACGGGTACGGCCTCGTTTACCGTAACCCAGACACCGAACTGGACCATGACGGCGACCGCCTCCTTCACCCCGAGTGCCACCCCGAGCTTCACCGGCACGGCGACCGGCACTTCCACGGGAACGCCTACGTCAACCCCCACACCTACCCAGGCCACGAGTCCCATTTCCTCGCCGACGGAAGTCCCTCCCGTCTACAAGACTTCCATTTCCCTGCCCTATCCACCTAACGCATTGGCCCTCGGCCTGGACGGGACCACCCTTTACGTTGATGAACTGAACATTTTCGCGACACCCCTGCCGATGATGTATGTGGAAAGGATCAGTACGGCCGGGGTGAGCCTGGGGATTTGGACCGGTTACGGTTCCACCGCCTTCTCGACCGTCGCCGGCATAGCGGTGAGCCCCCTCACGGGGAATGTCTACGTGCTCGACAACAGCGCCCCGGCGGTCTACGAGGTCACAACCGCGGGAGTCCCGGTGACGTCCTGGACCGGCTACAACGGCGTGAATTTCCAGAACCCACTGGGGATCGCGGTGGCCCCCGGCGGAAACGTGTACGTCGGGGACACGGACGCCAACTTGGTCGATGAATTTACGGACTCGGGCGACCCGGTGACCCAATGGGGCGGGATCGTGAAACCTACCCGGATGGCGGTCAGCCCGGTCAGCCCCTTTAACCTTTACGTCACGGAACACAGCACCCAGGTCATCCACGAATACACCTCGGCGGGTGCGCCCGTGACGCAATTCGGGGGCTACACCGCGACGGCCGGGGTCGGCGGCGGTCTCTTCCAGGAAATCGAGTACTTGGCCATCGCCACCAACGGGCACCTGTTCGCTTCCGATGGTTATCCCGGCGGGAATGAGGATTTCATCCAGGCATTCGACGCCAACGGGGTGTTCAAAACCCAATGGGGAGGGCCGGGAAGCCTGCCGGCCCAATTCAACGGCCCCGACGGGATCGTCGTGACCACCGGCGGGGACTTCTATATGGCCGACTATGGAAACAGCCGGATCCAGGTGTTTGGGCCTTGAGTAGAGAGCCCTTCGAGAAGGCGCTATAAGGGAATTGCTCAAATCAACGGAGGTCGACATGGCCATGGGAAAACGGAATCTCGGAAGCCAGGGCCTCGTGGTCCCGGCCATCGGACTCGGTTGCATGGGCATGAGCCAGTCCTACGGACCGGCGGACGAGAAAGAATCGATCGCCACCCTCCACCGCGCCATCGAGCTGGGATGCACCTTCCTCGACACCGCCGAGGTCTACGGCCCCCATTCCAACGAAGACCTGCTCGGCCGGGCGCTCCAGGGCAAGCGCGACAGGGTCATCCTGGCCACCAAGTTCGGCTTCCGCGTCGAGGGGGGCAAGCAGGTCGGGGCGGAGCGGGACAGCCGGCCTATGACCATCCGCCAAGCGGTGGAAGGGTCCCTGCGCCGCCTCCAGACCGACCACATCGACCTGCTCTACCAACACCGCGTGGACCCCAAAGTGCCGATGGAGGATGTGGCCGGCGCCGTGGGGGAACTGGTGAAACAGGGCAAGGCGCGGTATTTCGGCTTGTCCGAGGCGGGCGTCGCCAATATCCGCCGCGCCCACGCGGTCCATCCGGTGTCGGCGCTCCAGAGCGAGTATTCCCTCTGGGAACGCAACCTGGAGCCGGACATCCTACCGCTCCTGCGCGAATTGGGCATCGGGTTGGTGCCCTTCTCGCCCCTGGGCCGGGGCTTCCTGACCGGCGAGGTGAAGCGCGCGGAGGAATACCCGGAGGGCGATTTCAGGCGGGGCGACCCGCGCTACCAGGGCGCGAATTTCGACGCCAACGTGAAGGCGGCGGAAGTCGTGCGGGAGATCGCCGGGGCCCAGGGCGCCAAGCCCGGGCAAATCGCCCTGGCCTGGCTGCTCCATAAGGGACCGGACATCGTGCCGATCCCCGGCACCAAGCGCCGGATTTACCTGGAGGAGAACGTGGCGGCGGAGTCGGTCCGGCTGGACCCCGCGCAGATGAAGTCGCTGGACGAAGCCTTGGCTCCCTGGAAAGTCTCGGGCAAGCGCTACAACGACCGGATCATGGAGACCATCGACCGGTGAGGGGGATGGATCAGGTGGGGGTGGGTGTGGGGGTCGGCGGCGGGTACCAGGTGCCGGTCGGCCTGGGGGTGGGAGACAAGGTCCAGGTCGGAGTATTCGTGGGGGTCATCGTATAGAGGGACGTCGGCGTGGGGGTGATCGTGGCCCCGTCGCAGATCTGCGCGAACAGGGTATAGAGGTTTGTGTCCGCCACGGGGCTGGTGAAGGACGAGAAGGTCGCCGGCATCGGCGAAGTGGAGGACCAGCTAAAGCGCAGGGCGTTCCCGCCGGTTCCGTTGTAATTAATGGACCCATAATTGGCCGTGTAGACGATCCAGTAGGCTTGGCCGGCCGTCACGGAGACGGGTGTCACCCCAGAACCCGTGAAGGGACCGCCCCCGTAATTTACACTGGTCGAAGTTAATAGGATCCCAGGGCCCCCCGCCACGTCGTTGTAGACCCCCAGGTACCCGCTGCTAATATTTCCCCAGAGGCTCCGTAGGTATCCACTGGTAGGGGCGATGAATTGGATCGCCACGCCATCGGAGACTCCCAAGTTAAACCCAGAAGTGGAAATGCTGTTGCCCATGGTCACGGGGGACCCGCAATAGGGCGGCGTGGCCGTATTGTGGGGCCCGGGTGTCATGGTATTAGTGGGGCAGGTCGTGAGGGTGGCCGTATTCAGCGGCGTATATGTATAGGAGGGGTGGTTTACGGTGGGGGTGTCGGTTTGGGAAGAGCCCGTGGAGGTCGGCGTGGGGGTGGGGGTGAAACTGGGATCCGTCGTAGAGGATGCCACGACGGTATTCGTCGAGGTCGGGGTGTGGGTCGGCGTATAGGAGGGAGTGATGCTCGGGTCGATCGTTGGTGAAAGCATGGGGGTATACGTCGAGGTGGCTGTATTCGTGTCGGACGGCAGGGGCCCAGCGGGGGAGGTCGTTATTTTGTGGTTGCAAGCGGATAAAGTGGCTAAAAGGACAAGCAACCCGATCCCGGCATAATTCCAATAACGCTTCATGACGCCCCCTTTAACCTTCATATACTAGAGGATTTGCGGGGGTCTTATATTCCCTCAATAAACAGCCATATACCCGGGTAATGTTTGGCCTAAATCTGGATCTTCGAGAAGAGCCAGCCCCCCACCACCATAAGCAGGGCCGAGCAGAGGCCCAGCACCCCCAGGTCCATCCCCAACCCATAGAACGAAGCCTGCCCCAGGGCCGACCGCAACCCGTCCACGCCGTAGGAAAGGGGGTTCAGCTTCGTCACCAGGGCCATGCCGCCCGGTAACCCCTCGAGCGGGAAGAGGGCGCCGGAGAGGAAGAACATCGGCATGACCAGGAAGTTCATGATCAGAGGGAAGCTCTGCATATCGTCGATCTGCGAGGCCAGGGCGGTCCCGAAGGCGGTGAAGAGGACGGCGATGAGGAACATGAAGACGAAGGCCAGGGGAAGGCTCGCGAGGGAAGGCCGGAAACCGAAGAGGGTGGACAGGGCGAACACCACCAGGCCCTGGACCATCGCCACCGTGGCGCCTCCCAGGGTGCGGCCGATCATGATGTGGAGCCGGGGCACGGGGGCCACCAGGGTTTCCTTCAGGAAGCCGAACTGGCGGTCCCAGATGATCTCAATGCCCGAGAATACGCCCGTGAAGAGGATGCCCATGGCCACCACGCCCGGGGCGAGGAACTGCAGGTAGTTTCCCTCACCCGCCTTCGAGTAAATCTTGCCGAAGCCGAAGCCGAAGGCCAGCAAAAAGATCAGGGGTTGCCCTAAGGACCCGATCATGCGGGACCTCGAGCGGAAATACCGCTTCAACTGCCTGATCCACATGATGTAGATGGTGCTCACCTCAACGCCTCCACAATTTACGGTGCATGCGCATGGACTCAATGCCGGAGGCGTCCTCGTCCCTCAGGCCGTGGCCCGTGAGGCGGATGAAGGCCTCCTCCAGGGTCTTGACCTTGGCCTTTTTCTTGAGCGCGGCCGGGGTGCCCTGGGCCACGATCTTGCCGTGGTCCACGATGGTCAACTCGTCGGCTACCCGCTCGGCCTCGTCCATGTAGTGGGTGGTGAAGAAGACCGTGATCTTTTCGCGCTTGTTCAGGCTTTGGATGTAGCCCCAGATGTGGTTGCGCGTCTGGGGGTCCAGTCCCACGGTGGGCTCGTCCAGGAAAAGGATCTGGGGGTGATGGAGGAGGCCACGGGCGATCTCGAGGCGGCGCTTCATGCCGCCGGAGAACTGCTTGACCAGTTCGCCCCGCCGGTCCCACAGCTCGACGATCTTGAGGAGTTCCTCGATGCGCTTCCGCCGAAGGGTCTTGGGGACCTTGTAGAGGACGCCGTGGAATTCCATGTTCTCGAAGGCGGTCAACTCATCGTCGAGGCTGGGATCCTGGAAGACGATGCCGAAGGTGCGCCGCACCGCGGCCTGGTCGACGGCTGGGTCGTGGCCGTCGAGGAGGATTTGGCCGCTCGTGGGTTTTAATAGGGTGGTCAGCATCTTGATGGAGGTGGTCTTGCCGGCGCCGTTGGGGCCGAGGAAGCCGAAGATGCGCCCCCGGCCCACGGTGAAGGAAAGGTCATCCACGGCCGTGAAGGCGTCGAACTTCTTGGTGAGGTGCCTGACTTCAATGATGGCGTCGCGCATGGGGGCCTTTTTAGCACAAAAGGTCCCCGGGTCCAAGGGAGCGTATGATAGGGGGGTTGATAAAATATGTGGCATACAACCCTGCTCCGAGTAAACGGCGCATGGATTGGCCCCGGACGGGAAACACAAACCGTCGTCCCACGGATGGGATTGAGCGGAAGAAAACCCCTCAAAATTTTAAGGGCCGGTGCCTGAACGCCAAGGTTTAGGCGCCACAACCAAAGGAGAAGTCCGGATGGGAAAGATCAAGTCGATCAACGCGTTGGAGATCCTCGATTCGCGGGGCAACCCCACGGTGCGGGTGCGGGTGGAACTGGAGAGCGGGATCGAGACGTCCGCCTCGGTGCCCTCGGGCGCCTCCACGGGCGAGAACGAGGCCGTGGAGCTCCGGGACGGGGACAAGAAGCGCTACGGCGGCAAGGGGGTCCTGAAGGCCGTGGAGAACGTGAACCGTGTTTTGGCCCCGGCCCTGAAGGGGTTGGAGGCGGAGCGCCAGGCCGAATTGGATCGGCGGATGATCGAACTCGACGGCACGCCGAACAAGGGCAAGCTGGGGGCCAACGCCATCCTGGGGGTTTCCATGGCCGTGGCCCGCGCGGCCGCGATGGAGTCACGGCTCCCGCTTTACGCCTACCTGGGCGGCACCGGTGCCGTCCGCCTGCCGGTCCCGATGATGAACATCCTCAACGGGGGCAAGCACGCGGACAACAGCGTGGATTTCCAGGAATTCATGGCCATGCCGATCGGGGCGCCGAGCTTCACCGAGGCGCTTCGGTGGGGGGCCGAGGTGTTCCACACCCTGAAGGGCATCCTGCATAAGAAGAAATACGCCACCGCCGTGGGCGACGAGGGCGGGTTCGCGCCGAACCTCAAGAGCAACGAGGAAGCCGTCGAGCTCATCGTGGAGGCCATCGGGGCCGCCGGGTATAAACCGGGCAAGGACGTCGCCATCGCGCTCGACCCGGCCGCCAGTTCCTTCTACGAGAAAGGGGCCTACGAACTCGCCAAGTCGGGCCAGGGCAGGAAAACCAGCAAGGAAATGACGGACCTTTACCACGGCTGGGTGGACAAGTTCCCCATCGTGTCCATCGAGGACGGCTTGGCGGAAAACGACTGGGACGGGTTCAAGGAACATACCGCCGTCTTGGGCGGGAAGATCCAGGTGGTCGGCGACGACATCTTCGTGACCAATACCGAGTTCATCAAGCGCGGGATCAAGGAAAAGTCGGCGAATTCGGTCCTCATCAAGCTCAACCAGATCGGCACGGTCACCGAGTCGATCGCGGCGATCGAGATGTGCCGGAAGGCGGGGTGGGGCTTTGTCATTTCCCACCGCTCCGGCGAGACCGAGGACGCCTTCATGGCGGATTTCGCGGTGGCCATGGGCGGCGGACAGATCAAGACCGGGTCGGCCTGCCGCAGCGAGCGCATCGCCAAGTACAACCGGCTCCTGGAGATTGAGCTCCAGTTGGGGAAGTCGTCTCGCTTCGGAAACCCCTTCGCCAAGGTGGGCTAAGAGGATGGAGGGGCGGCGTTTCTGGCCTTGGGGGGATGGGTTGAAGCCCGTTTCGCCCGAGACCCCCGACCGGTTCTTGGAGGCGGCCCAACCGGACCGTTGCCCCCTGTGCTTCCTGAAGGGATTCTTCGGGATGGAGATCCTCCGCGCGTTGTTGGAGGAGTCCTTGAACGACCCGGCCGCCCGGGGGGACCTGTTGAAGTCCGGCGGGTTCTGTCCGCGCCACGCCGGACGCGCCTTGGACCGGGGCGACGCCTTGGGGGCCGCGGTGCTTTACGAGGACCTCTTGGCCCGCCGCGTCCATGAACTACAGAAACCAGGCCGACCATCCCGATCCGCCCCCGCCCGCTTGTGCCCGGTCTGCCTCCAGGAACACCAGGTCGAGGACCTTTACGCTTCCCGGTTCATCCATTGGTGGGCCGGAGCCGAGGGCTTCCCGTCGGCTTACCTGGCCAAAGGCGGGCTCTGCGTTCCGCACGTTGCGTTGATCCTCGGCCAGCGGATGCCCCCTGCCTTGAGGGAATCGATCCGCCGGGCGATCCTTTCGGGAGCCGAGGCCGCCCTGGGGGAACTGAGGGAATACCTGATTCGGCAGAACCATGACCGAAGGCGCGGGTTGACGGAAGGGGCGGCGGTGGCCTGGAAACGGGCGATCCGCCTTTTGGCCGGTGACCGGGAATAACATAACGCTCCCTACTATATAGATGCGTTCCGGTCGGTTTTATTGGCCTCACCTCGTTTGTCGAGTCGGCGCCCTGATAAAATGCCGGGCCATGGCAAACCCCATACCCGCAATCCCGAAACCCCACGACCCCTACGCCGCCTTCCGGCATCCGGCTTACCGACGATATTTCCTGGCGAATTTCCTGGGGGTCTTCGGCAACCAGATGGTGAAGGCGGCCGTTGGTTGGAAACTGTACGAGCAGACCCACAGCACCCTGACGCTTGGGCTGGTCGGGCTGACCCTGGCCATTCCCCATTTCCTTTTCTTCCTCCCGGCCGGATCCGCGGCGGACCGCCACGACCGAAAGGGCCTTTTTCTCGGGGCGCAGGCCTTCCTTTTGATCACCTCCCTCACCCTTGGTTTCACGCACCAACTCGCGGGAAGCGTAGGGGCGGCCTCCCTATTCTCATTCCTGCATCCCCAAAACGGTTTGTCGCAGGGAACGTACCTCTCCCTGGTCTATGGGAGCCTCTTATTAATGGGAGGGGCCTTCGCCTTCCTCATCCCGGCGAAGCAATCGCTCTTTCCGCGGTTGGTGCCGAGGGGGGACATCCAAAACGCGGTGACTTGGAACACCAGCTCCTTCCAGGTGGCGGCCGTTTCGGGCCCCGCTTTGGCCGGGTTGTTATTGTCGAAATTCCACGGCGGCACGGTGTTCTTCCTCGACGCGGGGCTCTCCCTGCTGGTGTTGGGCTTGGTGGCTTCCCTCCACTACGTCCATGAGGGCGGGGAACTGAGGGCCATCGACTGGAAAACCCTGGTGGAAGGCATCAAGTTCGTGCGGGACCAGAGGTTGATCCTGGCCACCATCACGCTCGACCTGTTCGGGGTGCTCTTCGGCGGGGCGATGGCGATGCTGCCGGTTTACGCGTCGGACATCCTTCATGTGGGCCCCTTGTTCTACGGCTACCTCCAGGCCGCCCCATTCCTGGGGGCGGTGGTCATGACCTGGTTCCTCGCGCATCGCCCCCTCCGGAAGGCCGGCAAGACCCTGCTTTTCGCCGTGGCGGGGTTCGGCTTGGGGACCGTCGTTTTCGGCTTTTCCCGCAACTACTGGCTGTCCCTCGCCATGATGATCCTGATCGGCGGTTTCGATTGCGTCAGCGTGATCCTCCGGGGCACCCTGGTGCAGGTCCTGACCCCGGACCGGCTCATGGGCCGGGTGCAGGCCGTCAATTTCCTCTTCATCACGTCCTCGAACGAACTGGGTTATTTCGAGTCCGGCGCCGTGGCCTCCTTGTTAGGCCCGGTTTTCTCGGTCGTTTCAGGTGGGATCGTGACGGTCCTGGTGGTGCTGGGGGCCGCCAAGAAGTGGCCGGAATTGCTGAAACTGGACGAGTTGAAACCCCCGGAACAAAAAAAGGTTTGAACCACAAAGGCCACTAAGGTCACAAAGGAAAGCATTGGATTTAACGGCTTTATCCCATAGGTGTTTTAATGATCTTGTTGATCTTGGCGGTTCAAAAAGTTTTGTTGCCGTTTTTTTATTGACGCGTCATTGACGAAAAGGGCGCCGCTTTGTGATCTTTGTGAACTTTGTGGTTCAAATGGTTTATCTTAGTTTTGACGCAGCTTAAACGCCTGATACCGAACGAAAGGCTGTCCCATGCCGGTATTCGACCTACCCCTGGCGAAGCTCAAGACCTACCGGGGCACCAACCCCAAACCCCGCGACTTCGAGGCCTACTGGGACGCGGGCCTGAAGGAAATGAAGGCGTTGGACGCGCACGTTGAACTCAAGGTGAACAAGGCGCTGAAGGTCGACTTCGCCGAGTGCTACGACCTCTTCTTCACGGGGGTGGGCGGCGCGAGGATCCACGCCAAACTCCTCCGCCCCGCCAAGCTCGCCAAGCCCGGGCCCGCGCTCCTGCAGTTCCACGGCTATTCGGTGAACAGCGGCGATTGGCACGAGAAACTGCCTTACGTGGCCGCGGGGTTCACGGTGGCGGCCCTGGATGTCCGGGGCCAGGGGGGAAGTTCCGAGGATAAGGGTGGGGTGAAGGGGATGACCCTGCGTGGCCACATCGTCCGGGGCCTGGACGACGCCCCCGAGAAGATGCTCATGCGGCGGATCTTCCTCGACACGGCACAACTGGCGGGGATCGTCATGGGTTTCCCCGACGTGGACCCGAAGCGGGTGGGCGCCATCGGCGCCAGCCAGGGGGGCGGCCTCACCGTAGCCTGCGCGGCCCTGGAGCCCCGGGTGAAGCGCCTGGCCCCGATCTACCCGTTCCTCTCGGACTACAAGCGCGTTTGGGACATGGACCTGGCGAAGGACGCCTACGATGAGCTCACCTATTACTTCCGCCAGTTCGACCCACGGCACGAGCGGGAGGCCGAGGTCTTCATGAAGCTCGGCTACATCGACCTCCAGCACCTGGCGTCCCGCATCCAGGGCGAGGTCCTGATGGCCACCTGCCTGATGGACCAGGTGTGCCCGCCTTCCACCCAGTTCGCCCTCTACAACAAGATCCGGTCCAAGAAGACCATGGACCTGTACCCGGATTACCGGCACGAGTACATCCCCCAGAACGGCGATCGGATGTTCAATTTCCTGATGGGGCTTTAGTCTGATTCACCACGGAGGACACGGGGATCACGGAGTTAAGATTTTGATTTAACGGAGGTAGATCAAAAAAGTCCTTTCTCCGTGAACTCCGTCTTCCCCGTGGTTAAACAATTTTGGATGTATCCGTAAAAGGAACTTTCATGTCGCCCCTGTCCCCCGCCGAGTTCACAATCCCATGATCGAGATCCAGGAGCCGCCCGACGCCGAGGAGTTCTTCCGCCAAGCCGCGGACTTTCTCCTCGCGAAGGAGGCGGAAAACAGCCTGATGCTGGGGCTGGCCACCGACTTGGGACGGACTCCGGCGCCCGAGCGGGTGCCCCACCGCCTTTGGGTCGTCCGGTACCAGGGCGCGGTGTTGGGGGCCGCGATCTGGACGCCACCTTTTCCCGTGGTGCTGACCGGGATGCCCGGAGAGGCCCTGGGCGAGCTTCTCGACCAAATCCAAACCGAGGGGCTGGACGTTCCCGGTTTCAGCGCGCCCTTTGAGACGGCGGAGGCGGCGGCCCGGTATTGGTGCGGGCTCCGGGACAAACGGTTCCGCCTTTCCCTGGGCCTGATCCTGTACCGGTTGCGGTCGGTGAAAACCTTCGACCCGCCTTCCGGCGCCCCCCGCCCCGCCCTTCCCGCCGAGGTCGGACGAATGGCCGAATGGCATCAGGCGCTCAACCAGGAGGCCGGGATGGACGACCACCTGGATTCCCTCGCCCTCATGGCCGCCTACCAGGGTGAGTCGCGGCTTTGGGTCTGGGACGACCGGGGAGTCTCGGCCATGGCGGGTTTCTCGGGTTTCACCCCGACGGGGGTGCGGATCAGCGCGGTCTATACGCCCCCGGACAAGCGGCGGAAGGGTTACGCGGCGGCCTTGACCGCGGCCCTCTGCCAGAACCTCCTGGCGAGGGGCCGGGCCCAATGCTTCCTTTTCGCGGACCGCGAGAACGAAACGGCCAACCGGGTTTACCTGAAGGTGGGGTTCGAGCCGGTGGGCGACTGGGCCATGATGAAATTCCTTTAAAGCCTCATTCGCCACAGAGGCACAGGGACACAGAGAGTCGCCGAACAACACATAAGTCTTCTAATTGACGAAAACGATAATGTTTCTGGACGATTGGCCCGCCAGGGAATGTTGGTCCTTAAAAAATTGTTCTGTGACTTTGTGTCTCGGTGGTGGGTGATCCGTCGTCTATTTTCCCGTTTTACTTCTCCAGGCCGCCGTCTTTCCACAAGCCCAGCTTCGCCTTCATGGCGGAGCGCGAAAGCTTCCAGAACTCCGGGAGGTGCCGGGTGTTCGGCTTGACCTGGTAGGCCTTGGCGAATCCGGCGCGGACCATCTCACGGTTGAGCATGAGGCCGTCCTTCCTCCATAGATAAGCCAGCAACCTTCCATATTTGTCCCGGCGTTCTCGGTCGAACTCCAAAAACACTTCTGTGCCGGGAGGGGCCAGGGACCTCAACTTTTCCCCGGCCTTGAAACCCGCCATCCGGATCGAGTCGGCGGACCGGTGGGTCTTCTTGACGTCCAGCTCCAGCTTGTCGCTTTCCCATTCCTCCGGCGCGTCGATCCCGATCAACCGCACCTTATCGACTTGGCCCCCGCCGGACCCGAACTTGGGTGTTTCCTTGCCCTCGGGGATCCAACGGACCTGGACCGTATCGCCGTCATAGACCTTCAACAGGACGGCCGCGGGGCCCTTGGGATGGCCGCCCCAGGCCGGGAGGATGGCCAGGAAAAGGAGGATCGGGAGGAACCGGGGCGCTTTCATGGGTCGGGTGAAACCTCGGGTTGCCTTGGGTCGGTAGTTTCAGTATCTTACCAACGCCCCGGGGATTTGCCACAAGCCCGGTGGTCGGGTTCCGTCGGTGGAATGGGGCTTTTCAAATAAGCGGGGAGGCTTTTCTTGCGCGACACGTTCTGCCTGAAGTGGGACCAGGAACACGGGGCCAAGCTGGTGGACTTCCACGGCTGGCGCATGCCGGTGTCCTACGAGAAGGGCATCCTCTTCGAGCACGAGGCCTGCCGGACCTCCGCGGGGCTTTTCAACATCACCCACATGGGCCGGGCGCGCGTCTACGGCCCGCAGGCCCTCGAGTTCTGCCAATGGGCCTTCACCAACGACCTCTCCAAGTGCCCGTTGCACAGCGCGCTTTACGGTTTCCTCCTCAACGCCGACGGCGGCATCCTCGACGACGTGATCGTCTACAAGGAATCCAACGACAGTTTCCTCTGGATCATCAACGCGGGGGGCCGCGAGGGCGACATTGAGCACCTCTCGCTCCTGGCCGCCGGCAAGGACCTGCGCCTCGACCACATGTCCGACCGCACCGCCCTGTTGGCGCTCCAGGGCCCGAAGGCCGACGCGGTCCTGAAACGCCTGGTGACCGGTGTCCACCTCGACGAGATCCCCTATTTCGGTTTCGGCAAGGGATCGATCCAGGGCAAGGCCGTGACGATCATGGCCACGGGCTACACCGGCGAGGACGGCTACGAGTTGATGTGCGACGTCTACGACGCCCCGTCGGTTTGGGGGCTCCTGACGGAACAACCCGAGGTGACCGCCTGCGGATTGGGCGCCCGGGATTCCCTGCGGCTCGAGGCGGGGTTGCCGCTCCACGGCAACGATATCGACGGTAAGACCCAGCCCTTCGAGGCCGGGCTTGGTTGGGCGGTCAAGATGGACAAGGCCGGGGGTTTTTACGGCCGCGAGGCGCTGAGGCCCACGCCGACCCGCAAGCTCGTCGGCCTCACCTTGGAAGGCAACGCCATCCCGCGCCAGCACTACAAGGTCCTCTCCGGGGGCCAGGCCGCCGGGGAAGTCACCAGCGGGATCTTCTCGCCCACGCTCAAGAAGGGCATTGCCCTGGCCTACGTGGGGCAGGAATTCCTGGGCAAGCCCCTGGAGGTGGAGATCCGCGGCAAGGCCGCCCCGGCCCAGGTGGTGAAGCTCCCCTGGGTGCGCCACGTCACGAAAAAGAAAGCCCCCGCCCTAAAACCCTGACGACACCCAAAGTCCCATTTAACGCAGGGACCACAGGGAACACAGGGACGGCAAAGCTTTGTTTTTAATGCCCAACCCAATTTAAACTTTCCCTGTGAACCCTGTGGTCCCTGTGTTTCATGATTTGGTTGGGACTTGTTTCAACTGATAAGCCTTTTGATTTCTGGTATATTCTTGCCTCCAACACCCCTCGTCGCCCCGGATTATCTTCACCCGCCGCACCAATACACGAGGTCGTCCCCCCCGGGGGGCGGACCTTTTGGGAGCCCTCCATGCGCAAGTTCGCCAAGACCCACGAGTGGTACGAGGACATCGGCGGCGGGAAGATCCGCGTCGGGATCTCCAAGCACGCGGCCCATGAGTTGTCCGACATCGTCTTCGTGGAACTGCCGGACGTGGGGAAGAAGCTTGCGGACAAACAGAGCCTTTGCATCCTCGAGTCCGTGAAGGCCGTCTCGGACGTCTACAGCCCGGCGGGCACGGTGGTCGAGGTCAACGCGGCGATCAAGGACAAGGCGGCCCTCGTGAACGAGGACCCGGAGGGCGCCGGCTGGATCGCCGTGATCCAGGCCGACAACGCGAACTGCCTGGACGAGTACCTGGCCGAAGCCGACTACCTGAAAACCCTCTAATACGGTTAGGAGTTAGGAGTTAGGAATGAGGAGTGGGAAACGCCAAAGCCCACACCATGAACTCCTGACTTCCCGCTCCTAACTCCTCACAGGAGTTATCAATGGCCTACATCCCCCTCACCCCCGAAGATGAAAAGGCGATGTTGAAGACGATCGGCGTCGCGAAGCTGGACGACCTTTTCGCCGACGTGCCCCCCGACCAGATCCTGAAGAACGGCCTCAACCTGCCCGCGGGCTTGACCGAGCCCGAACTGCGCCGGTTCTTCCACATGCTCGGCAAGAACAACCAGCCCGTCAGCGATCGGCCCTGCTTCCTCGGGGCGGGAGTCTATTACCACGACGTGCCCGCCGCCGTGAAGGCCGTGGTCACCCGGCCCGAGTTCCTCACCAGCTACACGCCCTACCAGCCCGAGATCGCCCAGGGCACCCTGCAGGTGCTCTTCGACTTCCAGACCTATATGGTGGAACTGACGGGCTTGGAGATTTCCAACGCCTCCCTTTATGACGGCGCCACGGCGGTCACCGAGGCCGTCCTATTGGCCATGCGCGCCAAGAAGTCCAACGACGTGCTCGTATCCCGGGCCCTGCACCCCGAGTACCGCCAGACCCTCCAGACCTATTTGGCCCCCAAAGGCTTGATGGCCCGGGAGATCCCCCTGGCCGGAACGGCCACGGACCTGCAGGCCCTCCAGAAGATGTTGGTCCCCAACGCCGTGGTGGTGATCCAGTACCCGAACTTCCTCGGCACGATCGAGGACCTCCAGACGCTGGCTTCGGCCTGCCACGAGAAGGGCGCCTACCTGGTGGCCGCCGTGGCGGAGGCCATGAACCTCGCGCTCCTGCCCTCACCGGGCAGCCTCGGCGCCGACCTTTGCGCGGGCAGCGCCCAGTCCTTCGGCAACGCCCTCTGCTACGGGGGTCCCCACGCGGGCTTCCTGACCTCCCGCATGGCGGACATCCGCCAGATGCCGGGCCGTATCGTGGGCGGCACCACGGACAAGGCCGGACGGGAGGGACTGGTCCTGACGTTCCAGGCCCGCGAACAGCACATCCGGCGCGAGCGCGCCATGAGCAACGTCTGTACCACCATGAGCCTGATGGCGAACTTCGCCTCGGCCTGGCTTTACTTCAAGGGCGGCGTCGGCGCCCAAGCCTCGGCCCAGGCCGGGGCCGCGGCGGCCTTTTCCCTCGCGGAAAACCTGAAGAAGATCAAAGGCTTCGAGGTCCTGACTTCAAATTACGCCAACGAGTTCGTCATCAAGGGCCCCAAGCCGGAGCTGGCGGATTTCCTGGCCGAATGGGGCCTGGTGGCCCCCTTCGACCTGTCAAAGGACTACCCCGAGCTTAAGGATTGCGTCCTGGCCGCCACGACGGAGCTCACGGCGCCCGAGGACCTGGAGACGTTCCTCTCCGCCGCCGAGGAGTTCGCCGGGGTCAAGCACCCGGGTAAACCCCACGGCAAGCCTACGGCCCTGCCGGCTTGGATCCCCTCCCGTCCCGCGCCGGCGATCCGGGCCCATTCCGAGGTTGAGACCGTCCGGTACTACACCAAGCTCGCCCGCATGAACTTCTGCATCGACGACGGTTTCTATCCCCTCGGGTCCTGCACCATGAAGTACAACCCCAAGGTGAACGAGGAGATCGCCGGCCACGAGAACTGGGCCAACCTCCATCCCGCCCAGCGCGAGGACGAGGTGCAGGGGGCGCTCCAGGTGATGTACGACCTGGAGTATTGGCTGAAGGAAATCACGGGGTGCCACGCCTTGACGCTCCAACCGGCCGCGGGCGCCCAAGGTGAGCTGACGGCGCTCCTGATGGCCCGCAAGTACTTCGAGGACCGGGGGGAAACGAAGCGGGTGAACGTGCTGGTGCCGGACTCGGCCCACGGCACGAACCCGGCCTCCGCCACCATGGCGGGTTGGAACACGGTGTCGATCCCCACGGACAAGCGGGGCAACCTCGATGTGGCGGCCCTCAAGGCCAAGGTGGGGAAGGACACGGCGGTCCTCATGCTGACCAACCCCTCGACCCTGGGGCTTTTCGAGGAAAACATCCTGGAAGTCGCGAAGATCGTCCATGACGCCGGGGGCCTGGTGTACTACGACGGGGCCAACCTGAACGCCATCGTGGGCATCTGCCGCCCCGCGGACATGGGTTTCGACTTGGTGCACCTGAACCTGCATAAGACCTTCAGCCAGCCCCACGGCGGCGGCGGTCCCGGCAGCGGGCCCGTGGGCTGTACCCGGAAGCTCGAGCCCTTCCTTCCGGAGCCCCGGGTGATGAAGCAGGGCAACCGCTACTACCTGAAGTCCGGCTCGCCCCTCTCCATCGGGCGGATGAAGGGCAACGTGGGCAACCATTCGGTGTTGGTGCGGTCCTTGGCCTATTGCCGCCGCAACGGCAAGGAAGGACTCGAGCGCATCGGGCGCATCGCCACCCTCAACGCCAACTACATGCTGGCCCGGTTGAAGGACCATTACCCGGTGCCCTACGACCGGATCTGCAAGCACGAGTTCGTGCTGTCGGCCGAGCCGCTGAAGAAGCGGTTCGGCATCACGGCCTTCGACATCGCGAAGCGCCTGATCGACTTCAACTACCACCCGCCCACCGTGTATTTCCCCCTGGTGGTGCCCGAGGCGATCATGATCGAGCCCACGGAAACCGAGCCCAAGGCCACCCTCGACGAGTTCATCGAGGTCATGATCCGGATCCGCAGGGAGATCGAAACGAACCCCGAGCTCCTGCACGACGCGCCGCACCACACCCCGGTGTCCCGCATGGACGACGTCAAGGCGGTGAAGGAACCGAGGCTCACCGGGCGGGTGAAGTAAGCTGTGGGGGACTGGATCAAATCGTGCCACGACTGCCGTAACCCCTGGGAAGGTTCACCCGGAAGTTCGCCCGGCAAAGCCGAGACCTGCCCGCACTGCGGGGCCGACCTCCATTGCTGCCTCAACTGCCGCCTGTATGACCCCTCGGCCTCCCGCGAATGCCGAAGCCGAACCGTGGAGCATGTGAAGGACAAGGACCGCCGGAACTTCTGCGACGAATTCGTCTTCTCGGAAAAAGGCGCCGGCTCCCCCTCCGACGGGGGCTCCCCCAGCGAAATGGATAAGAAATGGAAGGACCTTTTCGGGGGCTAAACCGGGACTTTCGGGTTTTTCCGGCGAGCCCGGGCACTTTTGCCCCTTTGAAGCCGTCTAATCCCCAGGAGGACTCCATGAACCGACCGACCCCGTACCGATTCGCCCCTCTCGCCCTAGTGTTGGCCCTGGCGGGCTGCGCAAACCCCTACATGCAGAGCTATACCTCCACCCTGGATAAGCGCACACCGGACGAAAAGGCCCGGTTTATCCCGTCCCAGGTGGAACCCAAACTCGTCACTTCCAACGATATGAAGACCGACGCGCTCCGTCTCCGGGAAAACGGCTACGTCTTGGTCGGGCGGTCCAAGTTCCGCAGTCCCTTGGTGGATGAGAAACAGGCCCTGGCCCAGGGCAAGAAGATCGGCGCCGAGGTGGTGATGGTGGCCCATAAGTTCGTCACGACGGGCACCGAGAGCGTGCCCGTGGCCCAGTGGATTCCCGGGCAGGAAGTGGACCACACCGAGCGGACCGTGGTCCAGCACGGGGACTCGA
>CAYMOV010000028.1:0-10317 GCA_964392085.1 uncultured bacterium
CACGAAGGTCTTCTTCTGGCCGTACACCGCCCAGGCCAAGCCCATGCCCGCGAAGGCCACGGCCACCGAGAGCAGCATGAAGAGGATCTCGAACCGCTCGGGGATGCCGTCGGCGTCCGGGGCGGACCCGTGGAAAACCGGCTCCAGGAAGGCCGCCAGGACGTGCCGCCCGGGCCCGATCGACTCGGGCACCCCGAGCCAACCCGCCATCAGGGCCCCGAGGGCCAGGAGGACCAGGGGGATCGTCATGACCTTGGGGGACTCATGGAGTTTTTCCAGGGCCTTGGGACCGCCGCGGAATTCCCCGAAGAAGGTCAGCACCACGAGGCGGGTCATGTAGAAGGCCGTGAGGAGCGCGCCCACCAACAGGATGCCGTACAGCGCCAGGGGCAGCCAAGGGAACGTGGGGTTGGGGGTGGCCAGGGCCTTCCAGAGGATCTCGTCCTTGCTGAAGAAACCGGCGAAACCGGGGAAACCGATGATGGCCAGGTACGCCGCGAAGAAGGTGATGCCCGTGATGGGCAGGTGCTTCATGAGGCCGCCCATCTTGCGGATGTCCTGTTCCTCGTGCATGGCGTGGATCACGCTGCCGGCCCCCAGGAAGAGGCAGGCCTTGAAGAAGGCGTGGGTCATGACGTGGAAAATGCCGGCCTCATAGGCGCCGACGCCCACGCCCACGAACATGTAGCCGAGCTGGGACACGGTGGAATAGGCCAGCACCTTCTTGATGTCGTTCTGGGCCAACGCGATGGTGGCGGCGAAGAGCGCGGTCAAGGCGCCCACCGAGGCCACCACGGCCAGGGCCACGGGGGACATGGCGTATAGGAAGTGGAGGCGCGCCACCAGGTACACGCCCGCCGTCACCATGGTGGCGGCGTGGATGAGGGCGGACACCGGCGTGGGGCCCGCCATGGCGTCGGGCAGCCAGACGTAGAGGGGAATCTGGGCGGACTTGCCGGCGGCGCCCATGAAGAAGAGGAGGCAGGCCGCGGTGGCCAAACCCGGCGTGAAGAGCTGGTGCTGGGCCTGGATCTCGTTGAAGTTCAGGGTGCCCGTGACGCCCAACACCACGAAGGTGGCCAGCAAAAAGCCCGCGTCGCCGATCCGGTTGGTGAGGAAGGCCTTCTTCCCCGCCTCGGCCTTGGCCGCGTCCTCGAACCAGAAGCTGATCAAAAGGAAGGAACAGAGGCCCACACCCTCCCAACCCACGAAGAGCAGGAGCAGGTTATCGGCCAGCACCAGGATCAGCATGGCGGCCAGGAAGAGGTTGAGGTAGGTGAAGAACCGGCCGAATCCCGGGTCCTTGTGCATGTAGCCGACGGAGTAGACATGGATCAGGAGCGCCACGAAGGTGATGAAGAGGACCATCACCGCCGACAGGGGGTCCAGCTGGAAGCCGACGCGGGCGTGGAGGTTGCCCGCCTCGATCCAGGTGGAGACGTCCTGCGCCAGGAGTCCGCCCTCAGGGCAGGCCCTCAACGCGCCCCAGGCCAGGTAGGACGTGGCGAAGGCCGTGAAAGAGGCGGCCACGGCCAGGCCCCCCTGGAGGGACTTGGAGACCTCCCGGCCCGACCGGGCCGCCCAAAGCGTCAGGATCCCGTTGACCAGGGCGCCCAACAGCGGCGCGCCCGGGATCAGCCAGAGGCCGTTCCAGGGGAAGGTTTGGATGTTTCGAACCAGTTCGAGGCTGTCCATGTCGTCCTTATGGGTCCACGTCCGCCCGAAGGCGGGAAATCCTCAACCCTTCAATTCCTTGTAGGCGTCCAAGTCCACGGTTTCCTTGCGGCGGAAAAGGGCGATCACCAGGGCGAGCCCGACGCAAACCTCGGCGGCGGCAACGGCTATCACGAACAGGGCGGCCAACTGGCCGGCTTGATCGCCCCGGGCCCGGGCGAAGGCCACGAAGGCCAGGTTTGAGGCGTTCAGCATCAGTTCAAGCCCCATGAGGGCGCTGAAGAAGTTGCGGCGGGCCAGGACGCCCGCGGCGCCCACGGCGAAGAGCAGGGCCGAGAGCGCCAGGTAATGTTGGGTCGTGATGGGCCCGAGTTGTTCCATGTCAGAGCCTCTTCTTCGAAAGGACGAGGGCGCCCACCACGGCCACCAACAACACGAGGGAAAGGGCCTCGAAGGCGAACAGGTAGGGGCCGAACAACAGGTCGGCCAGGGACTTCAGGGACCCAAAGCCCTCCGGGATGGGGGCCGTTGAAAAGGTCCCGCTCGGCAAAACCCACACGACCACCGGGAGGGCCAGGCCCATCAAGGTCGCCAGGACCGTCCCGCCCAAAATCAGGGGCCGGGCGGCCAAGGGCCTCAACTCGTCCGGATGCAGGTTCAGGAGCATGATCACGAAGATCATGAGCACCATGATGCCGCCGGCGTAAACCAGGATCTGGAGCACGGCCACCACCGGGGCGTTGAGCAGGGCGTACAGCCCCGCCAAGCCGGCGAAAGAGCCCACCAGGGCCATGGCCGAGGCCAGGGGGTTGGTCTTGGAAACAACGACCAGACCCAAGCCGAGTACGAGCGCGGCGAGCATGTAGAACAACACCGTTTCGAGCATTACAACTCCAGCGTTAAAAGTCGCCGTTTGCCGCTGACCGTTGGCCGTTGGCTAAGGCTTTAAAACGAACAACCAAATCGCCGTTTGCCCCTGGCCGTTCGCCGTTGACTTAGTCTTAAAAACAAACGGCTAGCGGCTAACGGCGCCGATTCTTTTGTTACGGCCTCGCGTGCGGCCCGTGCGTCCAAGCGACCGGCCGGGGAGGATTATAGTCCGGCACGATGTCCTTGTTGTCGTGGTTCAGCATGAATTCCTTGGTGAAGACGAAATCCTTGCGTTCGTACCCCGCCAGGGCCACCTCGGGAACGTCCATCCGGATCGCGTCCAGGGGGCAGGCCTCCACGCAATAACCGCAGAAAACACAACGCAGGGAGTCGATGTCGAACCGCTTGGGGAACTTCTCGATGTTGGGGTCGGCTGACTCGTCGGCCAGGATGTGGATGCAGTCGGCCGGGCAGTTGGTGGCGCAGAGCATGCAGGCCGTGCAGCGCGGGGCCCCGTCATCGCGCTTCATCAGGCGGTGGCGGCCCCGGGTGGTGGCCGGCAGGGACTTCTTCTGTTCCGGGTAGAAGACCACCGGCATGGCCCAGGGACGGGTCATGTTGCGGACGACGTGCTTCACCGTGACGAGGAGTCCCACCAGGATCTCCACCACGTAAAACCGCCTCACGCCCGTCGGTTCGGGTCTCGCCACCACGATGGCCACTGGTCGCTCCGTTCCACTTAACTCAAATGAGGAATTCGTAACGCGGAATTAGGAATTAAGGCCTAACCCTTTCAATCCGCATTCCTCATTCCGAATCCCTAATTTCGAATTCAACTCTCGCTCCGCCGGACTACCGCTGGATCAGAACCAGAATCCCCGTGATCGCGACATTCAGCAGCGCCAGGGGAAGCATCAGCTTCCAGCCCAGGTTCATGAGTTGGTCGTACCGGAAACGCGGAAGGGTCCAGCGGACCCACACAAAGAGCCAGCAGAAGAACAGCGCCTTGGCCATCAGGCAGGAGAATTGGACCAGGGCCGCCAGGGGACCCGGCAGCCAGGCGGGGATCGCCAGGCCCGGCAGCACCAGCAACAGCAGGAGGCCCGCCGCGGCCGCCGCGAAGGCGGCGAGGGCGTAGATGAACATCTCGACGCGGTGGGTGCCGGTCTCGTAGGACATCTTGCTGCGGCCCATCTGGATGAACAAAAGGCCGAGGGCCGCACCCCCGACCAGGTGGAGGCCGCCCAGGATCCCCAGCAGCGCCTTGGGGTTGGCCCGAAGGACGTCAACCGGGGCGAAGGGCACCTGGTAGCCGCCGAGGAACAGCGTGGACAATACGATGGCCGCCACGGTCATGTTGGAGTACTCGGCCATGAAGAAGAGGGCGAACTTCATGCTGGAGTACTCGGTGTGGTAGCCCGCCACCAGCTCGCTCTCGCCCTCGGCCAGGTCGAAGGGGTTGCGGTTGGTCTCGGCGAAGGACCCCACCAGGAAGAGGAGGAAACCCACGGGTTGGAGGAAGAGCCCCCAGTTCGGCAGGGGCAGGGCGTGGCCGAAGAGCGACAGTTCACGGCCCTGGGCCTCCACGATGTGGAGCAGGTTGATGTCGCCGAAGGACATGATCAAACCCACCACGGCGAGCCCGACCGAAAGCTCGTACGAGATCATCTGGGCGCTGGACCGCAGGCCCCCCATCAGCGAGAACTTGCTGTTGGAGGCCCAGCCCGCCAGCATGATGCCGAAGACCCCCAGGCTGGTGATGGCCAAGATCAGGAGCAATCCCAGGTCAAACCCCGCCACCTGGAACGACACCACGTTTTCGCCCAAGGGCAGGGGTGAGGCGAAGGGGATCACGGCCAGGGGCAGGAGCGCCACGGACATGGACAGGAAGGGCGCCAGGAGGTAATAGGTGCGGTGCACGCCTCCCGGCATCAGGTCTTCCTTCATCAACAGCTTCACCACGTCGGCGATGTTGTGCAGCATGCCGAAGAGCCGGAAGCCCAGGATCTCGGCCCGGTTGGGACCGATGCGGTCCTGGATCACGGCGCTGCCCTTGCGCTCGAGCCAGATGAAGATCGGAACCATCTGGAGCGGGATGCCCCAGGCCAGCAGGGCCATGGCCGCGATGTTGATCAGGGTGAAGAGGTCGTGGGAGGGGATCACGCGGCCCCCCCGGTGGCGGGAGCGGCTTGACCGGAACCCTGGGCCGTGGTCGAAGGGCGCGGCACCACGTTGGGGTCGATCCGCAGGTTGCGGAAGGGAGGCGGCGCCGGGTATTCCCCGGGCAGCCTCACGCCGTTCTTGGGGATGCCCGAGAAGGTCAGGCCCTTGAGCGCCGGTAGTTCCTTCGCCATCGTGTTGAACACCGCGGGGTTGTCCTCGAAGCCGAAGCCCTCGAGGCCCATCTTGCGGGCGAAGGCCGCGATGAACAGGGAACTCTCGGGCGCGTCGGGGTTCTCGGGGTCCACGGCCCGGCGGAAGCGCTGGAGCCTTCCCTCGGCCGACAGGAAGGTCCCGTCCTTCTCCAGGTGGGTCCTCACCGGCACCAGGTCCGGCACCATGCCGGTGCCCGCGGTGGCGTGGGTCGAGAGCAGGAGGACATGGGGGATCTTGGCCAGGGCCACCTGGTAGCGGTCGCCGCCCAGTTCGATGAGGTCGTTTTCCATCAGGAAGAGCGCCTTCAGGCGGCCCGACTCCATGCCCTTGAGCACCGGGCCGGGGTCCTGGGGGATGCCCAAGAGCTTGAGCCCCTCGCCGTTCGGATACTTCTCGGCGAGGCGCAGGATATCGTCGCCGGTGCCCTGGCCGCCCAGGTGGGACCCCGCGAGGTCGCGCAGGTCCCAGCGCTTCTCGAAGAGGCGCTTGAGCATCCAGTTGTCCTCCAGCGAGGCCCAAGGCGAGGCCAGGCCCGCCACTTCCCCGCCCTTCAGGTCCTTCCATTTCGTCGAGATGAGTTCGAGGGCCTCGGCCACGGTCACGGGCTTGCGCCGGACCAAGGCCTGGGTCAAGCGGTTCTCGTGGTTCTTCTTGAAGCCCAGCCGTCCCTCGTCGCAGATCCAGACCCGGTTGAGGTCGGGGTTCTCGCGGGGCATGAAGCGCCAGACGCGGTTCTTATTGTGCTCCGCGGTGACGCTGCAGCCCCGGGAACAACCGTCGCACACGCTCTCGGTCTTCTTGAGGAACCAGACGCGCTGTTGGAAGCGGAATTCCTTCAGGGTGAGCGCGCCCACGGGGCAGACGTCGGTCACGTTGCCCGAGTAGGGGTTATTGAGGCGCTTGCCCGGGAAGGTGGTGAGGACCGACTCGTGGCCCCGGTTGGTGATGCAGAGTTCGGAGCTCTTGGGCACCTCATCCACAAACCGGATGCAGCGGGTGCAGAGGATGCAGCGTTCCTGGTCCAGGATGATGTGCTCGCCCAGGTCCACGGCCTTGCCGCCCTTGAAGTAGCGGGGCACGCCCCGGCGCGCCTCGTAGCGGCCGAAGTCCATGTAGTTGTCCTGGAGCTTGCATTCGCCCGCCTTATCGCAGACCGGGCAGTCGAGGGGGTGGTCGAGCAGGAGGAACTCGAGGGCGGATTTCTGGGCCTTGACCGCGGGGGCGGTGTCGGTGTGCACCACCATGCCCTCGGCCACCTTGGTGTTGCAGCCGATCGTGAGCATGGGGCCGCGCGGGCCCTCGATCTCGACCATGCAGGTGCGGCAGTTGCCGGCGACCGGCAGGTATCGGTGGTAGCAGAAATGCTCGAGCTTCACGCCGTTGGAGGTGCAGGCCTCCAGCACGTTCGTGCCCTCGGGCACTTCGTAGGTTTTTCCGTCGATCGTCACTTTCGGCAATTCGAGACTCCATTCACCACAGGGACACGGGGACACAGCAAAATCGGGTTAAGAACCCAGTCCCATGCCGTAGCGGTGAAAATTTACCGATCTTTTCACCCGGCAAACCCAGACCCAATCCACGGCGCGTCCCCTGGATTCGGTTTGGACTTCCCAGTCTTATCCTTTTCCCCCTGTGACTCCGTGTCCCTGTGGTGAACGGCCTTTATCGGACGTCCGCCGCGACCGCCACCGACGCGGGTTTGCAGTACTTCTCGAAATCGCCCCGGAACTTCTTGATGAAACTGCGCACCGGCATGGCGCAGGCCGCCGCCAGGGCGCAGATGGTGCGGCCCTCCATGTTGTCGGCCACCTCGAGCATGAGGTCCAGTTCCTTGGTCGTGGCCTCGCCCGCAAGGATCTTCTTCAGGAGCCGGTCTTCCCAGGCCGTGCCCTCGCGGCAGGGCGTGCATTGTCCGCAGGACTCGTCGGAATAAAAATGGGTCAGGTTCTTCAGCACCTTCACCATGTCGGTGTGCTCGTTCATCACGATGGCGCCGCCGGTGCCCATGAAGGTCTTATGGTCGCGCATGCTCTCGTAGGTGAGGGTCAGGTCCGCGCACTCCTCGGCGGTCAACACGGGAGTCGAGGAACCGCCGGGGATCACGGCCTTGAGCTTGCCGCCCTTCACGCCGCCGCCGAACTTCTCGATGAACTCCAACATGGGCAGGCCGAAGGGCATTTCCCAGTAGCCGGGGGTCTGGATATGGCCCGACAGGCCGAAGACCTGGGTGCCGGTCGATTCCTTGGTGCCCAGGCCGGCGTAGGCCGCGCCGCCGTTCTCCAAGATCCAGGGAACGGAGGCCAGGGTCTTCACGTTGTTGATGATGGTGGGGCAACCGAACAGGCCCTGGATGGCCGGGAACGGCGGCTTGATGCGGGGTTGGCCCTTTTTGCCCTCGAGGGACTCCAGCAGCCCGGTTTCCTCGCCGCAGATGTAGGCGCCGGCCCCGCGGTGCGTGTAGATCTCCAGGTCGAACCCGGAGCCTTGGATGTCCTTGCCCAGGTACCCGGCGGCTTTGGCCTCTTCGATGGCCGCGTCCAGGATGCGGATCTGCTTGAGGAACTCACCCCGAACGTAGATGTAGGCCTGGTGTGAGCCGATGGCGAACGCCGCCGCGATCATGCCTTCCAGCAGCAGGTGAGGGTCCTTCTCCATCAGGTAGCGGTCGGTGAAGGTGCCGGGCTCACCCTCGTCGGCGTTCACCACGAGGTACACGGGCTTCTGGCTGTTCTTGGGGATAAAGCCCCACTTCATGCCGCAGGGGAACCCCGCGCCGCCCCGGCCCTTGAGGCCTGAGGCCTTCACTTCCTCGATGACCTGGTCGGGGGTCAGGGAGAAAAGCTTCTTGAGCGAGGCATAACCGTCCGTCTCCAGGAACCCCTTGAGGGTGTTCCCGAAGGGAAGGTTGAATCGCTTGGTGAGTTGCGGCTCGGTCACTGTCTTCCCCATGTTGGGTCGTGTGTCTTTCGTCGTCGTTTGTAGCTTGAGCCAACGGCTAACGGACAGCGGCGCCGTTATTTTTTCTTTAGTTCCTCTATGAGCTCTTCCATCTTCTTCGGCGTCAAATGCTCATGGTAATCGTCGTTCACCTGCATGCAGGGCCCGGTGTGGCACCCGGCCAGGCACTCGACGGGCTGGTAGCTGAACTGGCCGTCGGGCGTGGTCTCGCCGGGCTTCAGGCCCAGCTTCTGCTCCACCACCTTCTTGATCTCCTCGGACCCGTTGAGCAGGCAGGAGATGGTCTGGCAGACCTGCAGGTGGTACTTCCCGCCTTCCTTCTTCTTATACATGGAGTAGAACTCGGCCACTTCCAGCGCCTGGGCGGGCGAACAGCCCACCAGTCCGGCGCAAAGCTCGATCGCGTCGGGCGGCAACCAGCCGAATTCCTTCTGGGCCAGCCAAAGGGCGGGCAACAGCGCGGCCCGGCGTACCGGGTAGCGCTTCGCGATGCCCTCGAACTCGTCGAGCGCCTTTTTGGAGAACTTAAGGCTCAAAACAAACCCCTTTCACCAAAGGGACACAGAGGCACGGGACGGATGACGAAAAAAGCCTTAAACCCAAACAGTGTCTCCGTGTCTCCGTGGTGGATGTGGGTGTTCATCGGTCGAGTTCCCCCGCGATGATGTTGATCGACCCCAGGTTGGCCACCGCGTCGGCCACCATGTGGCCCTCAATGGTGTCCTGGAAAGCGGCGTAGTTCATGAAACAGGGCGGCCGGCACTTCACCCGGTAGGGGTTCTTGCTCCCATCCGAGATGATCGTGAAGCCCAGCTCGCCGTTGGCGGCCTCGGTGGCGTCGTACACCTCGCCGGGCTCCGGCTGGACACCGTTCATGATGAGCTTGAAGTGGTTCATCAACCCCTCGATGTTGCCGTAGGTGCCGGTCTTGGGGGGCAGGGCCACGCGCTTGTCGTCGCTCATCACGGGGCCGGAGGGCATCTTGGCCAGGGCCTGCTCGATGATCTTGGTGGATTCCCGGATCTCGTAGAGCCGCACGAAGATGCGGTCGTAGATGTCGCCGGTGGTGCCCACCACGGTCTCGAACTTGAAGTCCTCGTAGTGGTCGTAGGGCTCGGCCTTGCGCAGGTCGTGGTCGACTCCGGACGCCCGCAGGGTCGGGCCGGTCCAGCCGTAGGAGACCGCCATGGCCGGGGACACCACGCAGAGGTTGCGGGTGCGGTCGAGCAGGATGCGGTTGGTGGTGACCAGCTTTTCCACGTCGTCCACGTTGCGGCGGACGGCCTTGAGCACCGCGCGCACGTCCTCGGCGAAGCCCGGGTAGGCGTCACGGACCAGGCCGCCGATGCGCATGTAGCTGGACGTCAAGCGGGCGCCGCAAAGCCTCTCGAGGATGTCGTACACCTTCTCGCGGGCGTTGAACGAGTACCAGAAATTCGTGAGGGCCCCGATATCCACCAGGTTGGCCCCGGCGCAGACCAGGTGGTCGATGATTCGGTTGAGCTCGCTGGTCACGACGCGCATGTACCGGGCGCGGTCGGGCACTTCCAGGCCCATCATCTTCTCCACGGCCCGGCAGAAGCCCGTGTTGTTCATCATGGCCGACACGTAGTTGAGGCGGTCGGTGTAGGGGATGCACTGCTGGTAGCTGTGGACCTCGCAGTCCTTCTCGAAACCGCGGTGCAGGTATCCCATCTCGGTGACCGCCGCCACGATGGTCTCGCCGTCGAGCGCCAACAGGGCGCGCAGGGTGCCGTGGGTGGCGGGGTGGCTGGGGCCCATGTTGAGGAGCACCAGGTCCCGGCGGTCCAGGGCCTTGTGGGACGAGAGCCCCTCGGCGGAGGTTTCCGGATCCTGGGCCGTGGGGGCCATGGGCAATAGGGTGCGGGCGTCGATCGGCATCACACCCAACCCTTCTCGCGCAGGCGCACGTCCATCTCGTCCATCAGGGACTCGTTGGCGGACAGGGTTTGCCGCTTCTTCAGGGGGTAATCCTTGCGCAGCGGGTGCCCCACGAACTCGTGGTGGTTGAGCAGGCGTTTGAGGTTCGGGTGTCCCGAGAAACGGATGCCCATCTGGTCGAAGGCCTCGCGTTCCAGGAAGTTCGCGTTGGCGTAAAGGTCGGTCAGGCTCGCCACCTGGGGTTCGTCCTCGGGCAGGAGGCACTTCAGGGTGAGGCGGTGGCCCAGCCGGAGGGACTTAAGGTGAAGGATCAGGCCGAAGCGGTGGCCCCCATGGTTCGGGAAGAGGGAATAGTCGACCGAGACCAGGTCCACCAACATATTGAAGGAGGCGGGGGCCTGGTCGCGCAGGGCGCGGACCGCGGCGGCCCAATGGGCGCGCTCGACCGTCACCTCGAGGGTGCCGAAGCGCTCCTGGGAGCCGAGGACAGCCTCGGGCAGGGCCGATTTCAGGATGTCCAGCAAAGCCGCGTTGTCC
>CAYMOV010000028.1:10417-28952 GCA_964392085.1 uncultured bacterium
GAGGACAGCCTCGGGCAGGGCCGATTTCAGGATGTCCAGCAAAGCCGCGTTGTCCGCCACTTTTATCCCTCGGTAAACAGCCAGGCTCTCTCACCACAGGGACATAGGGTCACGGAAGAAGCTTTTGCTTCAAGACAAAAGTTCAACCCTGTGTTTCTGTGCCCCTGTGGTGAAACCGCCTTTTAGTAGTTAAACGTCGTTTCCTTCGGCATGAACTGCGGGCCCGCGGGGGCCACGTTGGGGTCGACCAGCTTGTTCTGCAGCTTCATCACGGCCTCCAGGATGGCCTCGGGCCGGGGCGGGCAGCCGGTGATGTAGACATCCACCGGGATGATCTGGTCGATGCCCTGCACCACGCAGTAGTTGTCGTAGAAGCCGCCCGTGGAGGCGCAGACGCCCATGGAGATGACCCACTTGGGGTCGCACATCTGCTGGTGGATCTGCTTGAGGATCGGGGCCTGCTTGAAGGTCACGGTGCCGGCCACGATCATCATGTCGGATTGGCGGGGGGAGAACCTCACCAGTTCGGCGCCGAACCGGGCGATGTCGAACACGCTGGACACCACGCCCATGAACTCGATGGCGCAGCAGGCCGTGCCGAAGGGCAGGGGCCAGAGGGAGTTCTTGCGGCCCCAGGCCAGCACGGCGTCGGCGCGGGTGGTGATGACCGGCAGGTTCTCTATTCCCATTCGAACCCTCCCCGCTTCAGCAGGTACCACCAGCCGAAGGCCAGCACCCCGAGGAAGGACGCCATGACGCCGAACCCGGCCCAGGCCTTGTCCTGGAACCAGACGGCCCAGGGGAAGAGGAAGACCACCTCCACGTCGAACACCAGGAAGCACATGGCCACCAGGTAGAACTTCACGTTGAAGCGCATACGGGCGTCCCCGCTGATGGCCGGCTGTTGGATGCCACACTCATAGGGCATGGATTTCTCGGCGCTGGGCTTGTGGGGGCCGAGCAGGGAGGACAATAGGAGGAAGACCAGCGGGATCAGGCCGGCCAGGACCAGCGGGATCAGGATGGGCGCCAGGTTTTCGAGTAAGGTCCAGTCCAAAACGACTCTCCCTTAGCCCTCATCCGCTTGGTTTCATCCGCGGTGGATCCAGTCGGGATATGAGGGTGCCCCTGTCCGGCACAAGTCAAAAGATGACCGTTTGACCTGTGGCGACTCCGGGTGCTGGATGAAGGGAGCACTATAGGGGCCAAAAGCGGGATTAATCAATGTGAAATAATTCACAAGGAAATGGGGTCTTCGTCAGGTTCCGGGGTAAAAAACGCCCCCAAAGGCCGCCTTGTCCCGTTCCTTGTGAAAAAAATCACAAACCTCACCCGGAAGGGCCAAGGTCATCGGAGAATAGGCGTCATGCCCACCTTTTCTTCCCATCGCCCCCGCCAAATCCATCCCATCCTGGCGGTCGTCCTCCTATTGGGATGGGGACTTTGCCATTTTCACTCTCCTTATATTTTGTCGGGGGGGGATCTAATCCATGGGGACCGCGGCGATACGAGGTTTTGCGCCTATATCTTGGAGCACGAGTTCAAATCGCTCCGCGGCCAAGGGGATTTCCGCTCCCCTCCCATGTTTTACCCGGCCCAAGGGACCCTGGGCTATTCCGAGCTTTTCCTGGGGATCCTGCCTCCCTATGCCGCTTTCCGGGACCTCGGCGCCGATCCCTTCTCGGCCCTCCAGCTGACCCTGATCCTGTCCGACCTGCTGTGCTTCGGCCTGACCCTGGGGCTTTTCCGGCGCGGGATCGGTTGGGACCTCCTCCCCTCCGCGATCGGCGCGGCCTTCTATACTTTTAACCAGGCCCGCTTCGCCCAGTTGATGCACCCCCAGATGCAGGCGGGGTTTCTCATCCCCGCGGTCGTTTGGGCTTGGCTTGAGGGGTTGCGCGTCCAGGGCAAGCGCGCATCCCGGGGATGGGCTTGGTTCACCGCCTCTGGATTTTTGGCGGCGATCCAGCTCTCCACCTCATTTTACCTAGGTTGGTTCTTCCTGTTCGCGCTCGGGCTCGCGAAGATCACCGCCCTCTGCTTCCCGGCCACCCGGAAGCCCCTTTGGGACTTCACCTTGAAGCGAAAACCCGCCTGGCTCGGATCCCTCGCGGGACTCCTCGTGGGGCTGGTCCCCTTCCTCTGGATCTATGGCCCCATCCTTCCCCAACTCACGGAACGGCACTACGAGGATTTCCTCTCCCTCATGCCCCGGTGTCGGGATTGGTTATGGATGGGGGCGAACCATCCCCTTTGGGGACGGCTCTCGGGATGGTTCGGGATGGACCGACCCGACGTGGTGGAGTGGGAACTGCGGATGGGATGGGGCTTGGTCGCCCTGGTGGCGCTCGGCCGCGGGCTGTCCCTGCTTTTCCGGAAAATCAAACCGGCCAAACGGGTCGTGGACCCCTTGGCCTGGGGGAAAGTCGCCGCCATCGCGTCCTTGATCCTCGCGGCCATGGTTTTGCGGTGGGGTGATTTCAGCCTTTGGAGTTGGGTGTTCGATTGGGTGCCGGGAGCGAGCGCCTTAAGAAGTGTGGGGCGGGTCTCGTTGGTGCTCGCCTTGCCAGCCGGGGCGCTCCTAGCCTGGCTCGGCCAGCGCGCCTCGGACAAGATCGGTTCCGCCAAGAAAAAGAAACGTCCCCTTCTCATCGGCCTGCTCGCCTTGGCGATCCTGGCGTTCATGGGGGAACAGGTTTCCCCGCCGCCCGACAGGGGTTTCTCGGACAGCCGGGAAATGTCCTGGCTCGGTTCCCTGACCGGACAGGTCCACAAGGTCTCCGCGGCGTTTTACGTCAAGCCGGACCCGGACCTGCCTGCCACCAGCACCGAATTGAGCCTGGACGCCATGTGGGCGTCGTTGGAGTCCGGGGTCCCCACCCTCAACGGCTATAGCGGGACGGAACCGCCGGGATGGGATTTGGACGGCTTGAAGCGGCCCGACTACCAGGAACGGGTGGACCGTTGGGTCCATGCCACGGGGTTGGACCACAAGGTCGGGGTCATCCGGCTCGAGAAATAGGATTCAAGTCGTCATTCCGAGTGAAGAGAGGAATCCGCTTTTCGTCCATTCAGCTTCGATCAACCTTCCGCAAACAGATTCCTCGTCGCCGAGTCGCCACCGGCGACCGGCTCACTCGGAATGACGAATTCAATCAAGGCGACCGCCAGACCTCGGCCAGGAACCGCCCGTCGTGGCCCGCCAGGATCCAGAGGTGCGCCCCGAAGGACAAACACGACATGGCCCAGCGGGGCGTGAAGGGCGCCTTCTTCAGGACGCATTTCCAGTTCTTCCCGTCGGGCGAGCTCCAGACGTCGTTCTGCCGCTTATCCGCCTCGTACCCGCCCACCACGTAGATCTTGCCGTTGGCCGTGGCCACGCTGTTGCAGGCCCGGGGGGCGAACCCCGCGGAGGAAGTCTCGCATTGCCACCGTACGCCGTCCGTCGTGCTCCAAACGTCGTTGAACCGCTTCTCGGCGTCCACGCCCCCCACCAGGTAGAGCCGGTCGCCCAACACCGCCAATCCCACGAGGTTGCGCGCATCAAAAGGAGCCGGGTTGGCCGCCATCGTCCAACGGTCGCCGTCGGGCGACCACCAGACGTCGTTGTGGTAGGTGTTGGAGCCGTCCAGCCCCCCGACCAGCCAGAGATGGCCCTGCCAGGCGATCAGAGACGCGCCGTAACGCCCGCCGAAGGGGGAGTCCCGCCGGATCATATTCCAGGACCGGCCGTCGTCGGTGGCCCAGACGTCCGACCGGGGCCGGAAGGTGTCGTCGTAGCCGCCCACGAGGAACATCCGGTTCCCCAGAACGGCGAGGCCGTGCCCGTAGCGGCCCGTGAAGGGGCCCTCGGGTGCCTGGGCCCAAAAGAAGCCGTCCAGTGAGAACCAAACATCGTTGCAGAAATGGTTGTCGCCGTCCTGGCCGCCCACCAACCACATGCCGTTCCGGTAGGCCACGGCCGCCTGCATCATGCGGGGCGTGAAGGGCGCCTGGGTGGCGAACACCCAGTTCCGGCCCAGGGGGTTCCTCGGGCCGCAGCCGGACAGCAGGACGCAAAGCGCCGCGACGCCCAATAATCGGAAGTAGAATGGCCTCATGGACCCCATCCTAACCCGACCGCCGGGAGGACCCAAGCGCCCCCAGGGCGTTTTTTTTCCGGCTCCCGGGACGGATCCCGCCGGGGGTCCCCGATGAACCCAGCCCGATCCGGCCGGACCCTCCAAGCCATCGACCTGGTCCGCACCGCGGCCATCCTCCTGGTCCTCAGCGGGCACCTGAGGCCGTCCGTGGACTTTCCCGCCACCGACTGGGGCCGCTGGTTTTGGAACGCCCTCACCCTCCACATGGGCTACGGCGTCACGGTCTTCTTCGTCGTCTCCGGGTTCCTGATCACCAAACTCCTGTCGGAAAGGCCCGAGGGGCTTGGGCGGCCGAACCTCAGGGGTTTCTACGCGAGGCGCGTCGGCCGTTTGCTGCCCCTCGGATCGCTCACCGTCCTGTTCGGCGCCCTCATGGTCCTCTTCGGCGCCGAGGACACCAACCGATTCCACTATGTCTTCCTCAAACCCGGCACCCCCTTGGACGCCTGGTTCTTCGTCTCCATCGGGACCCTCAGTTTCAATTGGATGGGGATCCTCCGGTCGGCGACCCACAGCTACGCGCTCCACTGGTCGGTCCTTTGGTCCCTCGCCGTGGAGGAACAGTTCTACCTGGGTTACCCCTGGATCCTCCGACGGTTGGGCGGCCTCCGACCCCTCGTGTGGTTCCTCGTCCTGGTCTCCTGCCTGGGGCCGGCTTACCGCCTCTGGGCGCTTTGGGCCGAACCGGACACCGCCCTCTGGTCCGACCAGGGGTCCTTCAGCGGTTTCGAGGGGATCGCGCTGGGCGCCCTCACCTACCTGGCCTATCAGCGCCGGGTACTCGCTGATCGCGGATCCTCGATCCGGAGCGCGTTTCTGGGAGCCCTGGGCTTCGGGATGGGATTGGCTTCCTACTTATGGATGGACCAGGGCGGGGCGCCCTTCCAACGGGTCTTCGGACCCACGGGGATCAGCTTAGGGACGGCCCTGTTCATCTTGGCGTCGCTCCAATGGCCCTGGATGGAATCCAAGCGGCTGGCACCTCTCGCCCTGCCGGGCCGATACAGTTACGGAATGTACCTGATGCACGGCGCCCTGATCTATTTCCTCCACCCCACAATCCGTCCCCTTCCCACCTGGGCGGCATGGGGCATATTCGTGGGCGTCACCACGGGCCTCGCGGGGTTGTCCTACCGGCTCTTCGAGGTTCCCGCCAACCTGGCGATCCGGAAATGGTTGGACGGCAACGGGAAAAACGGTTTTGAACCGCGGGGGAAACGGAGGCAATCCAATACAACCGCAAATAAACCATGAAGAAAGCTGATCTCCATGTCCCCCATTGCCCCCGCGTTAAATCACATTCTGATTATTGTGACGGGTTCTCCGGCCAGGGGTGGCGCGGATACTTCCGCATCAGCCCCTGCCTTACGCCGGGGTAGTGGTTCTTCCAGAACCCCGCCAGGTCGCTCGTCACCTGCACCGCCCGGTGGTTGGGCGCCAGCAGGTGCAGCACCACCGCCACCCGTCCCTCGGCCACCTTCGGCCCTTCCCTCATCTTGAAGAAGTCCTGCATGCGCGACTCGATCCAGGGCGGCTTGCCAGGGTCGTAATGGATCGTGGCCTTGCGGCCCTTCAGGACGATCTGGGCCGGGGCGCAGCGCTCCAGCTTCGACAGGTCTTGGGGCGAAAGCTTCCCCCTCAACGCGTTCACCAACCCGGCTTCCATCAGGTCCGAGAAACTCCGTCGCCCTTGGCACAACTCGCCGAGGGTCGCTTCCACACTCTCCTCATCCATCTTGGGGAAGTCCCCGAATTGCTCGCCGGTGAACCTCACGCGGTTGAGGAAGCCAGCCAATTCCTCCGGGTCCGCGTAGGCCTGGGTCCCGGCGTTCAACGCCTGCTTGAGAAGGAGCGCGGCGGCCTTGGGGCCCAGCGTCTCGGCCGTCAGCGGCTTTTCGTCCAACACGACCTGGCCGTATTGGAGGCGCTTGAAGCCCTCGACCCGGCCCGCCTTGTTGTTCCATTGACAGGCTTCTTCTTCCACCAAATCCTCGGGAAACAGGTCCAACAACCAATCCTCCTCAATGGGACAAAGCGACCGGGCCTTGGCCTGGGCCCGCGCCCCCGCCACATGGGGGCCCCTGGCCTGGCCCGCGAGTTCTTGGGCTTCCACGAGGATGAAGTAGGCGTGTTCTCGGGTCATGGCGGTGTCGGACGCCGTGGCGCTGCCCCCGCCGCTCAAGACCAGTTCCACGGACTTGCCGCTGTGGTTGCGGCTGGCCGCCCCCTCGCTTCCCCGCAGTTTCGCCACGCGGTCGGGAAAGGCCGATAGGAGCGCCTTCGCCAGGATTTTCTGGTCCCCGATTTCCTTGCGGCCGCCCTTGGCGGGCCCCGCGCCCAAGTTGTTCGCCAATTGGTCCTCAAGCCTGCGGGCCTCGTAGCCCGGTTGGTACCTCGCCAGTTCCTCCAGTAAATCCTCGGACCCGGCCTTCTCCTCACTCACTAAAGCCGCCAGGCGGCAGGCGCCTCGAAGGGTGGCTGAATCTTTCGGCGCCAACTCCTCCACCTTGAGGAGGAACCGGGCCAGGCGCGGCGGGAGGGGGAAACGGACCATCTTGCGGCCCACCGCGGTCAAACGGTTGGGCGGCTCAGTGGCCCCCAATTTCACCAGCAGGATGCGGGAGGCCTCGAGGGCGGCCGCCGAGGGTTTCAGGAACCATGGGAAGGCGTCCAAGTCCTCCACGCCCAAGCAGGCCAAGTCCAACACGCTTTGGGCAAGGTCGCTCCGGAGAAGTTCGGGCACATCGAACGCCGCGCGGTGCTCAAAATCGAACTGGGAGTAGAGGCGCAGGCAGGCGCCGGCCTGCACCCGGCCCGCACGGCCCATGCGTTGGGCCGCCGAGGCCTGGCTGGCGGAAACGGTCACCAGGCTTTCCAGCCCCGACCAAGTCGAGACCCTCGCTTGGCGGGTGAGGCCGGAATCCACCACCGCCGTCACGCCGGGCACCGTCAGGGATGTTTCCGCCACGTTGGTCGAAAGGATCACCTTGCGCCCCTCGGTGGGCCGCAAGGCGCGCTGTTGCTCCTCCACCGGAAGGTCGCCATAGAGGGAATGGACTTCGACGCCCTGCCCTTCCAATGCTTGGGCCGCGCGGCGGATTTCCCCCACCCCCGGCAGGAACACCAAGGTGGTGCCGAGGAGTCCCCGGCTTCCCAATTGCCGCACCGCGGATTTCACCTTGAGGGACAGGTCCGGTTGCTCGGGTTGGGGCAGGTATTCCACCGTCACGGGGAACACTCGGCCTTCGCTCTTGAAAACGGGGCAACCGGATAGGTATTGGGAGAGGGCTTCGGCGTCGAGGGTCGCGCTCATGACCAACAATCGGAGGTCGGGGCGGGGGCCCAGTTGGAGGCGGCGGAGGAAACCCAGGCCCAGTTCCAGCGCCAGACTGCGCTCGTGGAATTCGTCGAGCACCACAGCCGCCACGCGGCCCAGGGTGGGGTCGGCCTGCGCCAGGGGCAAAAGCATACCGTCGGTGAGGAACTTCAATCGGGTCTCGGGACCCGCCACCTTCTCGAATCGGAAGTGATAACCGACTTTCTTGCCGACGGTCTCGCCCATCTCCTCGGCCACCCGCATCGCGGCCAGCTTGGCCGCCAGGCGGCGGGGCTGGAGAACCCAGACTTCCTTGTCGCCCACGAAGGAAGCGCCCAGGAGCGCGGGGGGAACCCGGGTGGTCTTACCGGCCCCCGGCTCGGCGGTCACCACGGCGGACTTGTGGGTCTCCAAGGCCTGGACGATGCCGGGTAAGAGGGGATCGATGGGGAGGGCGGGAGTGGTCACGACCGTATTGTGCCATAACCGACCGGCCATATCCCCTTCCGGTCAGCTCAAGCCCAAATCCTTGACCAAGTCCGCGTCGTCGCTGAAGTCCTTGATCCCCAGTCGATCCGCGATATTCCTTCGCACAATTTCCCGGATTTCCCCTGGCCGCCAGGGTTTCCCCTTCGGCCTTAATGCCGCCGGATCATGTCGGACGATGAACTTGATGACATCTTTGACGGTCTTCAAACCCGATGCCATGAATGTATTCCCCGGATATTCCCGGGTCACGGCAAAGCGGGCAATTCCCAATGCCATGGATCCAAGAAAAACCTCCACACCATAGCCCATCCTCAAAATGCCGACGCTTAAGCCCAATGCCGGAACAGCCCATAAGATCACTTGCAACCATACGGGACGGGCCAAAGACGGGAATGTTTTTAGGGCCATTCGTTTTTGCCAAGCCGCCTAGGCATCCCGACGGCCTTCGCGCGGAAAAAGGGTTCGAAGGGGCGTTCCCAGCCGGAAGTCATTCCGGTTCCCGCCCCAAAGGTCCAGGTAGGATTTCCGGCACAAATGGAACGCCGCCTGGGAAAGGCAGGCCGATTGGCCCTGGTCGACGTTCAGTTTCGATTGGATGAGACGGGTGATGTCACCGGCGGTATGGCAATTCCCCGTTTCCTCGTCCGAAAGCTCGAGGCCGAAGGTTTCCTCGAGGGACATGATGATTTCAACCCCATCTAAACCCACATCAAGCCTCCATCAACGACAGCAGGGATAGTCCCGCACCGTGACCGGATCGGATGGGTTCTTGCCGTAGACGGCGGCGTGGACTTGCCGGGTCGCCTTGTCGAAGGACAGGACCATCTGCCACCTCCCATCGGGCTGATTGAGCCGGTACGGCAGGGGCGAAATCTCGATCTTTCGGCCGTGCCATTCCATCTCCAACGGGCTGTTGGGTCGCCGCAACCCCTCGTTGAACGCCATCACCACGTTGTCCAGGTCCGGCTCCGCGCCCTTTTTCTTCGTGGCGACCGGAAAGACCTTGTCCAGGTCCCCGTAAGCCGTTTGGATCTGAAGGCCGTGGACCCTCACCTGGCGTTTCGCCCAGACGTGGAGGAAGCCGAAGAGGAAAAGTAGGACGAAGGCCGTCAGCAGGCCGATGTTCAACCAGAATCCCGTTCGGCTTTTCAAGGTTTCACCGCCTTTACCCAACCAGAGATGTTTCCGCCGCCGATCATACGCCAAGGAAAGGGCTCAGGGACAGCAGGTGAACTCACGCGCCTCCACGGGTCTCGTGGGGTCCAGGCCATAGACCGAGGCCACCAAGGTCCCATGGGATTCGTTGGGAGTCAGGACAATCTGCCAGGGTTGGTCGGCTTTCCACAGGCGAAATGCCAAAGGGCGGGGAAAAAGGAGGTGTCCCGCGTCCCGAAGGCGCCGTTTTTCCCCGTCATTGTATTCGTCCTTGCGGTTGAGGTCCTCCACGACCGTCGCGACGGCCGTGGAACCACGAAGGTCCTTATTCCCCCGCCATTTTATAAGTCGCGTGGATGGCGGTGCCGGGTTTGAGCATGGCCCAGACCGGACAGATCAGGTCCTCGGATTGTTTGATCGCTTTTTCAACGGCGGCGGGGTCCACGTCGACGCCCCGCACCACGAACTCGAGAGTGATGTCCGTGATCACGGTCGGATGCTGCTCGCGGCGTTGGCCGATGGCCCGCACCTCCAATCCCTTGACGGGCTGTTTCATCTTTTGGAGGAGGATCGAGACGGAGTTGCCGCTGCAGCCGGCCAGGCTGGCGAGGAGGATCTGGAGGGGGGTAAAACCCGCGGCGTCGGGGCCCGCGGGATAGTCCATCTGGATCGACCGGGCCCCGTCGTAGGCCGTGATCTTCATGCCTTCTTGCTTGACCGCGACCACGTTGAGTTGGGAGGGCATAGGGGCTCCTACAAGGGAGTGCGCGCCGTCCCTCGAGGCGCCTACGCAGGATAACCATCCCGGCCAACGGTCAATATGGGCCCGGTCAGACAGCTCCGCACATTTCAAGAAGTTTTAAGACCGTGTTCCAGTTTCGTAGGGTGATCGTCGTCTTCAACTTGGAGTCGAAATACTGGTTGGTGAGTTTCGACTTCCCCACGCCGTTGGGCAACTTGAAATAAACCTCAGACCCCACGACCTTGAACTCGTCTGGCGCGGATCGTTGGGGGTCCAGCCCGACGATTGCTTCCGGGGTCGGCCTATCCGCGAGGAAGCCGACGTGGAGTTGCTTCAAATCCACCCCGGGTTTCAGAAAAGGGTTTCCCCTCTCCACTTTTTGGAGCTCCCCAGCGCTCCGGATCAAGACCGGCACCTCGAACTTTTTGGTCTTGAAAACGGCGTGGGGGATGAGGGCGGGGAACTTTTCGGCGAGGGTCTTCTCCGCCTTGAACACCACGTTCCCGCTTTGGATATACGTGGCGACTTCGGAGCAACCGGCCTTCCCGAACATCGCGGCCAAGTCCTTCATGGACAGGCTGTTCTTGCCCCCCACGTTGATTCCCCGCAGCAGGGCGATATAGGTGTTTGGACCCATTCCAGTTTCCTTTAATGGTTCAAGATCCGCGATAGCGAAAGGCTAATTTCACCACGAAGGACACAGGGGTCACGGAGATAGGATCATGGTATTGGCGCCAAATCCAACAGGTTTTCAGTCTCCGTGCCTTCCGCTTTCCCCGTGATTCATTGGCCGTTCTGGGTTGGTCTTGCCGGGTTGCCGTCGGGCCCCAGCACCTCATTCTTCTTCCGTTCGTCGTCGATGTACCGCATGGCCACGGAGAAGCCGTAGGCGGGGGCCGCGGTGAGCGCCTTCAAGTCGTCGGTCTTGCCGATCTTCTCGTAGTACTCCATCACGCCACCCATGACCAGCATCAGGAAGAATAGGGAAGGCTCCCCGAATTCGCGGATCAGGTATTGAAGCATGAAGATCGCGCAGGCCGGGTAGAGGTGCCCCTCGTCGGCGGGCGGCAGTTCAGCCTCCACCAGGCGGCCGTCCTCCTCCTGGATCAGGCGGAAGACGGCGACGCGCTCGGGGGTCTCCGGGGGCGCCTCGAGGAGTTTCTGGTCGCCCGACATGATCACGGGCCGCTTCAGGCCCTGGGGGGTGACCGTGTCGCCCATGACGCGCTGGAAGTAATCGACCAGCATGCCGGCCTGCTTGTTGGGCCCGAGCAGGAGGAGCAGTTTCACCCAGGAGAGGATGAAGAGCTGGATCAGGTCCCGCTCCCGGTCCAAGACGTCGGTGGAACGGGACTCCACGGTGACACAGGCCTGGAAGCGGGTGGCGAAGTCCACGCGCACCCGGAGGATCTCGACCGATTTGATCTCCGCCATGGGCCGCCGCCTTTCGGGCTTTTGGGTGGGCTTGCATGATACGGCCACGGGCCCAAGCGGGCCAAGCCCCGAACCCTCCAAACCGGACCAGGTTGGCCGGCACTCCCTGACAGCCCACCCGGCACCCCCTATAATGGCTACACTCAACGGCACGATCAGTCGGCGGAAAAGCCCGAAAGGCAGGGTCCAGCGCTTGGGTTCCCCCTCCATCCCCTCCCGCATCGCCGTCGTGGACCTCGTCCGCAGTTTTTCCATCGGATTAGTTCTGGCGATCCACCTCAACGTCTCGACCGCGCTCTCACCCCAGTCCGACTTCCTCCAAGGGGCTTGGTACTTCTTGGCCGACAACGGCGGGTATGGCGTCACCTTTTTTTTCGTGGTTTCGGGCTTCCTCATCACAAGGCTCATTGACCACCAGCCCGGTGGGCTCTATCGGCCCGACCTGCGGGAATTCTATGTCCGACGGGTGGGCCGGATTTGGCCCCTGCTGTTCCTGGTGGTATTGACCGGGGCGGCTTTCGGCTGGTTCCAGCATGAGCCCACGAATCGGTTCGTTTTTTGCCTGAGGAATCCCGAAGCCTCGTATTCCCCGGGCCTTTGGATCTCTTTCCTCACCTTCACGTTTAATTGGTACCGGGCTTTCATCGCCCATCCCATCAATCATTTCGGCCTGCACCTGGATGTGATTTGGTCCCTGGCCATCGAGGAGCAGTTCTATCTCTTTTATCCCTTCCTCCTGCGGCGCCTTGGGAGCGAAGTGAACCTGATGCGTTTCCTGGCGGTCGTGATTGCCGTGGGATTCCTGTCCCGCGTGGCCTGGATCGCCTATTTCCCCTCGGTGCGGTTCGGGGGATGCAATTCCCTCGCGGGCTTCGACCTCATCGGGATCGGGTGCCTCCTGTACCTCGTCTCCAAAGGTTACCGGGCCACGCTGGATTCGAACCCCAAGCTCTCCTGGTTCCTCTGCGCCGTCGGGGCCCTGTTTGTCCTCCGCGCCTTCAACTTCGGCGACCAACAGAATTTATCCCGGATCCTCCTGGGGGACCCCTTCGTCGGATGGGGCACCTTTTTCTTCCTCCTCGGGGGGCTCCACCTGGGTTTCTTTAAGCGCCCCTGGGTGGACTGGGTCGGCCGACCGGGCCAGTTGAGTTACGGCCTCTACCTGCTCCAGGGTTCGATCCTCTTCCTGGTTTGGGACCTCATGGGCGGGATAAACGATTGGGTGGCCTACGCGATCTTCCTGGCCACCGCCTACGCGGTCGCCTGGTGCTCCTACCGGTTTTACGAATGGCCCCTGAACCGCTTGATCCGCCGGAACCTAGCGCCCTCCGCCAAGGTATCGAGCGTCAAGGTCTGAGGTCGGTTCCCCATCGGGCCTGACATACTCCCGTTGTACCCCTCCCAAGCTCTTCGGCCTCAGCCCCGGCCGGCCCATTCAGTTGATCAAGGATTGGGACTACACCCCACCGAATCGGGCAAGTTCTTCAAGTAAGCTTTTGGAAAATTGACTCGACGCGAATCACCGTCCGACCTTTTTCCTCATGGAAGGCATCCATTGCTTGGTTTAGACTCCCCCTATGTGGAAAACACTCCTCCTCGGGCTTTTGGCCCTGGGGCTTGCGCCCCGGACCCAGGCCGAAGGCCCCTTCCTTCGTGACAAGTCCTTCCTCACCCCGGACGGGGTGAAGCTCCACTATATAGAGGGCGGTCAGGGGCCCCTGATGGTCTTCCTACCGGGCTGGACGATGCCCGCTACCATCTGGAAGGACCAACTCACCCGCTTTGGCCGAGACCACCATGTGGTGGCCCTCGACCCCCGGTCCCATGGCCTCTCCGCCGACTCCCCCCTCCGCCAAAACCCCCGAGGCTGGGCGGACGACCTGGAAACACTCCTGCGCCGGTTGGGCGATGAGCCGGCGGTATTGGTGGGCTGGTCCCTGGGCGGCACGGCGGCCTTGGCCTACCTGCATGACCACGACTCCACGCGCGTCGCCGCCCTGGTCCTGGTGGACGCGGCCACCGGTTCTTCCCGGTACCCCTGGCTCCTGAGGCGACGGACCGCTTTCTTGGAGTCCTACCGCCGGGACCGCCCGAAGGCCACCTGGAATTTCATCACCGGGATGTTCAAGACTCCCCAGCCGCGGGAATTTTTGCGGCGCCTGGACGAAGCCAGCCTCCGGGTTCCGCCGGACTCCGCTGTGGAACTGGTCCAGGGCGAGTACAATGCCGGGGAATGGGACCCGAAAGACTCCGCGCTCCGGCTCCCTATGCTTTACCTCTCGTCCCCCGGTTACCTGGAGGCGGGGCGTTGGCTGGTGAAACGCGCCCCGCAAACCCGGCTGGAACCCTTCATGGCCTCGGGCCACGCGTTGTTCCTGGATGAGCCGGATCACTTTGAAATGGCCGTCCGGGACTTCCTCAAGTCCATCCCCAATCCCACGGCAGGAACTTCCCATTGAGTAATAAATCCAAGCTCTCCTGGGGTCCGCTCTTCCTCGTGTCCGCCTCGGCGGTGGGTTTCGAGATTCAACTCACCCGCTTCTTCGCCCTGGCCAGTTGGGCCGAGTATGGGTACTGGGTCATCTCCATCGCCATGGCGGGCTTCGCGGCCAGCGGCGTGGTGTTGAGCCTGTACCAGGACCGCTGGCTCAGGGCCCCCGAGCGCGCCCTTTTCTGGATCGCGGCCCTCCTGGCCCCGGCCGCGGGGTTGGGTTACGGCCTCGCCACCCTCATCCCCTTCAACCCGATGGAACTCCAGAACCCCGACCTGGTCCAGACCCAGCTCGGGTGGGTCCTCCTTTACTACGTCGTGCTGTTTCCCTTCTACTTCCTCGCCGGGTCCTTCGTGGGCCTGAGCTTTCTCGCCTTCAAGGAGGACATCCCCCGGCTCTACGCGGCGGACCTGGTGGGCGCGGGCGTCGGGTCCCTGGCCCTGGCGGCCCTCATGGTGGCGGTGCATCCCTTCCACCTGGTGACCTTGTTGATGCTTCCGCTCTTCGCCGCGGCCGCGTTGGCGGCGCCCGCCGCGGGATTCCGGAATCCGGGCCGCCTGCGCGCCCTGGCCTTGGCGTTGGCCCTGGTGGGCGCCGCGATCGGCTGGGGCCGCGCCTCCTTCTCGGAGTACAAGGCCATCTACGCCCCCCTTCACGTGGCGGGGAGCCGGGTGGTGGAACGCCGCCTCTCGCCCCGGGGTGATTATTGGCTTTTGGACGACTTCACCGAGCGGCCCGACCTGGACCTGTCGAACAACTTCGCCACGCTGAAGGTGCCGGGCCCGCCCCGCGCCCTCGGCTTGTACCAGGATGGAAACCGCCTGACCGCCCTGCCCCTGCCGGGCCCACTCGACACCCGATATCTCGAGGCGGCCCTCGACTTGTTGCCCTACCGCCTACGGCCCGGCGGCAACGTGTTGATCCTCGGGTCGCGGGGCGGGTTCAAGATCCGCGAGGCCGCCCAGGCCGGCGCGCAGGACGTCACCGCCGCTGAAAGCGACCCGATGCTCCGGGACTGGATCCTGGAGCGGAAGCAATCCTGGGAGCCTTCCATCCCCTACCGGCTCCTGTCCCTCGCCCCCGTGGCGGCCCTGAAGGCCGCGCCCAAGCCCCTACGCCTGTTGGACGTCAGCGGCGAGTTCCTCAACCAGGGTGACATCCCGAAATACGCCTACACCCGCGAGTTCCTGACCGAAGCCCTGGGGAATTTGGAGCCCGGCGGCCTGGTGTCCCTCTCGGTATCGATCCAGGAGTTTCCCGTCTACGCCCTTAAGCTCTTGGAGACCGCGCGCCAGGCCCTGGTCTCGGCCGGGTCCAGGGATCCCGCCTCCCAGATCCTCCTCTACCGATCGGCCTGGAACGTCCGGATCCTCCTCAGCCCCCGGCCCTTCTCGGATTCGGATGTGGCGGCCGCCCGCGCCTTCTGCGACCAGCGTTCCTTCGACCTCTCCCTCGCGCCCGGGGCTCCCCCAAAGGCCGCCAACGTTTGGAACGACCTCCCGCCCTTCACGCTGGAGTCCGGCGTCCAGGGCGCGGATGACGACGACGACCCGGGGGGAGGCCAGGACGCCCTGAGGGACGACGGCCTGAAGATCCTCTCCGACCGGGACCGGCCGGCTTTCCTGGACCGGCATTTCTTCGACCTGCGCCCCTCGACGCTGGACCGGCCCTCCTTCCACGACGTCCTGCGGCCCAGCCGCATCCGCGAGGTCCTGCCCCGCCTGAACCTATTGCCCCGCGAGGAGATCGCCGGGCTCATCAACTGGGCGGTGCTGGCCCAATCCCTCCCCTTGGCCCTGTTGGTGCTGGCCCTACCCCTGTTGGGGGGGCGACGGTTCAAGGGCCCGGGACGGTTGCCTGTGGTGGTTTATTTCGCCGGGTTGGGCCTGGGATACCTGATGCTCGAGATTTACCTCATCGAAAAGGCCGCCTACCTGTTGGGGGACCGCACCTTGGCCTTCGCCCTGGCCCTCACCACGCTCTTGGTGTCCTCGGGGGTCGGGAGCGCCTGGTCGGGCGCCGTGAAGGCGCGGCCCAGGACCGTCGCCGCGGTCTCTTTCGGGGTGGCCACGCTCTGGGTGGGCTTGAGCCTGCTGGGCGGGCCCCGGCTGCTGGACCCGACGTTGGGATGGCCACTTTTCGCGAGGGCGGTTATAGTAATCGCCGCCGCCGCCCCCCTGGGCACGGCCCTGGGGTTCTTTTTCCCGCTGGGGCTGTCGGGCCTGGGAGGCGACCGGGCCGCCTGGATCCCCTGGGCTTGGGCCTTGAACGGGTCGTTCTCGGTGGTCTCGACCCCCCTCGCCAACCTGGTGGTCCACTCGAAGGGTTACTCCGTGCTCCTGGTCGCCGGTTGGGCGATGTACGTGTTGGTTTTCATCGCCTCCCGGTCCTTGGACCGAACGGCCTAAACCGAATTTCACCACGGGGGTCACGGAGAACACGGAGCCGAAACATTTAAAGTTTGTAACCTAAAATCAATCCGTTCCCCGGTGCCCTCCGTCGTCTCCGTGGTTCGAGATGGTTTTGCCTCAGTGGCCGACGATGCCGATAAACAATACGAGGAGCCTCGAATGCGTTCGCGCCTATTCGCCGCCTTGATCCTTTCCGCCACCCCCGTTTTCGCCGCCGTCGTCCCGACGCCGACCGCGGTGAACACCCCCGCCGCGACCGCTTCCGAGGCCGCCACCTGGACCAACGCGGCCTTCCAGAAGGTCATGGCGGAAAGCGGCCGTCCCCTGAAGTTGTCCGACGCCCAGTTCCAAACCCTCCAGGAAAACCGCAAGACGGCCGCCGGGAACGTCCGGGAATACCTCCAGCTGCATTTCAAGAAGGACGACCCGAAACTCGTCCAGGCGTTCGCGGACCTGCCCCGCGAGTACTACCAGTGGAACTACCGCCACAAGTCATCCTTCGCCGACACCACCTACGAATGGCCCTCAAGGCCCTTCGCCATCGGGTTCGGCTCGTTCATCAGCGACTACGCGGGCCAGGCCTACATGATCCACCTGGCCCACCCCAAGCCGGGCGACCTGGCCCTCGAGGTCGGCACGGGAAGCGGCTACAACATCTCCCTCCTCTCGAAGCTGGTGAAGCGGGCCTATTCCATCGAGATCCTGGATCCCATCGGGACCCCCGTGAGGAGGATCTTCAAGCCCCTGGGGCTGAACAACGTGGAAACCCGGGTGGGGGACGGTTATTTCGGGTGGCCCGAGGTGAAGGAGGGCTTCGACCTGATCATCGTGACCTGCGCCGCCCAATACGTGCCGCCCACCCTCTTGGCCCAGCTCAAGCCCAAGGGACGGATGGTCATCCCGATCGGCCCCCCGGCCCGGGGCAAGCAGGTGCTGTACGTCTACCGGAAAGACGCCCAGGGCCGAGTGCATTCCCGCAAGGATATGGGGGTGTTCTTCATTCCCATGACGGGGCAGATGTTGAAGCAGGCCACCCCGGAGCCCACACCGGCCGCCGGGACGCCCGTCGAGCCCGCGGTGGACGCCCCCGCCGAACCCGCGCCGACCCCCACCAAAACCAAGAAGTAACCCGTAAAAAAGGCGCGATCCCCAATGGGTCGCGCCTTTTTTGATTTAAAAACACCCTGAAACAATTATTTCACCACAGAGACACAGAGCCACAGGGATTTTAGATAAAACAACTGAATGCGCATGTAACGGCCAGAGACACAGGTGGGGCGATAGCGGAAAATTAAGCGTCGTAACCGCGGCTCTCCGTATTGCCCTGTCATTCTTTTAAACCTGTCCCAAACCGCGTCCCTGTGCCTCTGTGGTGAAATTGGATTATAGTTTTAGTATTTGGGTACCGTCGAATCGACTTGCTCCGACCACTGGCCGATGCCGCCGGCCATATTCTTCAGCTTCGAGAAGCCCTGGCTCGCCAGGAACGTTATGGCCTTCTTGCTCCGAACCCCGCTCTTGCAATGAACCACCATCGGCTTGTCCTTATAGGCCTCGATCTCGCGCCACCGTTGGGGCAGTTCGGACAGCGGCAAAAGCGTGGTGCCGGGGATCCTGGCGATCTGCCACTCGTTCGGCTCCCGCACGTCCAGCACGAAGACATCCTGCTTCTCGTCGAGGATGACCTTGAGTTGGAGCGCGCTCACTTCCGTGGACGCGTCGAAGGCCTTTTCCTGGGTCTGGGTGTCCTCGACCTTCATGCCGCAGAACTGCTCGTAGTCGATGAGTTTGGTGATGGTCCTTTGTTCCCCGCAAAGCGGGCAGGCCGGGTCCTTGCGAAGCCTCAACTCACGGAACTTCATGTCCAGCGAGTTGTAGATCAGGAGCTTGCCGATGGCGGGCTTCCCAGCCCCGGTGATGAGCTTGATGGCCTCGGTGGCCTGGATGCAGCCGATGGTCCCCACCATGGCGCCCATGACCCCACCCTCAGCGCAGGACGGCACCATGCCCGGCGGCGGCGGCTCGGGATAAAGGCAGCGGTAGCAGGGTCCCTCAGGGCTCTTGAACACCGTGATCTGGCCCTCGAACCTAAAGATGGAGCCGTACACGTTGGGTTTGCCCGACAGCACCGCCGCGTCGTTGGTGAGGTAACGGGTCGGAAAATTGTCGGTGCCGTCGATGATGAGGTCGTAGTCCTTCAGGATGCCCATGATGTTGTCGCTCTTGAGGGCGGTCACGTAGGGCACGACGTTCACATCGGGGTTCAGCGCCCGGAGGCGCCTCGCGGCGGCCTCGGCCTTGGGCTTGCCGACGTCCTCCATCGTGAAGAGGATCTGGCGCTGGAGGTTCGAGAA
>CAYMOV010000029.1:0-27847 GCA_964392085.1 uncultured bacterium
GCACCACGCCCTTGGCGTGGCACATGCCAAGCATGAGCCTCGGCGGGTGGCCTCGGCTCGGCAAGCAGTCAGCGACACCTACAGCAACATCAACCAAGGCATTAAGTAAGAGAGGGAAGTCATGGGAACGCCGCTGAAAGCGCTGATGGTGGAGGACAACGAAAACGACCTCCGGATGATGGTCCGGGCCCTGACCCAAGGCGGGTTTGAGGTCTCCTACCGCCAGGTGGAGGATCCCCGAGCCCTTTCCCAGGCCCTCCACGGGGAGCCCTGGGACGCCATCCTCCTCGATTACAACCTCCCTAACTTTACGGCGCCCGAGGCCCTCAAGATGATCAAGGAACTGGGGATCGACCTCCCCTGCATCGTGGTTTCGGGTACCGTCGGCGAGGAGGCCGCCATCGAGGTCATGCGGGCCGGGGCCCACGATTTCCTGCCGAAGGACAACCTGTCCCGGCTGATCCCCGTCCTCCAAAGGGAACTGGCCGGCGCGGTGGAGCGCCGCGGACTCAAGGATTCCCTCCGCGACAGCGAGGAGCGTTTCCGGAACCTCTCGGAGGCGGCCCGGGAGGGGATCCTCTTCCACCAAAACCACCGGGTCCTGGACGCCAACCAGGCCCTCCTCCGGATGTTCGATTACAGCCTGGAGGAAATGCTCCGGATGGATCCCCTGGATCTCTTGGACCCCGGATCACGCCCCCAATGGGAAACGCGGCTCGACCAGGCGGAGGGCCCGGCCTTCGAGGCGTCGGCCGTCCGGCGGGACGGGACCCACTTGGCCGTCGAGGTCAATACCCGGTCCCTCCCCTACCGGAATCGGCCGGCCGCCCTGGCGGCCTTTTACGACCTGACCGCGCGGAAGGAATCCGAGAGCCGGATCCTGGCCCTGCTGAAGAGGATCCAGGACGACAACCGGGACCTCCTGCGTTTGGACCAGCTCAAGAACGATTTCCTCGCCACGGTCTCCCATGAGCTGCGCACCCCGCTCACGTCGATCATGGGGTTCCTGAAACTGATCCGGGGCAGGAACGGTTCCGGCTTGAGCGCGTCCCATCTCGAGTACGTGGAGACGGCCCTCAAGAATTCCGAGCGCCTGTACTCGCTGGTGAACGACCTCCTGGACCTTTCCAAGGTGGAGTTCAAGTCCTCCGACCTTTCCCTCGTCCGGGCGCCCTTGGAACCGATCGCGGCGGGCGCGGTCGGCTCGGTCAAGGCCCTCTTCCAGGAGAAGAAAATCGGCGTCACCAAGACCGTCGACCCGGAGGACCTCCAAGTGCGGACGGAGCCCCCCAAGCTGGAGCGCGTCCTCATCAACCTGCTTTCCAACGCCATCAAGTTCACCCCGCCCGGGGGCAGCATCAACCTCGTGGCCGGGTCCCACCAGGATGGGGACAAGCCGGGGGTCCTGATCAAGGTCAAGGACACGGGGATGGGGATCTGCCCCGAGGACCAGGTCCGGATCTTCGAGAAGTTCTACCAGGTGGACAACACCGCCACCCGCAAGGTGGGGGGGACCGGATTGGGCTTGGCCATCTGCAAGGGTTTGGTGGAGGCCCACTCGGGGAGGATCTGGGCGGAAAGCCGGGTGGGCGCCGGGTCGACCTTCAACGTGTTCCTGCCGGACCAAGCCTGAAAACCAGCGGTTAGCCGATAGCGGTTGGCGGTTAGCCCATGCTAAATGCCAAACCCAGCCAGGATCTTCGCGAAACGCCAATTGATTTTTTAAGACAGGGGCCGAAAGAGGAGACCATGGGTACCGCATTACACGCCTTGATGGTGGAGGACAACGAAAACGACCTCCGGATGATGGTCCGGGCCCTGACCCAAGGGGGCTACGAGGTCACCTACCTCCAGGTCGAGGACGACCCGGCCCTGCGCCGGGCCCTCCTGGAGGAGGTCTGGGACGTCGCCTTCATCGACTTCAACCTGCCCCGTTTTTCCGCGCTGGACGCCCTGAAGGTCCTGAAGGCCATGAACGTGGACATCCCGCGGATCGTGGTGTCGGGCACCATGGGGGAGGATTCCGCCGTGGAGGTGATGCGTTCCGGGGCCCACGACTTCATCACCAAGGGCAACCTGTCCCGCCTGATCCCGGTCCTCCAGCGGGAGCTGGCCGACAGCCTGGAACGCCGGGCCCACGGCCGCAGCCAGGAGGCCCTCCGGCAGAGCGAGGAGCAGTTCAAGCGGATCTTCGACCAGGGCCACCTGGGCATGGCCATGGTGGCCTTCAACGGCCGCCTCCTGAAGGTCAACAAGGCCTTCGGCCGCCTCCTGGGTTACAGCGAGGCGGAGATGATGTCCAAGTCGTTCCAGGACCTCACCCACCCCGAGGACCGGGACGACAACCAGCAGATGGTGACCGAACTTTTCGAGGGCCGGATCCCGGCCTTCAACCTCGAGAAAAGGTATATCCGGAAGGACGGTCAGGCGATTTGGGCCGACCTCTATGTCTCCATCGTCATGGACTCCAAGGACTCCCCGCTTTTCGCCGTGGCCCTGGTCCAGGACGTCACCGAAAGGCACCGCATCAATGAAACGCTCCGCGACAGTGAGGAACGGTTCCGCGGCCTCTCCGAGGCGGCCCTGGAGGGCATCGCCTTCCATCGGGAGGGACGGATCCTGGACGCCAACCTGGGATTTATCCGGATGCTCGGTTACAGCCTGGAGGAATTGCGCCAGATAGGCCTTGAGTCGCTCCTGGCGCCCCAATCGCGGGAGAAGTGGGAGAAACGGCTCCTGGCCACGGAGGGCCCGCCCTTCTGGGTCCAGGTCAAGCGCAAGAACGGGTCCATCCTCCCGGTGGAGGTCAACACCCGGGCCTTGAGTTTCAGGAACAGCCCGGCGGTCGCCGTGGTTTTCCAGAACCACACCGCGACGAAGGAAGCCGAGAAGTCCGCCGTCGGCTCCTGAGCCGGTCCGACAGGAAGGGCCCCATGGGAATACCGCTCAAAGCCTTGATCGTCGAGGACAACGAGGGAGACCTCCAACTCCTGGTCCGCGCGCTGACCCAAGGCGGCTATGAGGTTTCCTACCGCCGGGTGGAGGATACCGAAAGCCTATCCAAGGCCCTCTTGGGGGAATCCTGGGACGTGGTTTTCCTCGACTATCGGCTCCCCAACCTATCCGCCCCCCAAGCCCTCCAGGTCCTCGCGGACCTCCAAATCGACAAGCCCTGCATCGTCGTATCGGGCGCCGTGGGCGAGGAAGCCGCCGTGGAGGTCATGCGGGCGGGGGCCCATGACTTCATCCCGAAAAACAACCTCTCCCGGTTGATCCCGGTCGTCCAACGGGAGCTGTCCGACGGCGTGGAACGGGGTCTCCATGCCCGGACCCGGGCGGACCTCCGGGGCAGTGAGGACCAGTTCAAGCGGGTGTTCAACCTGGGGCACCTCGGGATGGCCATCGTCGGGCTGAACGGCGCTTTCCTGAGGGTGAACCAGGCCTTCTGCGCCTTGGTGGGATGCTCCGAATCCGAGTTGGGTTTTAAGTCCTTCGACGACCTCACCCGCCCGGACGACCCGCCGGGGAACGTGGAGGGGGCCCGACAGGTTCCCGCGGGCCCGCGCGGATCCCACCGGTCGGAAAAACGTTTCCACCACCGGGATGGCGGCGAAATCTGGGCCGAAGTCCACGTCACACCGGTCCTGGACGCGAAAGGATCCCCCCTATTCCGGGTCGGGGTCCTCCGGGACATCACGGAACGCCGTCGCCAGGAGGGGATGTTCCGGGACGGTGAGGAGCGTTTCCGGAGCCTTTCGGAGGCGGCCCAGGAAGGCATCCTCTTCCATCGGGACGGCCTGGTCCTGGACGCCAACCAAGCCCTCCTCCGGTTGAGCGGTTTCAGCCTGGAGGAACTTCGGGGCATGCGCCCCGTGGATCTTTTGGCCCATGAATCACGGCCCGAATGGGAATCGCGCCTCCTCCAACCCGAGGCCCCTCCCTTCGAGGCGCGCCTCAAAAGGCGGACCGGGCCCGACCTACCCGTGGAGATCAGCACCCGATCCCTGCCGTTCCGGAACCTCCCGGCGGGCATGGCGTCTTTTTACGACCTGACCGCGCGCAAGGATTCGGAAAAGCGGGTCCAGGGCTTGATGGGGGGGCTCCAGGACGAAAATCGGGATCTCCAGCAATCGGGCCGGCTCCAGGGGGATTTCCTGGCGGTGTTGTCCCATGATCTCAGGACCCCGCTCACGTCCATCATCGGTTACCTGAAACTGCTCCGGGGCATGGACGGGACCGGCCTGAGCGCGGCCCAACTGGAGTTCGTGGAGACGGCCCTCAAGAATTCCGACCGTCTTTCGGCCCTCGTGAACAACCTCTCGGACCTCTCCCAACTGCGGTCCCAGGGCCCCGACCTGGCTCCCGTCCGGGTCAGCCTGGACCTGGTCGCCTCCGCCGCGGTCCGGTCGGTCCAGGCCATCGCCCAAGCCAAGCAAATCCCCATTCGAAGGACGATCCACCCCCAGGGCCTGCTGGTGTGGACCGAGCCCGACAAGTTGGAGCGGATCCTGTCGAACCTGCTTTCCAACGCCGTCAAATTCACGCCTCCCGGCGGGTTCATCGAACTCACGGCCGGTCCAATCCGGGATGGGGGACGCCCGGGGGTCCTGATCACGGTGAAGGATACGGGGGTCGGGATCGCGCCGGAAGCGGCGGGAAAGGTCTTCGACCAGTTCTTCCAGACGGACAACACGAAGACCCGGTCCCTCGGCGGCACCGGATTGGGATTGGCGGTCTGTAAGGGGCTCGTGGAGGCCCATTTGGGAAGGATCTGGGTGGAAAGCCTGCTGGGCGCCGGCACGTCCTTCCGCCTCTTCCTGCCGGATCAAACCTAACTGGGTGCCGCAAAAGCTTCTTTGCACCCCGCCGTCAGGCGGCTAAACCGCCTGAGGACCCAAGCGAAAGCGGGTTTACGCAAGGCGAGTCAGCAGCCACGCGGTTTGAGCGAATCGTTGTAAATCCCCCGGTTTCAGGGGATGATTCGCGAGTCAGACACGAAAAAGTCTCTTCAGTTCGACTTTTTCACCATCCTGCTTAAATGGCGGCCGGAAGCCGCGAAGGCCGCCCGTATGACGCTTTGAGCCCTCACCAAACCAAGCCAAACGACCAATTTCACCGCAAAGGTCACTAAGGTCGCAAAGAAGGCTGTTGATTTAACGGCTTTTCCCACAAGTTGTTTTAGTGAACTCGTTTACGCCCTCAGCCGAAGGCTGATGGGTGGTGGTTCAAAATGGTTTTGTCGGCCGTTCTTACGGTTCGGCGACCCGGACCACCACCTTCAACGCCTTTTCCTTCGCGGCGTCCCCGAAGACCCGGTAGGCCTCCAGGATCTCCGCCAGCTTGAACCGGTGGCTCACGAGTTTCTTCGAATCCAGCTTGCCCGACAGCACCATCTTGAGCAGGAATGGCGTCGTGGCCGCGTCGACCAGGCGCGTCGTGAGGGTCAGGTTGGCGCCCCAAAGCTTCTCCAGATGGAGCGCCACCGGCTTGCCGTGGACCCCCACGTTGGCGATGCGCCCCCCGGGCGCGATGATCGCCTGGCAAAGCTCGAAGGTCGCCGGGACGCCGACGGCCTCGATGGCCGAGTCCACCCCGGCCCCCTTCGTCATGGCCAAAATCCGCTCCGCGGCCTTCCCATCCGAGCTGTCCACGACCTGGGTCGCGCCGAGCGACCGGGCCCATTCCAACCGGTGGGGGTCGAGGTCCACCACCACGATTTCGGCGGGCGAATTGAGCCGCGCGGCGAGCAAAACCGCCAGACCCACGGGGCCGGCCCCGACGATCACCGTCACGTCCCCCGGCTTCACCCGGGCGTTTTGGGCCCCGCATTCCATCCCGGTCGGGAGGATGCAGCTGAGCATGACCGTCGCCTCGTCGTCCGAGTCGGGCGGCAGGAGGTACAGGCCGGTTTCCGCGTAGGGGACCCGGACGTACTCGGCCTGGGTTCCGTCCAGGCTGTTCCCCAATTGCCAACCGCCTTGGACGCAGTGGGAGAACATCCCCTTCCTGCAGGCGGCGCACCTGCCGCAGGAGCTGATCAGGGAAACCAACACCTTGTCCCCCGGGCGGAACCCCGGGACGTCCGTCCCCACCGCCTCGACGATCCCCACGCCCTCATGCCCCAGGATTCGGCCGTCGGCGATGGTCGGAACGTCGCCCTTTAATATATGAAGGTCGGTCCCGCAGATCGTGGTCGTGGTGATCCGCACCAGGGCGTCCGTCGCCTGGAGGAGCTTCGGTTTCGGCCGGTCCTCCAGGGCGATCCGGCCGGGCCCGTGGAAGACCAGGGCCTTCATCACGGAGGGTCCCGTTTGGTTTCCTTCGACGCCGTTCATTACATCCCTTTCATGGCCGTCGGGTGCCGGGTCGGGCCCCGTGGTTGGACTGTCCCCGGGGAGCGGCCCCCCCTTAGGCGATCCTGAAATACCCCACCAGGCAACAATGCAGGGGCCTGACGAAATGCGACGGCTTGGTGATGCCGTCCCCCGTCGGGGTGCCGATGGACATGGAGGCGTAACCCTCCCCCATCCCCAGGCCGTAGAGGGTCGGGGCGTTCTTGACGTAAATGGAGCATTGCATGCGTCGGCCCATCCGGCTCATGTTCCCGACGTGGGTCGAGTACATGGAGGCCGAATGGTGCCGTCCCCCCTCGGCCCGGTGGGCCAGTTCGATGGCCGAATCCACGTCCGGCGTGAAGGTGACGGGCAGGACGGGCATGAGCTGCTCGGCCCAAATGAACGGGTGGTCGTTGGGCACCACGCCCCAAAGGAGCCGGGTGGACGGGGGAACCGCCAAGCCGATGCCTTGGGCGAGGACACAGGCGTCCCGGCCCACATAGTCCCGGTTCAGGACCGGGTCCTTGGACCCGGGGCCGCCCAGCCGGAGGACCCGTCCGGCCAAGGCGTCCATCTGGACGGGCGTCAGTTCGTAGGCCCGCGGGTCCCCCCGCATGGACTCCAGGAAACGGGCCCTCGCCGCCTCCACCACGATGACTTCCTTCTCCGCGATGCAAAGCACGTTGTTGTCGAAACTCGCGCCGAAGATGATGTCCGAGGCGCATTGGGGGAAAAGGGCCGTTTCGTCCACGACCACCGGGGGGTTGCCCGGCCCGGCCGCGATGGTCTTGCAGGTCTTCCCCGTGGCCATGGCCACCCGGACGATCGCCTCCCCGCCGGTCACGAGGTTGAGGTGGGTCCCGGGGTGGGCCAACAGGGCCCGGGTCGCCTCCCGGGAGACCGGGGAAATCCCGGTGATCAACCCCTCGGGGGCCCCGGCCGAGACCGCGGCCGAGGAGAGGACCCGCATCGCGTCCTGGCAGACCTGGGCCGCGGCCGGATGGGGCGCGAAGACCACGGAATTGCCGGCGGCCAGGATCGCCAGGGCGTTTGAAAGGATGGTCGCCACGGGGTTGTTCGAGGGGGTGACGGCGGCCACGACCCCGAAGGGGGCGTACTCCACCAGGGTCAGGCCCTTGTCGCCCGTATAGGCCTTGGAGACCAAGTCCTCCACGCCGGGAGTGCGCTCGGCGCAAAGGATGTTCTTCGTCGTCTTATCCTCCACGCGTCCCATCCCCGTCTCCTCGACCGCGAGGCGGGCCCAACGCTCCGCGTGGACGAGGGAGGTCGCCCGCATGGCCCGGATGACGGCTTGGCGCAGCCCGAGGCCGTGGTCCCAGAAAATCACCTGGGCCCGGGTCGCCGCCTCGACGGCCCCGTCCACGGTGTCGAAGAGGATCCTACCCGCGGGCCCGGCCGGGCCGGTCCCCTCAACCAAGGTGGTTCGCCTGGGCCATGGCCTTGCCCGCGCTGCGGAGGGATTCGGGGCAATCCATCCGGCCGGTATGGACCTCGATGAGGACGGGGCCATCGACCGACTCAGCCCGCCTGAGGGCCTCCTCAAGGTCCCCTTCGGTGCGGACTTCCAGGCCCAACCCTCCCCCGAAGGCCTCCATCAGCTTGTGGTAACGCCAGGGCTGGAGGTCGTTGTAAGGCCGGTCCACGATGACCCGCTCGATGGTGTAACCGTCGTTGTTGAGGAGGAAGACCACGGGCTTGAGGCCTCGCCGGATGATCGTGGAGAGGTCCTGGCAGGTGACCTGGAAGGCCCCGTCCCCCACGAACAGGACGGCCGGACGGTCCGGGGCCGCCTGGCAGGCCCCCAGGGTGGCCCCGATCGTGTAGCCGATCGAACCGTAGAAGGTCTGGGCCAAAAAGGTCGCCCCCTCGGGCATGAGCATTTCCGCGGCGCTGAAGAGGGAGACGCCCGTCTCCGCCACCACGATGGAGTCCTTCCGGAGGAAATGGCTCACCCGGTCGAAGAGCCGCTTGACCGTGAGGGGCTGGGCTAAGTCGGGCAAGTACGGCTCCGTATGGCGGTGGAAGCACCCGTCCCGGGCCCGTTCGACCTTCAGGGCCAGGGGATCCCGCCGGGGGAGCTTGGGTCCCAGTCCCAGGATGAAATCCTTGAGCCGGACGTTGGCGTAGGTGTGGTTCTTGATCTTCACGGCGCGGATATTGGCGTTGATGGTCTTGGAGTCGTCGAGGCGCGTGGTGAACCCGCCGGTGTTGAAGTCGGTCAACAGGGCCCCGAGCTGGAGGACGCAGTCGGCCGACTCGACCGTCTTCCGGACGGACTCGCGGCTCCGGTCGCCCTCGAAGAGCCCGACGAAGAGGGGGTGGTGCTCCGAGAGGATGGCCTTGCCCAAAATGCGGGTGGTGAAGGGGAACCCCGTCTGGTCGATGAAGCGAGCGAACTCCCCCCTCAGGTTGAAGCGGACCAGTTCCACGTCGCCGATGACCAGGGGACGGACCGCGGTCTCCAGCATGGCCTGGGCCTCAAGGATCGCCTCCTGCAGCGCGGCGGGGTCGCTGGGAAGGTGCCCGGGAAAGGGGAAAGGGCCGGGCTTGGGGCAGGGCATCCCCACGATATCGGTCGGAAGGCTCAGGTAGACGGGCATCTGGCGGTGCAGGCAGGCCGACAGCACCCGGTCGATCTCCGAAGGGGCCTTTTCGGGGTCATCCAGTTGGGTCGAGGCGACCGTGACCTTCTCGTACATCCGGAGCGGGATCTGGTAATCGCCCAGGGTGTGGTGCAGGAGGGGCCGCTCGCGGAAGTTCGCGGTCGCGGGGGAGCCCGTCAGGGCCACCACCGGCACCCGTTCGGCGAAGGCGCCCGCCACTCCGTTGAGGGCGCTCAACTCACCGACCCCGAAGGTGGTGACGAAGGCCCCGACGCCCCGCAGGCGCGCGTAACCGTCGGCGGCGTAGGCGGCGTTGAGTTCGTTGCAGGTCCCGACGTAGGCCACGTCGCTCTCGAGGACCTGGTTGAGGAAACCCAGGACGAAGTCCCCGGGCACCCCGAACAGGTGGTCCACGCCGATTTGCTTCAACCTCAGGAGAAGGTATTGCCCGACCGTGAAATCCTCAACCCCCATGGCCGGTACTCCTCGAGTGGGATGTCCGCCTCGGAGGCGGGGTTAAACGGCGGCCGGCACCGGGAGCATCGCCTTCAGGTCTTCGACGGTCCCCAGGGGGGTCTTGTCCACGACCATCTTCCGGGCCCAGTCCAGGACCTTGCCTTGGTTCCAAAGCAGGATCCCCTGGACGACGCCGTTCTCCAGGTAGGCCACGACGCCCTTCCGGAAAGGGGTCTCCCAAGCGGCCAAGGTCCTCATGCGGCCATCCAGCTTTCCCACGGCCTCGAAGCCCAGGTCGAACAGGTCCGAGTAGAAGTAAGGGAGGTAGGTGAAGGGTTCCAGGCCCCCCGCCATGTTGGCCCCGGCGCACTTTCCCTGGGCGCTGGCGTTGTCCCAATGCTCCAGGCGGATGACCTCGCCGAGGGCCTCGCAGGGGAAAAGCGCCAAGTCCCCCGCCGCGTAGATCTCGGGGCGGGAGGTCTGGAGGAAGCGGTTGACGACGATCCCGTCGCCGGCCTTGAGGCCGGCGGAGTCGGCCAAGGCCCTCTCGGGCTTGACCCCGATCCCCGCGATCACGTAACCGGTGGTCACCTGCTCGCCTTGCTTCGTGGTGACCGTCACCCGGTCGCCTTGGGCCTCGAAATGGGCCGGCTCGTCCCCCACGATGACCTTGATCCCCTTTTGGACGTAGAATTCCGTGACGAAGTCCGAGAGGTCGGGGGGCAGGACCTTCGACAACAGGCCCTTGTCCTGGAGGAGCAGGGTGACCTTCTTGCCCGCGTGGGATAGGGCGGCCGCCAGCTCGACGCCGATGAACCCCCCGCCGATGATGAGGAAATCCTCGACCGTCACGACGGCCCGGGCCAGGGCCAGGTAATCCTGGGCCGTCCGGAAGGTGTGGGCGATCGGCCCCGCTTCCTTGATCCGGTTGGGGATGGACCCGGTGGCGATCAACAGCTTGGTATAACCGTAATGGTTCCCCGCGCCGTCCACCACGTAGCGGCCCTCGGGGTGGATGCTGGTGACCAGGGTGTTCCGGCGCAGATCCACCAGGTGGTCGCGGTAATAGGATTCGCTGAAGACCGGGATCTGGTCGTAGGTCTTCTTGCCCCACCAAAGGTCCTTGGAGAGGGGGGGCCGGTGGTAGGGGAAGTCCGCCTCGGCGCTGAGGAGGCCGATGCTTCCGGTCGTGTCGTTTTGCCGGATGCCCTCGATGGCGGACGCGCCCGCCAAGCCGCCTCCGAGGATCAGGTAATGGTAGGTCAGTTGCATGGGGCTTTCCTTGTCGCCCTTCCGGGGCGGTCGACTGGGGCGGGACTGGTTTTCCAACAAATCGCCTTCCCGAACGCCCGGGCATAACAGGGCTCGGGGGGAAGCGAGACTCTTTGTTCATCGGCCAAAATCAAGCCTTGGGCCGATAACGACCGCTTTCACAACGGGACTTACGGCTCAAATCCAAAAGGCTTTTCCGCTTTCCCAGTGCCTCTGGGTCTCTGTGGTGAAAAGTGTTTTGTCGGAGACTTTTAATTGAACCGGTGCTTCGCCGACTCGATGGAATCGCCCAGGGCCTGCCGGACCGCGTCCACGCCGACCTTCACGTCCTCCCAAACCGCTTCGCTCGTCGCCTGGAGGTCCAGGAGTTTGGCCTCCAATTCGTGGTGGCTTGCCTTCAATTCGGCGACCTGCTTCCGGAAATCCGCTTGGAGCCCCGTCTTGGACTGTTCCGCCTTGGCCTCGAAATGGCCGATCTCAACGTTCCAGTTGTCGATGTTCCGCTTCAGCTTATCCATGTAAATCTCCCGTTTCGTTTGCATTGGGGGGGGCTCCTGGTGGGGGTGTGGGGGCGATCTCATTTCGGATTTTTCGATCGGTTTCCCCGCTGGGGCAAGGCATGCTTCCGGGCGCCCTTCCAGGCATGGACTTCGCGCCTTCCGGCCGCGCCCCGGGGATGGAACTCGTCGATCCGGTGGGGAGGGTCCTTTTTCGCGCCCCGACCCCTGGACGGGTTCGGCTGGGAGCCCTTCGCGCCCGAGGGCCAAGAGGCCTTGGGAACCGGCTCCGGGGAGGCCAACGGTTCAGGCGGCCCCCGGAACGGCCCCCGGAGCCAACCGGCCACCTTCGACTTGACCTTCCCGACCCATGGATTTTCCAATTCAGTCTCCTTGTTTCCCGGTCGACCGCGTCGACATCGGGATCGTCCGCTTCACCTCAAACCCGCCTTTTCCGGAATAGCCCCAGCACCAGGAGCCAAAGCCCCCCCATCAAGCCCATCCCTCCCAGGACCGAGGCCCCCAACCGGAGGACGAGGTAATAGGCGTTCGGAACGGCCTCGGGGACGGTCCCCAAGGCCTTCCAGGAGGTCAGCAGGAGGACCGCCAGGACCCCCGCCCCCCCGGCGAACATGAAAAAACCCGACCGCGAGAGGCCCCGCCGCGTCATCCAACTCAACTCCGTGACGGGACCAGGACGCAGGCTCGACCACCTCCACGGGAATACGCTCGACACGTCCCTGCCGGAAACCTTGAAGGCCTCCAAGCCGATATCCTCGTTGGAATCCCGGAGTCGGATTTCCAGGCCGTGGAGCCCCTCCTCGCAGAAGGTCAGGTTGAACCCCTGGACGCGCGTGGAGACGACGGCCCGCTCGGGTCCCCAGCGCCAGGTCCGATCCACCGCGAAGGGCCGTTCCAGGAGGAAATCCTTCAGCGCCTGGTTGGACCCGAGCGGAAACTCGATCCCGACCCATTCCCGGTCCCCGTCCAACATCAATTCCCCCTCCACCCCTTCCAAGGTCCGAAAATCCGCGTCCGTTCCGCACCCCCGCCCCTTGTGGAAAAACAAGCGGAAGACCGAGTTGGAGAGGTCGTAAGTGAGGTCCATGGAAGCCTTCCGTTCAGGTCCCGTAGCCGGGACCGGTGGGTGGGGAGAAAGCCGTTCAGTTGAACCGGGACTTGGCCTTCTCGATCGAGTCGCCCAGGGTCCGCCGGGCCAGGTCCACGCCGGACTTCATGTCGGCCCAGGCCTCCTTGCCGGTCTTCTGGAGGTCCAGCATCTTGGCCTCCAGGTCCCGGTGCTGGACCTTCAGTTCCTCGACGTGTTTCCGGTACTCGGCCTGGACCTCCGACTTGGCCTGGTCCACCTTGGCCTCGAAGTTGTTGATCTCGACGTTCCACTTGTCCACGTTCCGCTTCAGCTTCTCGGCGTATAAGGCCCTTTTGTCGATCATGGGTTCGGCTCCTTGGGGATGATGTCAACCAGGCGGGTTCGGCCGGACGCGGTCAGCGGCCGTCGCCGCCGTACCAACGGTCATTTTCCCAGTGGCCCCGCTCGTCCCACTTGCCGTTCTGGTCCCAATGGTCGTACTTGTCGTGGCGGCCGTAATGCCGGTCGTGGTAATCCTGGCTGTGGATGTCGAGGGCGAGGCCCAGGCTGCCGTCACGGCGCTCATAGCAACCCGACCCGAATACGGCGATGGCCCAGAGCAGGACCAGGAAAACACTGACCATTCGATTCTTCATGCGGCCACTTCCTCGCGAGGATTTTTTCCGGTCCCGGCGGGGCCGGGCACGTCTTTCAGGTCGTGTTAAAGCAAGAGTCGTACCTGAACCGACCGGGAACCGGGAAAACCGGATGGCCCCTTAACCAGGGAATCGGGCCGGAAGCGACGGGCCAGGGGCTCCCGACCTGGGCAGGGACCCGACGATCCGATCAGTTTGAGGCTCGATTTATCGAATTGATCGGCGGCGGGGGGACGCGCGTCGCGGAAGGGGACGGACACCCGGGAACCGCCCTTTCCCGGGCGGGCACGCTCTTTGCTTTGGAGGGATCCCATCCGACCCACCGGGAGAAACCATGGCATCCTACCAGCACGAGCAATTCAATCCGAAAACCCCGAAAGGCGGCGAGGGTGTGACGCACACACCCTATTGGATGCGCGCCCACCGGGACTGGCGTTTTTGGGCGGTTCTTTTCTTGATGCTGGCGGCCATGGGAACCTACGTGACGACCCTCAACCTGTCCTGGCGTCCCCGGAACACCGCGTTGCCTTTGGTCGTGCCGGCCGTAAAATAAGCGCGGAGTTACAAGTCCCCCACGGAGTCGCCCATGTCCCCGGAAAATCGCGGAACCGTTTGGACCCTCGTCACCGGCGCCTCCAGCGGAATCGGGGCCGACCTGGCCCGCCGTTTCGCCCGGGACGGCCGCAACCTGGCCTTGACCGCCCGGTCCCGCCCCCGGTTGGCCGCCCTCGCCCGGGAGTTGACCCAGGGCTACAACGTGGGGGTCCGGACGTTCCCGGTCGACCTCTCCCTTCCCGGGGCCTCGGCCAGGCTGGTCCGTAGGCTCCAGGCCTCGAAGATGGAGGTCGAAATCCTGGTCAACAACGCGGGGTTCGGCCTCTATGGGCCCTTCGGGGAATCCGACTTATCCCGGCAGGGGGAAATGTTGCGGCTGAACGTCCAGGCGCCCACGGAGCTGTGCCGACTCCTGGCGCCCAGGATGGTCCGCCGGGGTTTCGGCCGGATCCTCAACGTGGCCTCCACCGCCGCCTTCCAACCGGGTCCCGGGATGGCCGTTTACTGCGCCACGAAGGCCTATGTCCTCTCGTTCTCCCAGGCGATCGGCGACGAACTTCGGGAGTCCGGCGTCACCGTGACCTGCCTCTGCCCAGGTCCCACCGAAACGAACTTCGCGGGGGCCTCCGGGGCCGGGGGGGCCAGGATCTTCCGCGCCCTCAAGCCCATGTCCTCCCAGCGGGTGGCCGAAGCCGGCCACCGGGCGCTCCTGGCCGGGAAGGACCTGGTGGTGACGGGTTTCCTCAACCGGCTCCTGGTGTTCTCGGTCCGGTTCGTCCCGATCCGCGCCGCCACGGTGGTCGCCCGGGTCCTCCTGGGGGGATGAATCCCCAGGCCGCCCGCACCGCGGGCTCGATGGACCGGGCGCCCTCCAAGAGCCTCGGGTCACCCCCGTTTTACGGGCGGATTTCGTGGGGCCCGGCCTACTTTCACCGGGACACCTTCCCCCCCAGGAGTCGTTTTCGGGTCTCCGCCAATTCCCTCCTACGCTTGCCCCCCACGTGGGGGTAGGACATCTTCAGGTCCTTGAAGGTCTCCAAAAGGATATGGGAGACGATCAACCGGGCGTCCCCCTTGCGGTCGGCGGGGACGATATACCAGGGCGCGGACTGGGTGCTGGTCGACCCCAGGCAAGCCTCGTAGGCCTTTTGGTATTCCTTCCAATGGCCCCGCTCGAGGACATCGGCGTCGTTGAATTTCCAGTTCTTCCCGGGGTCGTCGATGCGGTCGACCAGCCGCCTCCTCTGCTCGTCCCTCGAGAGGTGGAGGAAGAACTTGAGGATTTGGGTCCCGTTTCGGTGGAGGTGATCCTCCAGGTCGGTGATGGAACGGTAACGGCCCTTCCAGACCCCTTCCTCACCGGGCCGGCCGTCCGGGAGGGCCTCCGCCCGGAGGATCTCCGGGTGCACCCGGACCACGAGCACCTCCTCGTAGTAGGACCGGTTGAAGATCCCGATCCGGCCCCGGGCCGGCAGGTTCCGCGTCGTGCGCCAGAGGAAATCATGGTCCAGCTCCTCCTCGCTCGGACGCTTGAAACTGAAGACTTGGCAACCCTGGGGATTGATCCCGCTCATGACGTGCCGGATCGCGCCGTCCTTGCCGGCGGCGTCCATCCCCTGGAAAACCACGAGGACCGCCGAGCGGGCCGACGCGTAATGGAGTTGTTGCAGGGCGGCCAACTTCCGGACGTGCTCCTCCAGGCGTTCCCGGTATTGTTCCCTCGAACCGCACATGGGATCACCGACCGTCGGCCAATCGCCGAGGTCGACCTTCTTCCCGGGTCGGACCCGGTAATCCTTCGAGTGGATCTTCACGGCAACCTCCCATCTTGGGCCTCCAACAAAACCACGCAAAGCAAACCCATTCACCACAAAGGTCACCACCCGTCAGGCTTCGTCTGAGGGCGTAAACGAGTTCACGAAGGGAAGCCTTGGATTTATTGGCTTTATCCCATAGGCATTCTGGGTGAACTTAGAGCCTCTTACAAAACCCCGCAAAGCAAAACTCGTTCACCACAAAGGTCACCACCCGTCAGGATTCGTCTGAGGGCGATGACCTCGGTTTACGCCCCTAGCCGAAGGCTAGCGGGTGGTGGTTCAAAATGCCTGGTTGGGTGACTTAGGGCTGTTCGGGGCGGTTCTCGCCGTCGTTGGGGGGAGGGCCCGGGAACATCGCGTCCTGCTTGTTCCTCCGGTTCCGGTACCACAAAAAGGCCACGAGGATCACCAGGGCCGTCGCCAAGATCCAGACCGCCAGGTGCAGATACATCGGCCCCGTGATGCCCTCGGACCTCCAACCTTGCTGCCAACCGTCAATCCACCCTTGGGATACAGCCATTTCGAGCCTCCGTTCGTTTCGCCGTCGCCGGCGTCCTACCCGGCGGCCCGGTCAAAGGGCCGTCCTCAACCTCGCATCAAGGCCTTTTTTTAGCGGGGTGGTGGAAAAGCCGGACTGAATGGGCTTTTCCAGCCCCCGGTTAGGGCAGTTCCTGCCGGTTCTCGCCGTCGTTGGGGGGAGGGCCCGGGAACATCGCGTCCCGCCTGCTCTTCCGGATCCGGTACCACTGGAAGATCGCCGTGACCAGCAAGGCCGTCACCGCGAGGCCGATCGCCAGGTGCCAAACCATCGTCCCGGTGATGCCCTCCGTCGTCCAACCGTGCCTCCAACCGTCCAGCCAACTTTGTGATTGGTCCATTTCGTTTTTTCCTTTCGTCTCGCCGTCGCCGGCGTCCGACCCGGCGGCCCACCCATTGGGCCGCCCTCATCCCCGCAGGAGGTCCTTTTTAGGCCGGCTGGGCCGCCCCTAGGGCCGCGGGAATCGGACCCGCCGCCCCGGCTTCCCCGACCCGCCGGCGGATCATCGCCACCTTCACCGCGTCGTTCACCCCGAGGCAGGCGACGACCGCGTAGAGCGCCACCGTGAGCAAAAGCCATGGCGGCAACGGTTTGAGTCCCGGGAGCCCCACGTAGGTCAGGCCCGTTCCCAGGATCCCCTCCGCCAGGAGGGCCCCCAGGAAGGTCCGGCTGGGCCAGGTCGCCCAGAACCCAAGCCGTTCCCGGGCTGAGAGGATGGAGAGCAGGGCGAAGTCGAGGAGCAGCAGGTAGCTGAAGGTGGTGAGGGCGTCGGGGTTGTCCGACAACCCGAAACGGGTCCAACCGAACCAAAGGAAAAGGAGGGTCTCGGCGGTCATCAGGAGGCCCAAGACGATGGATACCCCGATGTACCCCCCAATGGCCCAGGTTTCGGGTTTCGGGGAGGGCCGGACGCGGTCGGTGGCCAGCGAGATTTTCGCGAAGTCCGTCATGAAGACCAGCAGGAGCATCGAGAAGGCCGAAACCGCGAACCGGCCGGTCACGACATAGGAGACCGCCACGAACGACGATTTCAGGATCGTCCGGCTGATCTTGTTCATGATCCAGGTCAGGACCCGCTGGTAGATGGCCCGTCCCTGCCCCACCAGCTCCAGGATGTTGGTCAACCCCGGCTCGGTCAGGACCACGCTGGCGGCGCCCTTCGCCACGTCGGTGGCCGTGCTGACCGCGATCCCCACCTCGGCCTGGCGGAGGGCGGGCGCGTCGTTGACGCCGTCCCCGGTCATGCCCACTACGCGGCCCGCGTCCTGGAGGCCCTTGACGACGGTGAACTTGTCGTCCGGGAAGACCTCGGCGAATCCGTCGGCCCCCTCCAGCAAATCCGTCGTACCGGACCGGGGATGGGACCCGGCCGCCTTCAAGTCCGCCATGGGGAGGATCTTGGGCAACCCGACCCCCCGGCCGGTTTGGAGCGCCACGGGCAGGGCGTCGCCGGTCAACATCTTGACTCCCACGCCCAGGGCGTTGATCTCGGAGACCAGTTGCCGCGCGTCCGGCCGGAGCGGATCCTCCAGGGTCACCAAGCCGAGGAGGACCGGGGGCCCGTTCTCGGGGCCGCGCGCCACCGCCAGGGTGCGGAACCCCTTTTGGGCCGCCTCGGCGACCCGGGCTTCCAACGGTGGAACCGCCTGGGCGGGGAGTCCGCAGGCCTCCACGAGGGTCCGGAGGGCCCCCTTCATCACGCGCCACCGGACGCCGCCCTGTTCGACGACCGCCTCCGTCCGGCGGTTCTTCGCGTCGAATGGGGCGAAGGAGACGCTCGTCGCCTTCGGCGCCCCGCCGGGAAGGGCCTGGGCGGCCTGGAGGAACGCCCGGTCGATGGGGTCCTGGTCCGATTCCTTGGACGCCCAGGCCCCCGCGGCCAAGGCATCGGCCTCGGACGCGCCGCCCAGGGGGATCACCCCGGTGACGGAGAGCAGGTTCTGGGTGATCGTGCCGGTCTTGTCCACGCAGAGGACCTCCATCGTGGCCGCGTCCTCCACGGCGCTGAGGCGCGTGACGAGGACGCCCTTTTTCGCCAGCTCCCTCGACCCGACCGCCATGCTGACCGTGAACATGATCGGGAGCGCGGTCGGGACCGCGCTCAACAGCAGGACGAGCATGAGCGGGAGCGTCCCCAGGAGCGGGACGCCCCGGACCAGGGACAGGACCGCGACGAGGGCCACCAGGACGCCCACGACGGCGAAGAGCGCCCGCACGATCTTGGCCACCACGGCCTCGATGTGGAGCTTGGGCCGGGCCTCCTGCACCAGCGCGGTGGTGCGGCCGTAGAGGGTCCCGGCCCCGGTGGCGAGGACCGCGCCGTTCCCCTCGCCCCAACGGACGACGGACCCGGCCCGGAGCGTGCCGCCCGGCGCCTTGTCGGCGTCCTTCGACTCGCCGGTCAAGGCCGACTCGTCCGCTCCCAGGGCGCCGGTCAGGAGTTGGATGTCGGCGGGAACCAGGTCCCCCGGGCGGATCCGGACCAGGTCGCCCGGCACCAGGTCCCGGGCCGGCACCACCTGCCATTTGGAATCCCGCAGGACGCGGACGTTGACCTGCAGCCGTTTTCGGAGGGCTTCAACGACCCCGGCAGCACGGTGCTCCTGGGTGAAGGCCACGACGGCGTTGATGACCAGGAGGACGCCCACCACGGCGAGGTCGGAGGTGTTCCCAAGGTAAGCCGAAAGCGCCATGATCAACTCGAGCATCCAGGCCGACAGGCCCCAGAACTTTGCGAGGAACGCGAGGACCGGGTGGCTTTTCGGTGCGGCCGTCTCATTGAAACCGTGTTCCTTCCGGCGGGTCTCCACCTCGGCCTGGGAAAGCCCCACGGCGGGGTCCAGGCGGAGCGCCGCGAGGGTCTCGGGGACCGGGGCGGTCGGTGGGTCGGGGCCCGGGACAGGCTTCGCTTCGGGTGTCATTTCCATCCTCCATCTTTAGTCTGTTCAGGTCGGTTCCCGCGGGATCCAACCCGGCGGTCCGGTCACTGGGCCGCCCCCAACCGTTCACCGACTTCCCGCGCTCACCGTTGCCAAAGGATCCGGGATTCCTCCAACGGCACCGAGACGCCCATGAGGCTCGGCACCACGCGCGCCGTGAAATCCCCCGCCGGGCGGCTGGACGGGATCTCCACCCGATAGGTGAAGACACCGGCCGAACCGTCGACGGGATCGTCCCGACGCAATTCATGGCGTTCCGGGCCGCCGCCCCCGGTCCCCTCGGCGTAAAGCTCGACCCGCACCGCCTCCGGGGCGAGGTCACCGAGATGGACCCGCGCCTCAAAGCCCAGTTGGCCGTCCCGGGATTCGACCTTCCAACCGTCGAAGCGCATTCGGCCCCACTTCCGGTCCAATTCGCGCCGCCACTTGAGGATTTCCACGCCCTTCGCGCCCCGGCCCGCCGAACGGTCCCGGTAGGCGGCCGCGGCCGGGAGGTAGTGCCTCTCGGTGTATTCACGGACCGTCCGGTTGGCGGAGAAATACGGCGTCAACCGGGCCATGCTTTCCCGCATCCTCCCGACCCAGGCCCGGGGGATGTCGTTGGCGTCCCGGTCGTAGAATTCGGGGATCACTTCCCGCTCGAGCCGCTCGTAGAGGGCCGCAGCCTCGACCGCGTCCCAGGCGAGGTCCTCACCGTGTTCCCGTCCGTCCCCCAACGACCAACCCACCTCGGGGCAGTAGGCCTCGGCCCACCAACCGTCCACTTCCGAGAGGTTGAGCCCCCCGTTGACGAGAACCTTCATGCCGCTCGTGCCGCAGGCCTCCCAGGGCCTCCGGGGCGTGTTGATCCAGACGTCGACCCCCCGGACGAGCTGTTCGCTGAGGAGCATGTTGTAGTCGTCGAGGAAGACCACATGGGCCCGGGCCTCGGGCCGTTGGGTGAACCGGATCCATTCCCGGATCAACGCCTGCCCCGCGAGGTCCGAGGGATGGGCCTTGCCGGCCAGGATGAGCTGGACCGGCCGGTGGGTGTCGGTCAATAGGCGGAGCAGTCTTTCGGGGTCTTGCAGGAGCATGTTGGGGCGTTTGTAACTGGCGAAGCGGCGGGCGATCCCCAGGGTCAAGGCCTTGGGGTCGAACAGGCCCTTCGCCCCTTCCACGGCCTCCCCAGGGGCCCCGGAGGCCGCCAGTTGCCTGGACAACCGTCCCCGGGTGTACTCCACCAGGTTTTTCCGCGAGAGGGAGCGGAACCGCCACAATTCGTCGTCCGGGATCTTGCGTATGTCCTGGTCCATGGTTTCAGTCGGCCTCATCCAACGGTCCTTGCCGCAGGCCTTCGTCCAGAGGTCGTCGGAGGCCGCCGAGTCCCAAGTCGGCGTGTGGACGCCGTTCGTGACGTAGTCGATGGGCACCTCCGGCGTCGTCCAACGCGGGAACAGGGGCTCGAAGAGGTGGCGGCTCACCTGCCCGTGCAGGCGGCTGACGCCGTTGACCGCCCCACTGCCGCGGATGGCCAGGTAAGCCATGTTGAAATGCTCCAGGGGATCGTCCGGGTCCCGGCGGCCGAGGGCCAACAGGTCCGGGAGCGTCAAGCCGAGCTTCGTGGCGTAGCGGCCCAGGTATTGTTCGATGAGCGCGGGGGAAAAACGGTCGAACCCGGCCGCCACCGCGGTGTGCGTCGTGAAGAGGTTGCCCGCGCGCGTCACGGCCAGGGCCTCGTCGAAGGGCCGCCCGGTCTCCTCCATGAACTCCCGGGCGCGCTGCAACACGGCGAAGGCCGCGTGGCCCTCATTGAGGTGGCAGACGCTCGGCTTGAGGCCGAGCGCGCGCAGGAGGTTCCATCCCCCGAGCCCCAGCACCATCTCCTGCTTCAGGCGCAGCTCCGGCCCGCCCCCGTACAGTTCGCTGGTGATCCCCCGGTGCGCCGGGTGGTTCGCGATGTCGTTGCTGTCCAATAAATAGAGCTTCACCCGGCCGACCTGGACCTGCCAGGCCCTCAACCAAACCGAATAGGCGGGCAAGGTGATTTCCAACCTCAACCACTCGCCGTTCGGCTGGCGGAGCGGCGTGATCGGCAGTTGGCCCGGGTCGTTGTAGGGGTACAGGGCCTGTTGGGCCCCCGACCGGTCGATCAACTGCCTGAAATAACCCTGTTGGTAGAGCAGGCCCACGCCGACCACGGGCACGCCCAGGTCGCTGGCGGCCTTGAGCTGGTCCCCCGCCACGTTGCCGAGGCCGCCCGAGTAGATCGGGAGGGCCTCGCTGAGCATGAACTCCATGCTGAAGTACGCCACGCAGTCCAGCGGCGTGTCGGGATGTTCCTTCTGGAACCACGCGGGTTCGCCCTCCACCTGCTTTTTGGACCGCATCAGGTCGTCGATCCGTCGGCGGAAGACGGGATCGGCGAGGAGGTTTTGGACCTTCTCCCGGGAGACCGTCTGCAGGACGTCGAAGGGATGGTGCGTCAGGTCCCAAAGGACCGGATCCAATTGCCGCCAGAGCCCGTCGGCGGAATGGTTCCAGGACCACCGCAGGTCCAACGCGAGTTCCGACAACGCCTCGTAGCCTTTTTGGAGGTCGGGCGGGAAACCCTGGGTCGGGTCCACCGGGGGGATCGGGGCGATCATGGGGACACCGGGGACCAGGCCGACGGCTTCCCCGTCCGGGGGTCGGGGTTCAAGGTTTGGCCGCCGGGGGCTGTTGGGCCCGTTGGGCCAGGATTTCCAGGAGCCGGTCGAACGATTTCAGGAATCCCTCGACGCCCTCGTCCTCGAGTTGTTGCGTCACGAAATCCAGGCTGATGCCCAGTTCGGTCAGCCGTCCCAACGCCTTTTGGGCCTCCGGCAACCCCTGGTCCAGCCGGACCCGGGGGTTGCCGTGGTCCCGGTAAGCCTCCAGGGTCTTGACCGGCACCGTGTTGATGGTCTCCGGGCCGATGAGTTCCTCGATGTACTTCACGTCGCTGGCGGCGGGGTCCTTCGTGCCGGTGCTGGCCCAGAGCAGGCGCTGGGGCGTGGCGCCCTGGGCGGCCAAGGGCTTGAAGCGTTCGCCGCCGAACAGTTCCCGGTAGGCTTGGTAGGCCAGCTTCGCGCTGGCGACGGCGACTTGGCCGAGCACCATCTTCACGACATCCGTCTTGGAGCCGCCCAGGCCGTTGCATTCCTCAAGCTGGGGATCGACCTTGGCGTCGATCCGGCTGACGAAGAAACTGGCCACGGAGGCCGAGCGCCGGACCGGATCCCCGCAGGCCACGCGTTCCTCGAGCCCCGAGAGGTAGGCCTCGACCACCTGGCGGTAACGGGGCAGGCCGAAAAGCAGGGTCACGTTGACGTTGATCCCTTCCCGGGTGAGCTGGTGGATGGCGCCGAGTCCTTCCACGGTCCCCGGCACCTTGATGAGGACGTTGGGGCGGGCCAAGTCGGCCCATAGGCGGCGGGCCTCCCGGATCGTGCCCTGGGTGTCGCGCGCCAGGTGGGGATTGACCTCCAGGCTGACGTACCCATCCCGGCCCTCCGAGGAGTCGTAAACCTGCCTGAAATCGTCCGCGGCGGCCTGGACGTCCGATCGGCTCAGGGCCTCATAGGTCGTCCGGGCATCCTTTCCCTCCGCCGCCAGGGTCCGGATGTCCCGGTCGTAATCTTGGCTTTCCGAGATTGATTTCTCGAAGATGGCGGGGTTCGAGGTCATCCCCCGCAAACCGTCCTCCTCGATCATTCGGCACAGGTCGCCGCTGGTGAGGAGGTCCCTCCGGATGAAATCGAGCCAAAGGGATTGGCCCAGCGTCCCCAGTTGCCTCAAGTGGTTGGTTTTCATGGCGGCAGACCCCTTTTCAAGTTTTGGGTTCCGTTCGGGACCGGTTCCCCGGGGACCCGAAGGTGGTCGGCGGCGGGGCGCGCCCCCCCGGCGGAAGCCGTCGGGGCCTCCCCGAGCCCGAGCAGCCGCACCACCGACCGGGCGAGGGTGATTTCCTCGTCCGTCCGGATGACGCGGACCGCGACGCGGCCGCCGGCGGTCGAGACCAACCCCCCGTTCGTCCTGTTCCTTTTTTCGTCGAGTTTCACGCCCAGGAACTCGAGTCCTTGGCAGATCCTCGAGCGCACCGGCGGGCAGTTCTCGCCGATCCCCCCGGAGAAGACCAAGGTCTCCAGCCCGCCCAACGCCGCCGCGTAGGCGCCGATGGTTTTCTTCGCTTGGTAGCAGAACAACTCGACCGCTTCCGCCGCCCGGACGTCGGTCTCTTCCAGGGCGAGGAGGTCCTTCATGTCGGAGGTGGTCTCCGAGACGCCGAGCAGGCCGGATTCGTGGTTCACCATCCGCCCGAAGGCCATGGGGGACATCCCCTCCTTCCGGGCCAGGTACGCGGCCAAGCCCGGGTCCAGGTCGCCGGAGCGTGTCCCCATCGGGATCCCCGCCGTCGGCGTGAACCCCATGCTGGTGTCCCGGCTTTTGCCGCCCTCCAGGGCCGCCAGGCTGGCGCCGGCGCCGAGGTGGGCGAGGATGACGCGGCCCTGGGCCGCCTCCGCCCCGGCCGTACGCGCCAACTCCCCCAGGAGGTACTCATAGGACAGCCCGTGGAACCCGTAGCGCCTCAGGCCCTGCTCCTCGTAACGCCGGGGGATCGCCAATTGGCGGGCCGCCCGCGGCATGTCCCGGTGGAAATGGGTGTCGAAGCAGGCCACCTGGGGCAGGGCCGGGAATCGGCGGTGGAAGGACTCGGCCAGGAGGATCTCCAGGGGCAGGTGGTCGGGGTCGAAGAGGCTGAACCGGCGCAGTTCCGCGAGCATCTCCCGGGAGATCCGCTCCGGGGCCCCGTACTGGGGGCCGCCGTGCACCACGCGGTGGCCCACCGCGGCCAGGGAGTCGCGGCCGTCCCGTTCCTCGATCCACCGGATCAGGGCCCCCACCGCGGTCCGGAAATCCGGCGCCGGGATGGGCCTCGAGGCCGTTTCAGCCCGGTCGAGGCCGCTTACCTGGAGGACGGAATCCGCGCTCCCGATGCGGTCCAGCGAGCCCCCCAGGAGGCGCTGGGGCGGGTCGCAGGCGTCGAAGACCGCGAACTTGATGCTCGAGGAACCTCCGTTGACCGTCAGGACGCGTTGGGGGCTCATGGACGGGCCCCTTCCCCGCTTGGGAGGCCGAGCGACGCGAATTGGCCCCGGGTGGACCGGAGGTTTTGGTGGAGGACGCCCCGGATCCCCAACTCCGCCGCCGCCTCGACGAACAACGGGGTGTTCTCCAGGTAGGCCACGCGCCGGGCCGGGGCCCGGGAGAGGTCCAGCGCCAGGCGGTAGATGTCCAGGTCGGGCTTTCGGACGTGGACATAGCAGGACGACAGGAAGGTGTCCACGATGGATCCAAGCCCGAACCGGCGGATCCGGTATTCGTTGAGTTCACGCCCCTCGTTGCTCACTGCGAAGACCTTCAGTTTATAACGGGCCTTCAAGCGGGCGGTCCAGGCGATCATCTCCGGATGGGCTTTCGACTCCCCCAGCATGAAGCGCCGGAACCGTCCGTGGGAGAACGGGCGCTTTCGGTGGAAGACCACCCGATCCAGGTACTCGGTGAATGTCATCTTGCCCTCTTCGTACGTCCCAAAATTCAACCGGTGCCGGCCCTCCATCTCCCCGAAGTCCAGGCCGAAAACCTCCGCCGCCCTCCGGCGGGCGAAACGGTCCCACCCGTCGCTCAGGAGGACCCCTCCGATATCGATGAAGAGGCAGGTGATTTCCGCTTTCCGTCCCATCGTTCTCGTCCTTCCATCGTTCGTTCGTCCCGGCCGCGTGACTGACCCCCGGGCGGGGCCCCGTCCCAATCGCCGGGCTCAGGTGCCCGAAGGGACCGGAACCTCCGCCGAAGAGGTTGGCTTCGGCGAGGCCCTCATCCGGTCCATGATTTCATGGGCCGCGGAGGTCGTCGCCGCGCGGTTCGTGGGGGACCCCAAGGATGCGCGCAGTTTCACGAGAAGGTCGTTGTAGCCCTCCTCGGCCTGGTCCCGGAAGACATGGCGCGCCCTCTGCCGGAAAAGGAAGGAATCGGCCCAATCCTTCGTCAAGAGGTCGAGGAGGGGCGTCCAGGCAGTCTTCCTGAACTTGCCGAGGGCCTCCGCCGCGACCCAGGAAACATCGGGATAACCGTCCTCCAACGCCTTCAGGAGCGCCGGGATCGACGCCGGGTCCTTGATCAGGTCAAGGGTTTTCGCCGCCTCCCACCGGAGCTGGCTCGAACCGGAATAGCGTAGGGCCTCGCACAAGGTGAGGACCGCGGGTGTCCCGAGGACGGACAGGGCTTTCCGGGCCTGGACCCGCGCCATCGCGTCCGGACCGGCGAGGATGCCCATAAGGGATTCCAATGTTTGATCGGGTGGGGCGGTCTTGGGCACGACGGGCCTCCAGGGGATGGGTGGGTTACGAGCCGTTGGAAAGCGGTTCGAAAGGCAGGGGCGAAACATCACCCCTGGGGTCTCGATCAGGTCCGGTTGCCCTTGTGGGGCAATGTGTGTTTGCGCACGCCTTTCCAGGCGTGGACCTCACGCCTTCCGGCCGTTCCCCGGGGATGGAACTCGTCGATCCGGCGGGTCGGGCCCTTTTTTTTGCCCCGACCGCCGACCGGCTTCGGCTTGCGTCCCTCACGCCACATGGTGGCGGAGGGCGCCGTATAGGCGAGGCCCCTGATTTCCGGTGGTGGGGTGTCCCAGCCGGAAAGGGAGAACCATCGGGCGAATTTCATCTTGAGGGATCCAAACCATGTCTTTTCCATTTTGTCCTTCCCGCGTCCCGGTCGGTCATCATCGCCGGCGGAATCGTCCAACGGTTCTTCATGTTGTTCGGGCGGGTTTAACAGGGTGCTAAAAAGTGTTTTTACACCCCGTCAGCAGCCGCGCGGTTCGAGCGAATTGCTTTAAATCCCCCAGTTTGGGGGGGGACGATTCGCGAGTACGACACGAAAAAGTCTTTTCACTCCGACTTTTTCATCATCCCGCTAAAGAAAGTGGCGCGCCCTCTTTTGGATTTCTTGATCCTCCCGACCCCTTACGCGGAATGCTTCAACCTGCGGAGGATCTCATAGGCGGCCGCGGTCGCCGATACCCGGTTGGCGGCGGAATCGAGCGATAGGAGGAGCTTCTCGATCAGGTCGTTGAAGCCCTCCTCCTTTTGGTTGCGGAACACATGGTGCGCCCCCTGCCGCAGGAGGAAGGACTCGGCCTTGTCCTTCGTCAACAGGTCGAGGAGGGCCGGCCAAGCTGCCTTCTTGAACTTGCTGAGCGCGTCGGCCGCCACCCAGGCCACGTCCGGGTCGCTGTCCTCCAAGGCCACGACGAAAGCCTGGATCGATTCGGGGGCCGCGATCTTATTGAGCGCCTTGGCCGCTTCCCACCTGACCTGGTTAAGCTCCGAATGCTTCATGGCGTCCGACAGGGCTTGGACGGCCGGTTCCCCCAGGGCCACCAACGACTTCCGGGCCTTGAGGCGGAGCAACCCATCGTCGCTGGCGAAGGCGGCGATGGAGGATTCCAAAATCGAAGTGGATGACTTGAGTTTAAGCACGTCGGAACCTCGGGAAAGGGGATGGCGGGAGTCCGTCGCTGATTCGAGGGACGAAATGGAATCGTCAAACGGATCCCGATGGCAACGAGAGCAAGAAACGTGCCCTTTACAGGGGCCTCCGAAGCTGACTGGGCCGCGACACGCCCAACAAAACCCCGGGATTTATTTATTCGGTGAAGGCCGACGTTCATTCGTGGACATGACGATCAACACGATAGGCCTGCCATTCGATTTGATCCGGTTCAAGCGGTTCGACCCACGGGCGCCGCGTCCATCCAGGGAATCCCAGCGGCCGGTTCGGCCCACTTCTTGCTCCAAACGATCACGTTGTACGCGACGGACTTCCAATCAAAAACCATGGAGAACGAAATGATCCGCAAGAAAATCAACCCGGAGATCCTGGTCACCCACGGGGGACCTGATTCAAGCCATATCGAGACGGCCGCCTACTACCGATGGCTGGATCGCGGGCGCCTGGCCCAAATCGGCGATGAGGTGAGCGATTGGATTGAGGCGGAAAAAGGGCTATTGGCCCACCTTCAAAAGCCATAAGAACGGCCGTCCGAGGCTTGGGCCGTGGTCCCCTATGCGGATTCCACGGCCCAGCGGCCAAGGCGCGGAAAGCACGTATCATTTCGCCTCATCCTCGTTCGATCAAATTGACGGCGAAACGAATCATATTGATCGGCCCCACATCCGCCCTGCTTGGTTTTCAATGCCCATCCGGTGGCACGTTACTTGCTTTTTCCGAACACCTGATCGCCTGTGCGTTCTCGAAATTTAAAACGAAGTTAAAGAACGAGAGATCCATGAGAAACAGCCCCACAACGACTTACAAGGCAATGGTTTCGATCATCTTCCTGGCCGCGCTCGCGGCCGGTTGCAGTAAGTGGAACGGCTCTCCCGTGCCGCCGGCGGGCCCCGCGGGTCCCACCGCCACCTTCACGGTCACAGGTTCGGCGACGTCGACCCTGACCCTCACCCGGACGGCCACGGCGACGGCGACCATCACCTCAACCGGCACCTTGACCGCCACGCCCACCGCGACCTCCTCGCCCACGGCCACCGCGACGGCCACGGTGACCAACACGGTGACCCCCACGGCCACGAGCGCGGCCGCCTGCCCGAACCCGGCCGCCGTAAACCTCGGTACCGCCGGCAATTACGTGATGTTGGCCGAGACCGGGATCACCGACATCCCTTCATCGGCCGTGACCGGCGACGTCGGCAACTCGGGCTTGGGGACCCAGATCGGGATCTCCTGCGCCGAGGTGACGGGCGTCATCTATAAGTACGACGGGACGGCCGCCGCGTGTTTTGTCCAGGCCACCGCGGCCCTCGATATCGCGACCACCGACCGCGGAACCGCCTACACCACCGCCAACGGCCAAGCGAATTGCGTGAGCGAATTGGGCGGCGGCACCCTCACCGGGTTGACCCTGACCCGGGGCAAGTACGTCTGGGCCGGCAACGTCACGATCCCGACGGACCTCCACCTCGACGCGCTCGGCGACCCGAACGCCC
>CAYMOV010000030.1:0-24610 GCA_964392085.1 uncultured bacterium
AAACGGGGAGGAATTCTACCATGATGACCGCGGGCAGGAGCAGGACGAGGTCGGCGGTGGGTATGGCCAGGTGGAGCGCTTGGGCGCAAAAGCAGGCCCGCGCCACGCTGGCGGCCCAGGCACCCAGGGATTGGGCGATGGCCAGGGAAAGGGCGCTGGGGGCCAAGAGGGCGGGGAAGGCGTCGTAAAACTGCCGGCCATGGTGGTGGAGATTCTGCGCCAGTTTCTCCGGCGCCAGGGCGAGGACCAGGGGCTTGGCCACCCGACGGACCCATTCACGGTTGGTGAGGAGCGTGACCAGGACTGCGCCCAGAAGGATGCCGACGAGGGCCGCGAGGGCCGCTCCTCGGTGCCTGTCCGCGAAAAGGAGCGAGAGGAGGCCGGCAGCGGCCCAGAGCGACAAGGCGGCAAGGTCGTACACCTTATCGGCCACGTGGACGGCAAGGGCCGGGGCCAGGTCCAGCTTCCCTTGGCGGCTCAGGGCCCCGACCCGGACCACATCGCCCAACTTGGCCGGCGTGAGGGCGGCCAAGGGCTGTCCCGCCAGGTAGATCCGGATGCCGTCCCAGAAGGAAAGCTTGGATCCCAAACGCTTCGCGAGGGATTTCAGCCGCCAACCCTTGAACAGGATCTCGGGGAGGATTCCTAACAGGGCCAGGGTGAGCCAAAGGGGCGCGGAGTTCCGGAGGACAGCCCAGGTATCCGCGAGGTTCAACCGCCAAAGGAGCGCGGCCAAAAGGATGAAGCCGATGAGGAAGGAGAGGGGTTGGAGTCGTTTCAGCATGGGCGAAGTTTTTCCTCCAGGGCTTGGGCGGCCTTGTCCCAGGTCGGGCTTTTCGGCCTGGCCTTGGGCCGACTTTTGGACGCTACGACCAGGGCCTGGGCGAAGGCCGTCGGGTTCGGAGCTGAAAGGAACAGGTGCTTGCCCAGGGATTCGGCTTCCCCGACTTTCGTGGCCACCACCTGGGTCCCGCAAGCCAAGGCTTCCCGCAGTTTCAGTGAAGCCCGGAGGCGGTTTGCCGGGCCCTCGGAATAATATACCAGGGCCAGGTCCGCGGCACGCAAGCAGGCGGCCACTTGGCGGGGCGTCAGGGCCCCGGTGAAGGCCACCCGGGCCCCCAGGCCCAGTTTTTCGGCTTCGGCTTCAAATTTTTCCTGGTCCGGGCCTCCGCCCGCCACCAGGAGGCGCGCGCCCGGAAGTCTTTTGCTGACCCGTACCATGCCTTCCAGGACCGGCGAAAGGTCGCAAGCCACGTTGAGGTGGGCCGTGACCACGAGGCGCGGCTTTGATTTGGGATCGGCCCAGAGGTTTTGGGCGGCCGGGGGAAGGATGTCCCCCTTCGGTTTGGGATGGAAGACCGCGGGGTCCACCGCCTGGATCACCTGGACGAGTTCCCCCTCCCCCAGGCCGAAGTCCTGGACCAGCGGTGAGCGCAGGGCGCGGTTGTGGTAGGTGGTGAACTTCCCCAATAGTTTGGGCCAGGGGATTTGGAGCATTCGGTGGAAGGCGCGGAAGGCGCCATGGCTGTAGGCCCAATCGAGGTCGTCCACGTCGAAGATGATCTTCGCGCCGAGGACCCGTTGGATCAGGCAAGCCGGGACGAGGGTGGGGTAGGGCTTCACGCACCAGACCGCGTCGAAGGGCTCGGCCAGGGCCATGACGGCGTAATAGAAGGTCGAGAGGGCCATGTCGAGCCAGAGGGGCCAGGTGGGGAGCGGCTTGGGGAAAGTGACCCGATGGCCGCGTTTCTTCAGGGCCTCTGCAACATAGTAAGCCCGGAGCGCGCTGCCCGTGCCCCATCCCTTGGCGGATAACACGAGGATCTTGAGGGGCTTGGGGGTTTGGGGGGAGTGGGTAGGTGTTGTTTTCATATGGAGAGCCAATTTTACGACTTGGACGGGCCGGGGGCTAGGCCGAAAGGGATCAGGATTTCATGGAAAGAGGCGGTCGTTGGGATTCCAAGCCCTGGCTGGACTGGTAGGGTTGGGATTCGACCTGGAACACCGCTTTGGAGGTGCCGGTCCATTGGTTCTTATGGTTCTTGGTCATGATCTTGCCCCAGAGGGTGGCCTCGTGGCAGTCGGGGCAATGGCGCTCCCGCACCTCCAGCATGAACCGAGGGTAGCTGGCGCCGCTGTCGAACTTGAAGGCTGAGACCTTGGGCTTGGGTCCGGTTTTCTCCGCCTCCACGAGGGGCGCCTGGGCGGCGTCCAACTCCGGGAGGAACGCCAGGAATCCCTCGTAGCCCCCGCTCCGGGTCTTGGCCTGGACCGATTCCTCAACGGCTTTCAGGTTGGCCGGGTCCGAGGCCAGGAAGATCCCCCGTTTGGCGGAACCCACCTTGTAACGGGAACATCGGAGGCAATAGGGGAACAGGAAAACCGCGTAGTTGAAAACCAGGAGCGACACCAGGAGGCAGAAAAGGAAGTCCGCGCCCACCATGACCTTGGTCCCGATCCCCTCCAATTCCAACCCCTTCTTCCCGAAGTCCCCGTTGATTGAGAGGGACTCCAACTCGGACTTGGCGAATTGGGGGAAGGTCAAGAGGTTGCGGATGGCGTAATGGCCGTCCGGGATGTTCTGGAGTCCCTTTAAATCGACCGATTGGGTCAGATAGTTGCCGTAGTAGGTGCCGGCGTAGGCCAGGACCGCGAAGAGGATAAGGAGGACCTTGCCGGAGGGCGCGACGCGGGTCCTCGTTTGGTGGGCGACGCCGAAACCCAACCAAGCGACCAGGAGGCCGAAGAGTGCCCCGCTGACCGGAAAAAAGCCGCCTATGTACCACCGGAGGTTCTCGTTCAGGAAGGGGATGGCGCCGAGCCCCACGCCGAAGGACACCATGACCAAAGCCGCCAAGAAAACCATTGGTTGCATACCGCCCCCTCGAATCTGGAATGGGACCTGAGGCTGGTATTATAAACCGGCGGGAATCGGCGGTTACTTATTCGGATTAGGTCCGGCATCAAAACGTGTTTTATGAACAATGGGCCCCAGATCAGCGGATATTCCCGTTCGATTGTTTGCAGCCACAAACCCCACAATATAGAAACCCGGCGTGCAATTCGGATCTGCACTTTCCACATTTGCGGGCTTGGATTTCCACCCTCGGACTCCCGTATAGGACTTTGAAGAAAAGACATAACATCCCCCCGATGGTGAGTCCCAAGGGCCATCCGTTTTGACCGGGGATTGTGCGGCTACCAACCATGAACGCGGAAATACAGCTCAGAACAAGGACTGAAACCCCCAACAGGATCAAAACCATCATTCGAAAGAATGAGATGCGAAGATGTTTCTTTGTTTTTGGGGTTCTTTCTCGGATTTTCCTCGCGCGTCGTATGGATATTGTCTTTGGAATCCATGGGGTATTTCTTTCGAGGTTGCGCATTTTATTCGGACTCCAATATTCAAGGGGAATTCGAAGGGGTGCGACAGTTTATTGATTGGCGAAAGAGACGTGGATCAATCGGCTTCGTAGAATGGCGGCGAGCTGAAAGCCGAGCCATGTTGGGGTTAACGGACGTCCCTTCCAGATAAAAGGGCCAATCCGCGGCCCGCGATCTTGGCGGCGCCCTGGACGGTCCACTTGGGGTCGTTCCACTTGATCTTCGAGAGCAGGTACTTGGGCCGGAAGATCACCTCGCGGTAGGCCTCGCGGCGCAGTTCAATCAGGTCCTGGGCGCTGAGGGCTTCGGTACGGATGACGGGCTCCGGGGCCAGGGGGGAATACTTGGACCAATCCTTGTGGAGCAAAAGGTTCCGCTTCTCATACCAAGGGTACATCTCGGTGTTGGGGAACGGGGTGGAGAAGCAGAATTGGGTATAGAAGGGGTCGATCTCCTTGATGAAGTCGATGGTCTCACGCCAGGTTTCCCGGGTCTCGCCGGGCAACCCCACGATGGTCATGCCGTAGAAGAGCACCCCGGCTTCCTTGCAGGCCGCCGCGCAGGCGCGGATGTCGTCCTTGGAGACCCCCTTGTTGATCTCCTTCAGGATGACGTCGGACCCGCTCTCAATCCCCACGGCCAGTTCCTTGCAGCCTGAGTCCTTCATCATCTTGAGGGAAGCCACGTCGGTCAGGTTGGCCCGGGTACAGCAGACCCAATCCAGCCCCACGTTGTCCTTGACCAGGGTTTGGGCCAGTTCCAGCGTCCGCTTCGAGTTCAGGGCCAGCAAATCATCGAAAAACAAGACGTTCTTCACGCCGAAACGGTCGCGGAGCCAGCGGAGCTCCTCACTGACCTGCTGGTCGGGCCGGGGCCGGTACTTCTCCTCGGCGAAGGCGCAGAAGGTACAGCCGAAGGGACAGCCCCGGGACGTCTGGATCATGGCGAAGTGGTCGGGGAAGACCCCCGTGTGGTAGGGCGCGATGGAGGGCAACAGGTCGTAGGCCGGGAAAGGCACCGAGGCCACGTCGGTCAAGGGGGCGGGGTTGGACTTCTGGAGCCCCGAGGGCCCGGCCCAAGCCAGGCCCGGCACTGCGGCGGCGAGGGAATGGAGTTCGGCGGTGGGGATTCCGGAAGCGGTCCAGGCCGATTCCAGGGCCCGGGCCAGGGGCGAGAGAACCGCGTCGGGCTCCCCCATGAGGCACAGGTCCACCTCGGGGCGGCGGGACAGGGGATCCAACAGGAAGGCGACATCCGACATGATCTTGCTTCGAACTAGGGTCACGCAGTGGGGAACGGCCGCCTTGGCCATCTGCAGGACCTTGAGGTCCTCCTCCTGGCAGTCGAAGGCCAAGCGGGTCACGACTAGGTGGGGTTGGAGCTCGGTGAGGGCGCGGCCGATGTCCTCCAGCTTGAGGTTGAAACCGTTGGCGTCCAGCAGGTGGACCTCAAACCCGGACCGGCGGAGGGCCGCGGCACCCTGGAGGAGGGAGAGCGGGGGGTAAACGGATCCCATGTCCCGGTGTTCATAGCGCTCCTCGCGCACGACGGGCATCCCCTTGACCCGGGGTGGGTTGATGAGAAGGACCTTCAGGCGCATGGGTATGGATCGACCTCTAAGTATGAGTAAACACCTGTTGGGGACCCGATAGCAATGGGTCGACTTTCTGTGTCCCGATGTGGATTTGCGGCTGGTAAGGGCGTTTGGGACCTGAAATGATTTGGCTCTGTGCCCCTGTGTCTCTGTGGTGAATTTGGGTTGTCGCCTTTATCCGTCGATGCGGTATTTGGCGAAGGCCGCCACGGCGTCGGGGTTGGACGCGTCCCTCAGGTCCTGCCAGGTCTGGACCTGGTCGTTATATTTCAGTTCCCGCAGGATCATCTCGGCGCCCCCGTCCGAGAAGTACCACTCCCTCAGGGAAGCCCCTTCGCCGAGGGACTGGGGATTGCCCGCCCCCTTCCGGCTCCAACGCCGGAAGTCGTGGGCCATGGCGTCCAGGTTGACGCCGGTGGACTTGCCGTCCCATTGCTGGGAGATGAAGAAAAGCTGGTCCTTGTAATAGATGAGGTCCAGGCTCGTGAGGCCCGTGGGGATGCCCTCGGACGCCTTCATGGAAACGATCTTGAAGTCCGGGTCATTGTTGTAGGGCCGGAGGACCAGCTTGGGGATGGCCTGTTGGGCGTCCTTGGAGCTGGAACCCAACTTGATCCCGAAGGCCTCACGGGGCAGGGGGGTCTTGGGCCCCTGGGCGATCTTCGACAGGAGGCCCCAGCCCAACAGCCCCAAGATGGCCAGTCCCAAAAGGATGGGCCAGAGTTTGCCGCTCTTTCCTTGCCCGGACTTCACGGAACCGGTGGTTGATTTGGGTTCGGCCTTAGGGACGGGTGGACGTGACTTGGGGCGTGCCATAGTTCGGGTTGTTCTCCGGAAGGGTTTCGCCGTAATCCTGAACGTGTCCGAGCAGCGACTTCAACCCCCGCCATAACAGGTTCACTTCCCGCCAGGACCGGATGGTCACCAACTGGCGGATCATGAAGGACGGGGTCTTCATCAAATTCCAGGTCTTCGAGCACCAGGCACTCGCGTCGATCGAGGTGCGGAGGATCGGGTGGCTCATGTCGTACCGGGCGTAGTCCTTTTCCCCGATCAGGAGCCAACCCTTGCGGGTGGCTTCCTTCCAGAGGGGACTGCCCGGGTAGGCGATCACCACTGAAGCCTGCATGCAGTCGCCGCAACGGACCTTGTAGTTCAAGAGGTCCTTCGTGACCTCATAAGTGCGCCGGACCTGCTCCTCAGTCTCCCAAGGATAACCCATCATGGTGGTCAGGAGAACCCGTAATCCACGGTCCTTGGCCATTTTAACGCCCCGTGAGATCAGGTCCACGGTCTCGCACTTGGCCAAATGCTTGATGGTGTAGTCGTCGCCGGACTCCAGGCCGATCTTCAGGAGGCGCCAACCGCATTTCACGAGCCAGTCCACGACCTCCTCATTGAGGGTGTCGGCGCGGCAATTGGACGAGAATTGGAACCGCCCCAGGAGATTGCGCTTCGACAGTTCCTTGTGGAACTCCTTGAGCCATTCCAGGTTGTAGATGGGGCCGGACTCGTTGTCGTCGAAGAATTCCCAGACGCCGTGCTTCTCGACGCATTCCTGCATCTCGGCGGCCACGTTGCCGGGGGACCGAAGGCGGGCCGTGCGGCCCCAAAGGGCGTGTTGCCAGATGCAGAAGGTGCAGAGGCCGACGCCGCCGCCCGATTCCTTGGGCGCGCCGCAACCCCGCCCCGTGAGGATATAAGCCGTGGGTTTCAGCAGGTAAGCCTCCCCGTAGTCCTGGAAGCGGGTGAGGACGCGGTCGATAAAAGGGAGGTCATCCAGGGCCTGGGTGAGCTGGTGGGGACCCGAGGTGGCGGTCTTGCCCTCAGCGTCCTTGAACCATAGGCCGGGGGGCAAGGGGCCGCGCCCCGAGAGGTGTTCCGCGAGGTCCCGGCCCACGATGTCGTAGTCGCCGCCGGTCAGGACGTAATCGGTCTCGCTGCTCTCGACGGACTCGGCGGGGAAGAAGGAAACATGGTCCCCCATGAGGACAGTTTTGACCCCGGGATATCGGCGCTTGAGTTCCTTCACGTATTCCCAATGGCGTTGGACCACCGGGGCCTTGGTCTCGAGGAAGATCAGCTCGGGCTTGAAGGCGTCCAAGTGCCCGTCGAATTCCGCGTCGGACATGCGGCGGTTGATGCCGTCCAGGAAAAGGACGTCATGGCCCTTGTGCTTGAGGTTGGTGGCCAGGTGACCGGGGACGAGCGGGAAGATCCGGACCTCAAGGGTCTTGGAGAATTTCAGGTGCCTGTTCTGGGTGAGCAGGGGGAATTCGCCATCCTTGCGGAATGGCGGGTATAGGACGGCGGTTTTCATGGGCTTGTCCTGTGGGTTGGTAGTTAGCTTTTTATTCTACCCCGATACCATTCGATTGTCCGGCCCAGGCCCTCCGAAAGGGGGACCCGGGGGGCCCATCCGAGGACCCTTCGGGCCTGGGAAATGTCCGGCCTCCGGCGGGTGGGATCGTCCTGGGGCAGCGGTTTTCTCAGGATATGAGACCGCGAAAGGCCTAGGTGTTTCAAGACGGTCAAGGCGAATTGGGAAATGGGGGTTTCTTGGGGGTTGCCCAGGTTGAAGACGCCACCCTTGGTATGGGGCTTTTCCATGGCCCGGATCAGTCCGTCCACCAGGTCGGATACGTAGCAGAAGCTCCGGGTTTGGCGCCCGTCGCCATAGACCGTGAGTTTGTTGCCCTTCAGGGCCTGGACGATGAAGTTCGAGACCACCCGCCCGTCATTCTCGTTCAGGCGGGGGCCGTAGGTGTTGAAGATCCGGACCAGGCGGGCATCCACGTTCCACTTCCGCAAGGCCTCGAACACCACGGCTTCGCCGAGGCGCTTGGATTCGTCGTAGCAGGACCGTGGGCCGAAGGAGTTCACGTTTCCCCAGTAGGTTTCTTTCTGGGGATGAACCGCCGGGTCCCCATAGACTTCGCTGGTGGAGGCGAACAGGAATTTCGCCCGGTGCTTCCGGCAGTACTCCAGGAGCTTCAGGGTGCCGAGCGAGTTGGTGAGGATGGTCTCGATGGAGAACTTCATGTAACCCACCGGGGAGGCGGGGGAGGCCAGGTGGTACACGCGGTCATGAGGGGCCAAGGATTTTGGGAAAGGCTGGGTGACGTCGGCCTTCACGAAACGGAACCGGGGATGGCCCTTCAGGTGGGCCAGGTTATCCCGGCTGCCGGTCAGGAGGTTGTCGAGTGCGGTGACCCGGTGGCCCCGGGCGAGCAGCTCATCGCAGAGGTGAGACCCGACGAAGCCGGCGCCGCCGGTGACGAGACAACGGTTCATAGGGGGATCCTGGGGTCCATCCTCTAACGGGAGGACGGGATTCCAACGGCCCATCATTGTAAATTCAAAAGGCATTAAAAGTTGAAAAAGAAAGGAAGGCTTTACCACGCCCGGCACAGGGTAAACTCACGGTTCGGCTTGAAGGCCGCTGTGCCAAGCATCAAGCCGAGACACTTGTTTAGCGTGGACCGGGCCCCGGGCCGAAGGCCCCCAAACAGCCCGGCCCTCACCGTACCCAGGCCGGGCCTTTTTGGCCCGACACAGGATAAGCGAGCGTTAAGACTTATGGTCTTAACGTACCCAGACCATTCCCCCGAATTTCACGCTCAGGCGGCTGAAGATCGCGTGGCCCAGCTTGGTGTTGGTGACGAAGCGCTGGCCCCAGTTCTTCAGGAAGGGGACGCGGGATATCCAGAAACCCAGGGGGCCCAGGATGGGGCCCATCCGGTAGCGCAGGACGCTCCTCTCGTAGAGGTCCCGGCCCATGTCCAGGATCTTGATCCGCTCTTCCTTGGGAAACTCAGGGGAATCGTAGATCGGCTCCCGGGAATTGTAGGAAAGGTCCGTCAGGTACTCGGGATACAGCAAACGGGCGCTGGTCCGGACCCACTCGAACAGCTCGGTGCCGGGGTAGGGGGTGTCGTTGTAGAAGTTGATGAAGGAGGCAGGGAGCGAGGCCGCGAACCGCACGCTCTCGAGGGCGTCCTCGTAGGTCTCAGTGGGATGCCCCACGATGAAATTCACCGAGCAGGGGATCCCGGCCTCGTAGGTCAGTTTCACGGCCTTGGAGACCAGGTCCTTGGTGAGACCCTTGCGGATGATCTTGAGGATCCGGGGGCTTCCCGACTCGCAACCGTAGGAGATCAAGCGGCAACCCGAGCGCTTCATGAGGTCGAGCATCTCGGCGGTGACGGCGTTCACCCGCATGCCGTTGTAGAGCTCCCAGGTGATGTCGAGTTTCCGGTCGATGATCAGTCGGCAGATCTCCAGGACCCGGGGCGGGTGGAGGTTGAAGACATCGTCGTTCACCTGGAAGTGTCGGAAGCCCCTGGCGTGCCAATGCTCGATTTCGGCTAGGACGTTCCCGGGGGTTCGGGCCCGGAAGGACCCGCCCATGGACACCGGCACCGAGCAGAAATTGCACTTGTAGGGACAACCCCGTTGGGTGATGAGGGGGATGGATTTCTGGGTCCAGCAGGGGTAGCGCTCGATGCCGAAGGCGTCGTAGTCCGGCAGGGGAAGCTCATCGAGGTTCTGGAGCAGGGGCCGGTCGGCGTTCTCCCGGGGCTCCCCTTGGTCCCGCCACATCAACCCCAAGACCGATCCGAAGTCGGGGTTTGGGAGCTTCAGGCGCTCCAAGAGCTCCAGCACGGTCAACTCGCCCTCGTGCTTCACGGCGAAGTCCACCGGGGTATCCCGCAGGACCGCCAACTTGGACACCGAGACGTGGGGCCCGCCCAACACCAGGGGGGCCTGGGTAAGGGTCTTGATCTTTTTCAGCAGGGCGTACACGTGGCCGAGGGAATAGGAAAAGGCCGTGACCCCCACCAGGTCGTAGGGGGTCTTCAACAATTCGCCCAGCTTGTCCGGGCCATCCATGCGCTCGTCGTAGACGTCCACGGTCACGCCCTTGGACTTGAGGAACGCGGTCAGGTAGGCCACCCCGGTATGGGGATGGCCCGGCACGGCGTTGGCGTCGCCGAAGATGGATCGGAGGTTGGAAACGGCCAGTAGGACGCGGCTCATGGGATCCTTTGGGTGAAGCTGGGGAAGTTTACCACCGCAGGTCGATAGGAAAACAGGGGTTCGCCTTCGCCCCATCCTGTTTGGATCGGGGCCGGGCCTCTATGGCCCGGCACTCTAAAAGGCTGAGCTTCGGCTGGTGGCCTCAGAGGATTGGGGGCGATCAAGCTTGCGCCTTACCGGGGGGGAAATGCGCGATTCGGCGGTCTCAACGAACAGGGTCGGCCCTGATTGGGCCGACACGCCGAAAGCTCACGCTTCGCCGGGTGGGCTCAGCGTACGGGAAAGTTTTGGCCGCCATACAGGTTTTGCTGGTCGGGGACGATGGTAGGGGTGCGGACCGGGGCGGAGGTCATCTTTTGGAGGGGCTTCAGGCGGATGATCCTCGAGTTGGCCATGTCGGTGATGTAAAGGCGGTTTTGCTGGTCCGAATCAATGCCCCTGAAATGGGGGGGGGGACCCTGCCAGGCGGGATCGTTCGTGGCCTTCCAATCGCCCACGTACTCGAACCGGTGGTTGTAAAACTCGACCCGGCCGTTGGTGCCGTCCACGACGGCGATCCAGCCACTGGGCGTGTTGGTCAAGCCGCCGGCTTCGGTGTATTGGTTGGGGCCGTTGCCCATCCAACCTTGATAGGTGACCGGGGTTCCGTCCGTATTAAATATTTCATACCGGTTGTTTTGGGTATTGGCGATGTGCACCTGCTCGATCAGGTTCAAGTCGATTCCGAGGGGGTTATTCAATTGGCCCGGGTCGGTCCCGAAGGTCCCCCATTTGAACTTGAAGGCCCCCAGTGCGCTGAAGACTTGCACGCGGGAATTGCCCGAATCGAGCACCCAGACGTCCCCGGCCTTGCCGACCGTGAAAGCCCTGGGGGAATCGAACTCGCCGTCCCCGGTTCCCCGGCGGCCCCAGGCGGTCACCGCCATCCCCCGCTGGTCCACCACGACGATCCGGTTGTTGCCGGTGTCCGCCACGAAGTATTGCCCCGAGGGATGGATGAGGATGCCTTCGGGGTGGTTGAATTGTGGGGGGTTCCGCCAGACCGCCGAGGTGCCCCAGGCCCCAAAGGCGCTGATGGGTTTTCCGTCGGTGTCCCAAAGGACGATCCGGTTGTTGCCGGTGTCCGCGATGGCCATGAGGCCTGCGGTGGAGATGCTGATACCGGTGGGCTGGCTTAATTGGAAGGGGCTGGAACCCGAGGAACCCCAGGCCTGGTCGAACCCATAAAGTGAAGCGGGGCCGGCATCGACGCTCGCGGGAACGGCGGTCGGGGTCGCGGTGGGGCTCGGCGTCGGCGTGGGAGTGGCCGTAGGGTGGCGCGATTTCGACCAAAGGCAAGGTGAGGCCAGGAGTAAAATCAGGATTCCGAAGCACAGGGTCGTTCGCCGCATGGAAGTATGCTACCGGGAGGGATGGGCTGGGTCAATCGGCCCGATCAAGGCGGGCCCTTCCTTATACGATCAACACGAATGGGGACGGTTTAACTGACGCAGGACAGGGGATAAAAGGGCCCCCAAACCGTTGGGTTTGGGGGACTGGGGCACCCTCAGGATCCCTCGCTCCGAGATTGGCAGGCAATACAACGGGTGGCCCAAGCGATGGCCTTCAGCCGTTCTAAGGATATAATCTTGCCGCAGCTTTCGCATTGGCCGTACTCGGACGTTTCAAAACGGGCCAGGGCTTTCTCGATGAGGTTCAACTCCACCCTGTCGTTTTCCATGAGGGTCACGGAAAGGTGTTGGTTGATCTCGCCCGAACCATGGTCGGCGATGTCCCCGGGGGTGCTTTGGCTCTCGGACATGTCCTCACGGAGCTCCTGCTCCAGGTGGTCGACCTGGCCGAGGATCTCGTCGCGGCGCGTTTGGAGCTTCCTGAGGAGGGGCAGGTAGGAAGGGTTGACTTTGCCGGGTTTGAATTTCTTCGGGACGATCGCGAGGGGTTTCACTTTCGCCAAGGCGATCGGGGCCTTTTTTTTGGTCTCGGCCTTGGGGACGGCTTTGGGGGCGGGCTTTTTGTGGGGGGCTTTTTTCTTGGCGGGCTTGGCCATGAAAGGCTCCTTGGGTGTCAGGTACGGGTCGTTGGGGGTGTTGAAGGCAATGAAGAATAATCGGGTGGTTTAAGGGTGTCAAGTGAAACCGGGCCGTAATATGGCCTTGGTTTGCGATAATTGAGGGGCATGGGGGAGGACGACGTGAAACAAGTGAAACCAACCGATCGGAAGGATCCCAAGCATCGGGGGCGTCGCGCGCAAGCCGCGGTATTCGGGGCGATCCTCCTGTTCGTCCTGTTGATCGTGGTGGTGCTCATCCAAAGGCCTGGGGGGGGATGGGACGTGGAAAGTTGGGCCCATAAGGAGCAAATCCCGGCGGTGGGTGAGATCACCGACCGCGAGGGCGCCAAATTCCAGAACGATTTCGGGTTGGGGCCCGACTTGGAGCGTGAATTTGAGTTTCGCCTGACCGATGGAGGCAGGACCAAGCCGGCTGAAACCCAAAGGCGGTTGAAGGCCTTCGCCGACTTCATCAAACAAAACCAGGACATCTTCAACCGAAACCCCGCCGAAGGGGTCAGTATGGCCCTGGGGGACCCGAAGGCGTTTGGGCTCCAAACCTTCCCGATTTTCGGCGAGAAAACCTACGATAAACCGCCCCAAAAACCCTAAGGCGCGGGTGGTCAAGTTCGGGTCCATATCCTATATTAAACGGCGTTCGCTCGGGTCCGGCGGGGGACCGGACACCATTTGGGGAGGCCTTTCATGGCGTGGCTCATCGTGGCTTTGATCCTGCTGGGGCTGCTGCTCCTGCCGGTCTTCTTCGTGATGTTCACCTACAACAGCCTGGTCAAGTACCGCATCGAGGCCGACAACGCCTGGAGCCAGATCGACGTCCAGCTCAAGCGCCGCCACGACCTGATCCCCAACCTGGTGGAGACCGTGAAGGGCGTCATGAAGTTCGAGCAGGAGACCCTGCAGAAAGTCCTGCAGGCCCGGGCCGCCGCCATGGGCGCGACGAACCAGGGTGACCGCATGAAGTCCGAGAACGAGCTGTCGGGCCTCATGGGCCGCCTCATGGCGGTCTGGGAGCAGTACCCCGACCTGAAGTCCAACAAGAACGCCATGCAGCTGCAGGAGGAACTGACCTCCACCGAGAACCAGATCGCCTACTCGCGCGGCTACTTCAACGACATCGCCGCCAACTACAACACCCAGATCCAGCAGTTCCCCTCGAACCTCATCGCGGGCATGTTCAACTTCACGAAGCGGGATTTCTTCCAGACCGCCGAGGCCGAGAAGGAAGTTCCACAAGTCAAATTGTGAATTGGGAATTCGGAATGAGGAAAGTGAGATTGGAGACCTTCCAAGCCATTTCTCATGACGCATTCACCATTCCTTATTGGCGTTGAAGTGTTCACCGCGCTTCCCAAGGAAACCGTGTTCGAGGCCAGGGCCAAGGCCCAGCGCGATACGGTCCTGCTCGTTTTCCTCCTCCTGGCGATCTACATCGCCTGCTTCAACCTCCTGGCCCTCGCCGCCGTCATCGCCCTGGGGACCCCGATGGCCTGGTGGGGATCCGCCCTGCCGAAGGTTTGGTTCTTCGGCACCCTAATCGGGGTCCTGTTCGGCTTCGCCCATTACTGGTCGGCCAGTCACCGAAGCCTGGACGACCTGTTGGCGACCCTGGGCGCCCAACCCGCCGACCCCCAGGACGAGCGCCACGCGCGGTTGATCCAATTGGTGCGGGAGGCGGAAACCGCCACGGGTCTCCACGGGACCCGGGTGGTCGTCCTCCCCAGCCCCGGCATGAACGCCTTCTCCCTGGCTGATTCGGAAGGATCGATGGCCATCGGCGCCACCGAGGGTCTGATCGGCAAACTCGACCGAAACGAATTGGGCGCGGTCATCGCCCATGAGGCCTCCCACCTGGCGCATGGCGACAGCCGACTCCTGACCACCGCGGGGGCCCTGTCCTCGGTGTTCGACAACCTGGCCGATATGTTCAAGTCCGCCGGGAGCCGACCGATGGGAAGGTGGGGCGGGAACGGCCGGTCCCGGTCCGGCGGGGGCATCGTCCTGCTTTGGCTGGTGGCCCTCTTCGGCAAGATGATGACGAGCCTGCTGTCCATGGCCCTTTCCCGCAACCGCGAGTACCTGGCGGACCTCCAGGCGGTGCGCATGACGAAGAATCCCCTGGCCCTGGCGGACGCCCTCCGAAAGATCGCGGGAAAGTTCCGGGGCGGGTCCGACCCACCCCCGGGATTCAAATCGGTCTTCATCCTTAATCCCGAGTCGAACTACCTGGACGAGGCCGTCGGCACCGCCGCCAACCTCTTTTCCACCCATCCGCCGGTGGCCCTACGCATCCATCGCCTTTTGGATTTCGCGAAGGCCGACGCCCTTTCGTTGAAACCCGATCCGAAGCCCGAGGCGGCGGCTCCAGCCTCCCCGGTGATAGGTGCGGATCCCCGGTACCTCGCCTTTCTGGGCGGGGCCTGGGTGGGGCCCTACAACTTCTCGCAACTGTTGGCCGCCGGAACGATGAAACCCGACACCTGGGTCTGCCCCGAGGGCGGGCAGGCGATGGTCACGGCCGGCAAGGCCCCCGACCTGGTACCGCTCTTCGAAAAACAGGTCCAAGGGAAGGTGGCGGCTGAAACCTGCCCCCATTGCAACGTCCACATGGTGGACCGCGTTTACGAGGGGGCGCCGGTGCTTTACTGCCCCTATTGCCAGGGCTACCTATTGAAGGAGGGGGTCCTGGACCGGATCGTGGCCCGACATGAGGTGACCTTTGACCCCAACCAGATCCAGCAGGTCGTGGCCTGGCGCAAGGCCCAACCTGAGAAGACCCTCTTGTTGGCGCCCGCGGGGGTGGCGATCAACTGCCCCGAATGCCACAAGCGGATGTCCAAGGCTTTCCACGGCATGTTGACCCGGGTGGTGATCGACCGTTGCCCCTACGACGGGACGGTCTGGCTCGACGGGGGTGAACTTGAGGCGATCCAGATCCTGGTGGAGCAGTCGTCCCAGGGGGTTTCCCTGACGAATATCCATTTGGATAGTTGAATTAAGAGACTGCATCAAAATCCGCAAAAACCCTTTGGCGGCGTCGACCCCGCCTGATAACCTTGGTGCGTTATGCAAATCGCCCTCCTCCGCCTCGACCGGATCGGTGACTTCGTCCTGGGCATCCCGGCCTACCGGGCCCTCCGGAAGAAATACCCCGACGCGCGCATCACGGTGCTGGTCCCCTCGGACATCGGCAACCTAGCCGAGGCTTGCCCCTATTTCGACGAGGTGGTCCTGTTCGACGCCCATTGGCTCATGCCCGGTTACCCCGCGATCGCCCGCTGGGCCTCCGCCCTCAAGCTGGTCCGGTACCTGCGCTCCCGCAAATTCGACCAGGTCCTGGACTTCCGCTATCAAAGCCAAATGGACCCCCTGGTCACCGCCCTATCGGGCGCCGCGGTCCGGGCCGGTTTCGCCCTCGGCATCGGGAAGGCTGGGCTCACGCATTCAGCTCCGTTGCCGGATGTCGGCACCCACCAGGTCGAACGGAACCTCCTTTTGCTGGACACCCTCGGCATCCCCCGGGACGGCGACCACCTTGAGATGTGGGTTTCGGAACGGGACCGCAAGACCGCCTTGGCCCACCTCCCCAAACAGGAAAGCCTGCCCAACGTGCCCCGCGTCGCTGTGCACGTAGGCGCCGCCACGCCCTCCAAGAAGTGGAACGAGGACGCCTTCACGTCGCTCCTCCACGAACTGCACGCCACGACCCAGGCGGACCTGGTCCTTTTGGGTTCCGCGGCGGACACGTCCTTCGCCCACGAGATCCTCGACGACCTCAAGGTCCCCGTGGTGAACCTATCGGGAAAGCTGTCGTTGAGGGAGATGGCGGCGGTGCTCCGGGAATGCCGCCTCTTCATCGGCTGCGACACGGGACCCGCCCACCTCGCGGCGGCCTGCGGCATCCCGGTGGTGAGCCTGTTCTCGGCGGCCAACGAACCGGAGGTCTGGGCCCCGAGGGGGAGCCAGGTGCGGGTGATCACGAAGAAGCCCGAGTGCGCGCCCTGCCGGTCGCACCAATGCCTACGCAAGGATGGGTATTTCTGCATGAATGAGATCAGCGTGGAGGAAGTGGTCGATGCGGCGGGGGAACTGCTGGTATAAGTCGTTTCTTCATATTGTTTAAAGCTAACCGCCATCCGCTGCTGTTATCTGGGGCCGTCGAAGGTCATGAACTGCAGTCCACAGCAACGCTCCGCCGTCCAAACCACCTTGGCGAACACCTGGACGGGCTTTTCCTCGAACATCTGGAAGTCGAGCTTGACCACGGTGGAGAGGGGGATCGGTTTGGCGGTCTCGATCTTGATTCCGCCCTGGCTGATATCGCGCGAACGGCAGACTTCTGGGCGATGGACGCCCTTCGGACGGGCGGAGGTCGTCGAGTCCTGGTGCCAGACCTCGACGCGCCGCTCGAACTTGCAACGCTTATGAACGCGCTTGTCGGTAAGTGTTGTATCCATATCTGGAATGACATTCTGCGCCGTTGTTTCGTCCTTGTAAAGTCTTTGGCCGGCCGGCGTTGTCGTGTGAAGTCTTGTGACACAGGCCTGCAAAATATTTTCGGCGGTAAATCCTGAATGGTTGATGGTTCAACCACAAGCGGCATCGTGAAGACGGATCAATGAAACCGCTTAAAGGCCCTGGCTCGGGCTTATCCAGGATTTTTCCGCGGCGGCCTCACCCGAGGCGATGCAGTCCGGGATTCCCGAACCCGATAAGCCGTTGCCCGCCAAGAATAAACCGGGTGACTCAGATGCCTTGAAGCGCATCCGCTCGGCGCGGCTCACATGACCCGGTTGGTAGAACGACATGCAGGACTTATAGCGTGTGAGTTTGGTGAGGACGGGTTCGCCCTCGATCTTCAGGACCCGCGCGATTTCCGCGTAGACCTTCTTCAAGACCGCTTCCTCGCCTTCGGTGTTCAGCTTCTCGGCGGCTTCGCGTCCCAGGAAGGCCCGGAGCAAAACGTGGCCCTCGGGGGTTCGCCCCGCGAACTTCTGGCTGGAGTAGGTACAGCCCAGGAGCAGTTTGCCCTCCCGCTCAGGTACCACGAAGCCGAAGCCGTCCAAGGGCCGCTTAACCTGTTCCTTCTTGAATCCCAGGTTCCAGGTGGCGGAATCGTGGGCGGGGACGCCTTGGAGCAATGGGGACCACTCGCTGTCCAGGGGCGATAAGAGGGTAAGCATCTTGGCGGGCTGGAGGGCCAGGACCAGGGCGTCGGCGTTCAGGGTTTGGGACCCCAGGGTCAGGTCCCAGGTGCCGTCGCCTTTCTTGGCCAAGGCGGTCACCGGTTGCCCCGGGAGGATGGCTCCGGGAGGGAGACGGGCGATCAGGGCGTCCGCCAGGGTGCGGATGCCATTCTTAAAGGAGACGAACAGCGAATAGCGCGCGCCGCTGGCCTTGGCGGAACCCGCCACCCGTTTATGGGCCATGGCCTTGAGGAGTGAGCCGTACTTGCGTTCCATGTCCCGGAACCTGGGCAGGCACGCGTTCAAGCTGAGGCGCTCGGGGTCGCAGTTATAGACCCCGCCCAAGAGCGGTTGCGCCAGGGCGTCGAGGACTTCCCGCCCCAGGCGGCGCCGCACGAAGGCCCCGATGCTTTCGTCCTCCACGTCGGTCCGCTTCGGCACCAGGGGCTCGAGCGCCGCGCGGAGTTTGCCCCAGGGGGACAGGAGACGGGTGGTCACCAACGGCCATAGGCGGGTGGGGGCCAGCAGGTAAAACCCCTCGGGGATGGGCTCCAGCCTGTCCTGATGGAGGATGAAGGACTGGGAGAGCTGGGGGTTGGTGCCGATCAACTCGCCCTCCAGACCGAGGCGCTTCACCAAGGCCATGCCGGCGGGCTTCTCGGTGATGAAACAGTCGGGCCCGCCCTCCATCACGAAACCGTCCTGATGGAATGTTTCCAATACGCCGCCGGGGGCGGGGGCCTCGTCTACGATCTTCAGGTCCAGGTCCCGGCCGCCCGAGAGTTCCATCAGCTTGTTCGCGCAGGCGAGGCCGCTGACCCCGGATCCGATGATGACGATTCGGCGGGGGCTCAACGGTCATCCTTCTCGGCGGGTTTCCCATAGGTTTCCTCAACCAGGGAGGCCAATGTGGCGATGAAGGACGGGTGGTCGCCCACGGTGCCGGCCCGCACCATTCGGATCTCGGCCTTCTCGGCGTGCTTTTGCGCGAGGTGGTCCAGGTCGTAAAGCACTTCCACGTGGTCCACGAGGAAACCGATGGGCGCCACCACGGCTACCTGCAAACCGGCGTGGCCCCGATCCTCGAGAAATGCCCCGATGTCCGGGCCCAACCAAGGATCCTCCGGCCGCCCGCTCCGGCTCTGGAAGGCGAGGTAATAGTAAGGTACATGGACCCGTTCCATCACCGCCCGGGAGGTTTCATTCAACTGTTGGACGTAAGGCGACTCGGCCGCCATGGATTCGGGGATGCTGTGGGCCGTGAAGATCAGTTCCACATGGCGTTTCTCATCGGAACTCAGCTTGGCCGCGGCCTCCATCACCCGATCCGACTGGGCTTGGATGAAACCGAGCCGAAGGTGCCAGGGCGGCGGATACCGGAGGGTGGGGCGGGGAAGACCCTGGGCCTCCAGGGCGATCACGGCGTCCTGGACCCGGGCCACGTATTTGTCGTAGGAGGCCGGGCTCCGGTGTGGGGCCATGACGATGACCGTGAGGTCGGTGAAACCTTCCCGTAGGAAGGAACCGAGCGTGTCCTGGACTCGGGGGGCGCTGTGGAGGTATCCGACCCGGACCGGCAAGGGAAGGCCCCGGGCCTCCAACAGTTTCTGGAGGGCCGTGGCTTGGCCCAGGGTCAGGCAGGTGTAGGGGGAGACCCCGCCGATGGCCTCGTATTGCTTGACCACGAGCTTCAGGCGTTCCTCGGGGATATTGCGGCCCGCGGTGACGTCCTTCAGGAAGGGAAGGACCTCTTCGGGCTTTTCGGGCCCCCCGAACCCCACTAAGAAAACGGCGCGTTTGTCGGACAAGGAACGACCTCACGGTTTGTTGAACCACCAAGCCCAGCCAAGCAAAGCCAAGGTTTCACCACCAAGCACACCAAGGGAATCCTTTTAAGGCCGACAACAACCTTGGTGAACTTGATCGTAGAAAACCGCACGCATTCAAGCTGGTGTGGGATGAAAACTCAAGCCTGCCAAGCCGTCGGGGATAAGTTTTTTGTGTTTGGCTTTAAAACTTGGTGTTCTTGGTGGTGAAAAGCCGCTTTAGCTTTTCGTTAAGCTTTTGGGCTGTATTCGTGGACCATCTCCACCAGGGCCTTCACGTGGTCGTAGGGCGTGTCCGGCAGGATGCCGTGTCCCAGGTTGAAGATGTGGCCGGGGCGGCCAGCGGCCCGGCGCAGGACGTCCCCGGCCTGGGCCTTCAATTGGGGCAGGGGCGCGTAAAGCGCCACCGGGTCCAGGTTGCCCTGGATCGCCAGGTCGCCCAATTGGGTCCAGGCCTCATCCAACTCGATCCGCCAATCGGCCCCCACCACCTCGGCTCCCAGGTCCTTCAGCAGGTGGAAATAGGGGGCGGTCTGGGTGCCGAAATAAATGACCGGGATGCCGGGATGTTTCAATTTCAGGTCGGCCACCAGCTTTTTCAGGTGGGGGTAAACACCCTTCTCGAATAGCCCGGGGGACAGGCAACCCACCCAGGAGTCGAAAAGCTGGATCGCCTGGCACCCGGCCTCGACCTGCATCGAGAGGTACCCCGAGGTGGATTCGGCCAGCTTGGCGGAAAAGGCGTCCCAGACCTGGGGCTCGGTCATCATGAGTCGCTTAGTCTTGACGTAGTTCTTCGACCCGCCGCCCTCGATGAGATAGGAAGCGAGCGTGAAGGGCGCCCCGGCGAATCCAATGAGGGGGATCCCGGAGGGCAGGGAAGACCGGCAAAGTTTCATGGCCTCGGCCACGTAACCCAGGTCGGTGGCGGCGTCCACGGCGCGGACCCGGGAGAGGTCCTCGGACGAGCGGAATGGGTTGTGCAGGACCGGGCCTTCGTCCTTGGCGAACTCCAGTTTGAAACCGAGGGGTTCGGCGATCAGGAGCAGGTCGGCGAAGAGGATGGCGGCGTCCACGCCGGTCTCGGCCACGGCGTTGACCGTGACCTCAGCGGCCAGGGCGGGAGTCTTGCAAAGTTCCAGGAACGAAACCTGTGCCCGGATCTTGCGGTAGCTTTCCTGGTAACGGCCCGCCTGGCGCATGAGCCAGACCGGCGTGCGGTCCGTCTTTTCCTTGCGGCAAGCCTTGAGGAAGAGGGACTCCGAAAGGGCGCTGGGGTTTTGGGGGACAGGTGAGGGGCCTGACATGGAGATGACCTTTCCGGCAAGGATGGATTGGAACCGCTCGGCGGTTTCCTTCACGAGAAACCCCATTTTAGGGTGATGGGGCTCCCAATCGGGGACCAAACCTTCCGCGCGGAGGGCCTCAGTGGCCATGGGCCCCACGGATCCTAGGGCGACCCGGCCCAAGGCCTGGACCACTTCCCGTTTTCGGCCCAACGCCTCGGCCACCTGGAAAAGGTGGGTGGCCTGGACCGCCGAGGTGAACAACACCGCCCCGACTTGTCCCTCGCCGAGGGCCTCGATGGCCCGGTGGAGGGGTCCCAGGTCCGCTGGGAGTTTCCATTGATACACCGGGACGGTCAAGACCTCCGCCGCGCCCCGGTCTCGCAGGGCCTGAACCAGTTCCAGTTGGGGTTTTCCGTATTCCTGGACCGCGATCCGGAGGCCTTTCAGGCTTCGCCAACCGTCCAAGACCCCGAGGACTTCCCGCCAGGTGTTGGGCTCCGGCGCGGAAAGGGTTGGGGTCAGGTTTCGATCCGTGAGGGCCTTGGCGGATTTGGGCCCACGGACCACGAGGGCGATCTTTTCCAGGTTGAAGTTGATGTCGGCGGGGGCGACCTTGGTTTCCCAGAGCTTCCAAAGGACCCTGGCCCCCACCCCCGTGAGGAGGATCAAGGCGTCCAGTTCTCCCCGCCGGATCTTTTCGTATAGTGAGAAAGCCCCTGGGTTCCCTTCCAACGGGACCTCTTGGAGCGCGGCGGCCAACAGGGGTACCCCCCCATGACGACGAATCAAGTCCGCGATTTCCGCGGCCTGTCGGTTTTCAAAGGCCAGGACGGTTTTTCCCATAAAACCGGCGCTAGAGGAAGAGTTCTGGGAGGACATGGGGCGCAGTATAGTTGGCTTTTCAGGGGTTTCTAGGATTCCAGGTTAGGTCCTGGGGAGGCATGTTGGAAATGGGTACCCTCACCCTCGCGGAAGAGAACCACCGACAAATCCTGTGGACTGACATAAGGGTGACCCATTTCCCTCCATTAAGATAGAAAGGCCGACCAGTTGGGCCGTCTAAAGTTTGGGGTTGGGGTACAATGACTGATGCCCGGTTAACCTTGGAACGGGGTTTTGCTTTGTGGAAGTAAAACGTTTTTATAAAACCTCACGTTTGAAAACGCTTGTCCTTATGGGCGGGTTGTATCTGCTGTACCCCTTGGCCTTCACGGCCCCTACCATCGTAAAGTCCGCCGACAATTTCACCCCCAAGGTTTTGGACACCTTCAGGTATTACCTCGTCTACGACAACCCGGGCGGTTCCTCCACGACCACTTCCATCGCGGACGCGGTGCCGGCGGGTCTCACCGTCGTGGGGACAAGCGCCGGCGGGACCGTGGGCGGGGGCACCGTCACCTGGAACCTTGGATCGGTTACCTGCCAGAACACCACCTTGACCCTCAAGCCCTGGGGCGACACCGCGGGCGCCTGGGGCAAGGCCGCCCAGGTCCAGAACAACGACGCCACCTGGGCCACCTCAACCACCGACGCCTTCACCACCTACCAATCCAACATGTTCTACCTGGATCCCCTGACGGGCTACTCGGTGTCCTCAGTCTCCTCCGTCAAGTTGGTCTTCGTCTGGCATAAGCCCAACACGGGCGACAACGTGGTGGCGAAGTTCTCGAACGACGGCGACGATTCCACCCTGGAGGGGGCCACGACCCTGACAGCGGGGAATGGCCAAGCCTCCGACGTCACCGAGACCTGGGACATCACCGGCCTTTCCACTTGGAACCTCACCAGCCTCCAACGCCTGCACCCCTACATCGAGCACCAATCCGGCGGCGTTGCCATGACCGCTTACATGAACCAGGTGTCCGCGGTGGTGGCGTTCCAATCCTGCGGCAAGTCGGTCTGGTACGACGCGTTGGTGACCAACAGCCTTAAGAACGGCGATGTGGTGCCCAACACCGCCCAGGTGGTCGTGGACGGCACCACCTACAACTCCCCCAGCGTCTCGGTGACGGTCAAGGGACCGGTGCTTACCATCACCAAGAGCGCCCAACCCACCATGGTGCTACCCGGCGACACGGTGGAATACGTCCTTCATTACAGCGTCCAGACCGCGGGCCTCTCGGTGTTCGATGACTTCAACGACAACTTGGGGACCGACTCCGGGAACGGGACGCAGACCATCTTCCCCGGCTGGGCCACCGACCATGGCAACTCGGGTTGGAGCAACGCCGGCGGGGTCATCACCAACCTCCAAAACGCGTATTACACGTTGTACCGAAACGACACGCCCAAGTTCTCCGATGGGACCATTTCCATGGATTTCCTGCTGGGGACGGGGGGGTCCGGCAATACCGCGATCCAGTTCCTGTACGACCCGGCCGACGGGAAGGGATATAAGTCCAAGGTGTACAACGACGGGGCCGGAAACTATTTCGTGGACGTCCAAACGAGCCCCACCTGGCTGCAGGTCTGCGGCGCCGCGCCGTTGCCGGGTTTCAACCCGAACGTTTGGCACAATATCCGCGTGGTCATCAAGAGCTACGTTTTCAACGTGTATATGGACAACGTCCTGGTCTTCAGCTGCAACGACCCCACCAATTACGCCAAGCGGCCGGGTTACGCCGGCATCTATAACGATGGGGGCGCGGCCCAATACGACAACTACCGAATCGGCGACGACCTGAACGCGATCAACGTGCGGTTGACCGACACGCTCCAGGCGGGGATGGCTTTCGCCTCGTCGACCCCGGCCGCGGTTCAGGCGGGCAACCTGTTGACCTGGAACCTGGGCTTGATGGGCGGCGGCCAATCGGGCGACGTCCGGTACAAGGCCATCGTGCCCGCCGGCGCGGCGCCGGGCGCCGTGCTCCCCAACGTCGCGGCCGCCGCCGCGGATAACGCCCAAGTCACGGTCACCGGTAACGCCGCCGTGACCGTCGTGAACCCCTTCACGAAAACCGCCAACCCGACCTCCCTCCCGGCTGGCGCGTCGGTGACCTATACCCTGTCCTACCAGGCGCCCGGGGGCGGAACGCCCATCTTGGACACCTTCTCCGGGACGAGCTGGACGGGGACCTGGATGTCCAACAACGCGTTCGCCACCTACTGGACAGAGTCCGGCGGGGTGATGACCTTCGGCACCTGGGGCAAGGACGCCTTCACGGCCCTGGGGTCCGACGGCGTGAACGGCGCGGTGAGCGCCAATATGACCTTCGTGGCGGGCCCCGACCAGGGCTTCGTCATGGGATACCAGGGCGGAAAGTACTACTACATCACGGTGAGCACGGGGTACGGCAACCCGGGTGACGATACGGTCGGGCTCTATTATTTCGACGGATCCGCGGCGGTGACGATCGCGCAACTGACGAACCAGGCGTTTCAACAAACCGCGCCCCCCGCGCTGGTGCCCGTGAAGGTGGTCCGCGGGGGTAACAAGTTCTTCGTGTACTACAACGGTGCCTTGATCGCCGCTTTCACGGACACGGCCAACCGCCTGCCGGGAGCCGGCACCCAGGGCCTTTATACCTCGGCCTCCCCCCAGGTCTTCGACAATTTCAGCTGGCAGCCCAACCGGGTGGGGGCGATTTTGACCGACACCCTTCCGGCAAACCTCACGTACGTCTCCTCGTCGCCCGCGGCGGCGGTCACCACCAACCCGGTGGTTTGGAACGTGGATGACGCGGCGCCCGGAAGCGTCGTGAACGTGACCCTGGTGGCCCAGATCGGCGCGGCGGCCCCCTCGGGCCCCCTCACCAACTGCGCGGCCCGGCAATTCATGACGGGTCCTGTGACGACGGCCTGCGCGGTCATCACGGTGTCCGGCGTCGCCACGCCGACCTACACTTTTACGCCGACCCGGACCCCGACTTTCACGTTTACCCCGACTAATACCTTCACTTCAACGAATACCCCCACCCGGACCTTTACCGCGACGAACACCTTCACCCCGACCCCCACGCCGACCAAGACCAACACGGCGACTTTCACCTTCACTTTTACGCCCACCTCCACGCCGACCGCCACTCGCACCTTTACCGCGACTTTCACGGCCACTCCTTCCCCGACCGCCACCTCGACCCCGACCCGAACCTTTACCCCGACGGCCACCCCCACCTCGACGACGACCGCCACCTTTACGGCCACCCGGACCGCGACCCCTACCTTCACGTTCACCCCGACCGCGACCAAGTCGCCGACTCCGACCCAGACGCCAACCCCCA
>CAYMOV010000030.1:24710-27283 GCA_964392085.1 uncultured bacterium
ACGTTCACCCCGACCGCGACCAAGTCGCCGACTCCGACCCAGACGCCAACCCCCACCCCGACGAACACGAACAGCTTCACCAACACCTTTACGCCGACGCCGACCTACACCCTTACCCCAACCCCCAGCCGGACCTTCACCCCGACCCCCACCTCGACCTACACCAACACGCCCACTCCGACCCCCACTAAAACCCCCACGCCGACATACACCTTCACGTCGACACCCACGAATACCTTCACACCCACGCCGACGAGCACCCCGACCCGGACACCCACCCCGACGATCACCAACACCCCAGTCCCCTCCGCGACCGCGACGCCAACCCCCACCATCACGCCTACTTTTACTTTCACGAACACCCCGACTTCCACCTTCACCCCGACTTTCACGCCGACCAAGTCGCCCACCCCAACCCAGACCCCGACGCCGACCCCTTCGCCGACCGCCACTTTCACCCCCACGAACTCACCGACGCTCACCTACACCCCGACGAGTACGCCGACGCCGACCCCGACATTCACGCGGACTTTCACCCCGACGCCCACCAACACCACGACCCATACCAATACCCAGACCCCGACCCCCACCCCGAGCTTGACCCCCACCGCCACTTTCACCCCAACCATCACGAATACCCCGATTCCCTCGGCGACGGTGACGCCGACCCCAACGGTCACGAACACGCCGACCTTCACCCAGACCCCAACCGCCACCTCCACACCGACGTTTACCCCAACCAAGTCACCCACCCCGACCCAGACCCCGACGCCGACGCCGACCGCGTCCTTCACCTTTACGAACATCCCGACGGCTACCTACACCCAGACCCAGACCCCGACGCCGACAGCGACCTCCACAGAGACCCTTACCCCAATGATCACGAACACCCCGATCCCGTCGGCCACAGCCACGCCGAGTGCGACGGCCTCCCAGACTCCGACAGCTTCTTTAACGCTCACTGGGACCCCATCCTTCACGCCGACCTACACCCACACCCCGACTTGGACGCCCAGCTGGACCCCAACGACTACCGCTACGCCGACGCGGACGTTTACCCAAACGTCGACCTTGACCCCAACCGACACCTTCACCCCGGTTCCCTCCGCCACCGCGACGTTCACTCCAACCCAGACGTTTACCCAAACGTCGACCCTGACCCCGACCGTTACCTTCACGCCGTCGTTCACCCCGACGTTCACGGCTTCCATTACCCTTTCATTCACGCCGACCTTCACTGCCACCTTCACGACCACCTTTACCCCAACCTTTACCCTGACTCCCACCTTGTCGGCGACTTGGACTTCCACCTCCAGCCCGACCTGGACGCCGACATGGACCTTCACCACGACCAAGACCTGGACGCCCTCCCCCAGCTTCACCCCGACCTGGACTCCCAGCTGGACTTGGACCCCCACGGCCACCCCGAGCCCGACCTTCACCGCCTCGCCGACGCAGACCTTCACCCCTACCCAACCCCCGGACACCTTTTACGTGGACCATAACGTCGTGTATCCATCGACCGGCCCGGTGTCCATCCATGTGGCTTTCTCGAACTTCTCCGGACCCTATCACCTGAAGATCTACAACTCGGCGGGGGAGTGGATCCGGACATTGGTCGATGAACGGGCCTCGTCGCGGGTTGACGATTGGTACCCATGGGATGGGAAAAATGCGAGGGGCCAGCCCGTCGCGAGTGGGGTCTACATCATTCACTTGACCAGCCCGGTTCGGGCCCAATTTCGTCGAATCCTCGTGATCCGGTAGGTCCGCTCGGAGTTGTTTCATATTTATAAGCCTAATGTTCAATGTGTATAAACGATGTGGCCTCCTGATTGAATAAACTTCCTTAAAACAGTGGGTTTTAAACCCGTCCTCCCAAAAGGGGTTACGGGACTTGCCCGCGTGATGAGTGTGTGGGCCATGACCCTCTTCCAGACCCGAAACCTTTCGTCCCTTTGGGCCATTCTCAGGCTATTCCTCTTATTAGGGATGGGCTTAGCCCAGGCCTTTTCACCATCCGAATCCGGGGCCGCCTGCACGCCTTCCTCCGCGAGGATCTGCGCGAACGCAGACGATTTGATCAGTATTTGGCTCAACGGATCCAATGTGGGGACCTTCGCCTATGTGGGTAGTTATGACGGAACCGCCATTTCATGCCTCATCCTCACCGGCTCCGCTTTCGTGGCGGGTACCAACAGCTTGGCCGTGCGCGCAACGAGTACGGCGTCCCAACAGGTTTGGGGAAGCTGGAGCATGGATATCACCTGCTCGGACAGCACCCACGTTTACGTTACGAACGGGACCGGTGCCGGCATTTCGGCCGATTACATCCAGGGGGTGGCTTGTGCCAGCCCCCCTACCCCCCCGGGGACCGGCACCAACTGGTACGACTCCGCCTTCACCCCCAGCGGATGGGTGACCGCCGCCAACGTCACCGGCAGCCTGTGGGGCAAGCAGTTGTTGGACCCCCAGACCGGGGCCCTGATCTCGCCGGTCTCGTACAACAGCAGCGCCTACGCCCCCAGCAATTCCCCCACCTGCGACTTCCTGTTCATGCGCCAGTCCTTCAC